>JAADFN010000080.1 GCA_013152895.1 Acidobacteriota bacterium | reverse complement strand
TAGAACCCGCGCCGGCCGGGCACGGCTCCTGGAACGACGGCGTGATCACGAGTCGCCAGGTCGAGCACGACGCGCCGGCCATCGGCGTAGAGCACCTTCCGGGAGACGGCGAGCTCGAGGATGATCTTCCGGAAGAGCTCGTGGTACGTCAACATCGCCCACCGCATCTTCGAACGCGGGTAGCGCGCCCGGATGTCGAACGCCGTCAATTCGAGGAGATCGTGAACGCTCCGCACGCCGCCGTAGGCGATGAACCGGACGCCGTGCGCCAGGAGGTACCGTGAGACGGCCCCGCCGGCACCACCGTCGATCGGGAGACCCGGGGGCGGGCTCGAAAAGCCCGGCAGCGACATGATCAGCACCCTGTTGCGGGCAAAATCGAGCAGAAACGGCGTCCGCAGCGTGGCCAGCACCGTGGCCTTCGGGGGGAGAGCCCGCTGAAGCTTCTCGATCGTGGTCCGTTCACGCTGGGATACGAACGGTCTCCCCACGACGCCCCGGCCGATGTTGACGAGCATCTGGTCACCCATCCCCCTCGCTTGAGCTGCCGCGCCCATGAAGAAAACCGCGGCCACCGCCACCCCGGCAATTGCAGCCAGGCGAAGACCGTGCTCGCGCAGCCTCTCGGCTCCCTCCAGCACGGCCAGCTCGACGCCGGTCAGTGAGAGCATCAGCATCGGGAACACGTAACGCGTCAGGCTGTGATTGAGGTTCGGATCTCCGAGGAGCACGTAGAGGATCGCTGCAGCGGCCGAGGCCGCGCCCAGGGCGATCACCGGACGTCTCCGCCGATGGTCCGTCACGAAGACGAGGAGGAATGCCACCGGCCACAGCACGAAAACGTGCTTCCACGCCGCACGGATCACATCGACCGCAGCGAGCTGGAAATGACCCTTCACCGCGGGGAAACCGTGGTTCGAGGCCGCGCCGAGGAAGCCCCGTCCCAGGACCGGGTAGAGCGGCGTCCCGGACGACAGGTACGCAGAGAGCATCCACGGTGAGACGAACGCAACGATCAGCCCCGCCGTGGTGCCCGCCTCGATGATGGCGCGCCGGCGATCACCCCGGCTCGCAAGATCGGCGAGGGTGAGCAGGAGGAAGAACGGCACGGCGAACGGGATGAACGTCGATTTGACGGCGCACGCCGCCGCCGCGGGCAGGGCGAGGAGCACCCACTCGCCAAAACGCCGTCCGGGGGCGTCCCCCGATCGCTCCATTTCGAGCAGGAACCAGGCGAGCAGGAGGGCCACGCCGGTCAGCAACGCAGATGTGTTGCCCCGCATCGGGAGGTGCGGCATCGCCAGGACCAGCAACAAGACGAGGATACCCAGCCTCGGTCCAAGGTGGAGGCGGCGGCCGGCGCCGAGCACCAGGCCGAGGAGAACCAGCAGCGCCACGCCTTCGTCGACCAGGTGCAGCGCCCTGACGGGTCTCGCCGCGAGCACCATCGTGTCGAGGAACGACTGGCCACCGAGGCTGAGCACGCGCCGGGCTTCGAACGGCTCACGGCCGATTGAGCCGGTTTCGAGCATCTTCTCCGGAAAGACCAGGTAGGCTTCCACGTCGTCGTGCATGTCAAACGCGGGCCTGGCGTTCGCCGTGTCGATCGTTCCCGCCACCGAGCTCGAGTACTGGATCAACGCAAAGCCGGCGACGAGGATCAACCCCACGATGAGGGCCGGATCGCCGGCCAACCGGCGCCACGCCCTCCTGGGCGCCCCCGGAGAAAACCTGGCGCGCCAGCAGACGAGGCCGATGCCAATGGCGAGATAGGCCAGCACGGCGCCCGGCGAGATCACACCGGCGAGATTGAGCACGCCCCCCACGATCACCGTCAACGCCAAACCCAACGCGGCCCGCATTCCCCACCCGAGCGCACGTCCGGCCAGCAACGTCCGGTTGAGAAGGCGTCCCCACCCGATCATCGCGAACAGCAGCACGAGCCCCCAGATCCAGCCCAGGACGTACGACGCCGGTCCCACCCTGGCACCGTGACGGATTGCCACCCCGGCTGCAAACGCCATACCTGCAACGGCAGCCGGGCCGAGGATCTTCCGGGCGCCCGGGACACGATGCCAGGCCACGATCAGCTCTCCTCCTCCGCGACGACTTCCAGGGCGCCCGGTACCACGGCGAAGCTGACGCGCGGGGGGCGGAGCACCCACTGGTTACCGTCGAGATGCACCGGGATCGGTACGTCGAAGGCCAGGTCGAACGACGGGACCTGGAGCTCCAGGGTTCCCGGCATCCGGCCCAGGCGTCCCCGCAGGCCTGCGACCAGGCGGCTCGCCCTCCCCAGGACACCCACACCCTCGACCAGGCAGACATCGAGCAGCCCATCGGCGGGAAGGGCGGCGGGAGTCAGCCGGAACCCGCCGCCGGTCGTCGGGCCGTTGTGCACGGCGAGCATCGTCATCGTTCCTTCCCACGAGCGGCCATCCGCCTCCAGGCGGACCCTCGGCGCACGGTAACTGAAGAGCGACGCCACCGCGGTCGCCATGTAGACCGCAATCCCGCGCATCACCTTCACGGCGGCGGCCCGGCGGTTGATCTCGCCCGTCAACCCCGCTCCAATCGCGTTGAGCACGACGCGCCCGTCGACCGTCAGGACATCAACGCGTCGCGTCCGTCCCGCGAGGACCGTCCGGACGGCGTCCTTGAGGTGGAGGGAAATCCCGAGCGTGCGGGCCGCGTCGTTCCCGGTCCCGAGCGGGAGAATCGCCAGCCGTCCCCCGCCCGCGTGGTGCAGCCCCTCGACAACCTCGCACACCGTCCCATCGCCGCCAGCCGCCACGACCGTCTCCACGCCCGCGTCGACCGCGCGCATGGCGAGCTCGGTCGCATGCCCGGGTGCCCCGGTCATCACCACGGACGCCTCCAACCCCAACCGCCTGATCTTCGGTTCGAGTTTCTTCCATTCGTGGCCCAACCGTCCGCCCGCCGCAGCCGGATTGACAATGATCCGCACGGCGAAAGTGTACCGCGGCCGCCGCTTTCGGGCCACTATCAAGCGTGGCGTTGCCGTCGCGGTACCCAGTGACCCGGCCAGCGGCGGGCTTTCTCAGGCCTCCTCGAACCACAGATGGCGGTCGAGAGCCTCACGGATCTGGTGCAGACGCTCCTCGCTGACCACACCGAGGGGTTCGAGCAGACGCGCTCTCGAGACCGTCCGGATCTGCTCGCACAGCACCTTGCTCGTTCTGGAGAGGCCAGCCTCGCCAGCCGGAATCAGCACCTGGAATGGGTAGACGCGGGCCACTCTGCTCGAGACCGGGATGATCGTCACCGTGGTGCTGGTTCGATTGGCGAAATCGTTCTGGATGACGACAGCCGGTCGCTTCTTCCCGACTTCTGAGCCGACGACGGGGTCGAGGTTGACCCAGTACACATCGCCTCGCCGCATTACAGGCCCTCGGCCTCGGTTGTGCTCCACTCAGGGTCAAGTGACGGTCTTCGGGCCTCGGCCTGGTACCCCGCCACCATCTCCGCCGCCAGGGTCTCCCTCTGCAACCTTTGCAGCCTTTCGATCACCGATTCGCGGACGAAACGGCTCAACGGAACGTTGCCGACAAGCTTGCGAACCTCATCGACGACCTCATCCGGTATGACAACCGTGGTGCGCATTCTTTCATCTCCCCTCTCATCTTCTTGATCATAACACGGATCATTGCCATGCCGAGGACGGCGTCATGTCTCAATTCCGCAGGCTACTGACGGCACGGCAACGATCGGCGGGGGAATCGTTCCCCCGCCCCGCTCAACGGCACAAAGAGGGATATCGTGCTGCACGCAACATCGTCCGGTTTGATCGTTACAACTCTCTGGCGCGGCCATGCATCCCAGCACACCCAAGGAGCTCTCCATCGGCACATCACCATGACGTTCCGCTCACGACGACTGGAGGATCTCTTCGGGCCGGGTCACCCCTCCGGGAGGCGGCCCTCATTGGCCTGTCACCGGAGCATGACCAGCATGCGGATGGTGCCCTCTCCCGAGGCGAGCCCCTCCATCGCCTTGCCGATGATCGTACCGGCCCGTACATGCGTCGCGGCCATCGCCCGCCCCGGAATGTCCGAAGACGTCAGCATGTCCCCGGGACGAATGGGACCGTTGGCCGCCGTGGCCTTGACCGGAACAATCCCGATGACCGCGAGTGCTGCCTTCGTGCCCGTGGGAACATCCGTGTACAGATCGCTCTGGTAACCGGGCTTCGTCGAGACAACCCCGACGACGGCGGCCTGGTATGGCCTGGTGGTTTTCACGAGCGTGCCATCGATGGCGAGCGCCACCACGTCTCCCGGCTCGATCCCGCTCTCGCGCACGGGTACCATCTCCGCGAAGTCGGCGCCATTCGGGTGGAACGAGCCGTCGGCGTACACGTCGCCGGTGTGGGTCACCTTCCACCGCAACTGGCCGGCGCTGTGATCGTAGATCTCCGCCAGGTCCCCGGTTCCGGCGCCCTTGACGATCAGGGCGTTGCCGGTCTCGCTCCACGCGTACAGGCCGGGACCGGAGCCCAGGTTCCATCCCGTGGTGCCGATGGCGGCGTTCCCGTCTGCGACGCCCCGAACTCCCGAGGCCCAACCCGAGTTGCCACCGGTCTCTCCAACGATGCCCATGGCCCCGGAACCTGTGGAGTTATTGGTTCCCCATACCCCCGTGCCATCCGGCGAGTTGGCAATGCCCCAGATTCCTATGGTGTCTCCGGAGGTGCTGGTTGCCTCACCCTCGATCCCGCCGTATGGCGCCCGGCCTGCGACACCCACACCGTACGGACTGTCGCTGCTCCCAAAAACTCCGTAGACATCGGCGCCGGCCGTACCCGTTTCACCCCTCACTCCCGCGGCTCCACCACTCGTTGACGTGGTCTTGCCATAGACGCCATAGGTTGTGCCGCTGCTGCCGCTGGAGATTCCGTACACTCCCGCTCCATCATTCGATCGATTGACACCTCTGACACCGTTGGCCCAGCCCGAGGTCAGCGTTGCCAGGCCTTCCACACCACCGTAACGGCCTATCCCCACAACGCCGAAAGAGCCGTTTGAAGCATTCGATGTAAGGCCACTCACCGCAGCCACCCCGGCAGCCGCGGTATGACCCGAAAGAGCCACCCCCTTGGCGTTCTCGACATTCATTGCAACCGTCTGGCTCGAGATCTGGGTAGACCACGGAAGCGTCAGCCCACTGGCATCGGCGGCCCAGCCGACGGACGATCCGTTGAACTTGAGCACCTGGCCGTTGGATGCACCCGAGCTGCTGATCTTGGCGGTTGTTACGGCCCCATTGGCGATCTTCGCGCTCGACACCGAGCTGTCTGCAAGGGCGGCCGACGTCACGCCACCATTGGCGATGCCGAGCGGGCTCGACGACGTCCCGTCACCCGAAAGCGTGCTGTCGTGCGCAACCTGCGTCAGCCCCGACCCCGAGCCCTGCGTCAGCTCGTACTCCATCTCCAGCGTCGACGGATCCTGGCTCACCGTCCCGTTGCCCACCATCGATGCGAACGTCAGCACCTTGCCTGAACCTGAAAGAACCTTGATATCCATCCGCCCACCGTCCACCGTCGCACTGGAGCTGAACGAGTGCAAACTGACCTGTTTCGGCTCGTACGGCGAAAGCGTGTACGTCTTCGTCGCGACTGGCACCCCGTCCCGGTCGTACAGCGTCACCTGGACGTTCGCCGTCCCCCCGGCCGTCTCCACCATCGCAAAGTTGCTCCGGAAGCTCCCGTCCGCAGGTTGCGTGATCCCGGGGATCGACGTCTTCTGACCCGAGCCGATCGCCAGCTCCGACGGCATCCCCGCCACGAACTGCCCCTGCGAATCGGCAAGCCCCGCAGACGTCAGGTTGTACGAGCGCGCCGCAACGACCACCTTGCGCGTGCTCTGGAACCGCAACGCCCCTACCGCCTGGCTCAACCCGAACAGGTCCTGGAACACGTCCCCGAGCTTCATCGTCTCGCCCGGGCTCACCGTCACCGCCTGCTGCATCGGCGACATGTTCGAATGATCCCTGACGAGTGACCGTTACCTGGGCCGCCTCGGTCCCCGGGTTGTGGATCCACACCGTCGCGTACCACTGCGACCCGTTCTGCCCGGGCGTCCGCGCCAGCGACGCCTCCCACAGGTCCGTCCCCGGAATCCCTGCAAGAACCGGCAGCCCCGCCAGCAACATCGCCAACCCTACAATCCATCCCCCAACACAAACTCGATTCCTCGTCATGGCATCCTCCTCTCGTTCGCTTGCGCTCAGTTTTAACCTCGCCTTCAGGATCGACCCAAAATCCATGATTCGCAAGAGCTTGCGATGCGCCAGATCGCGTCATCTCATGTCATCCGGCGACCCGCGACTTGGGCAGCTCTACCCCGCATATCTCATCAACTTCACCGTGGTGCCCGTCTGGTTGGCGAGATCGTTTTGAACGAGGACCGCCGGGTGCTTCTTTCCAACCTCAGAACCCGCCACCGGGTCAAGGTAGACCCAGTACACTTTCTGTCAGCGGAGGGTCACCAGCATGCGTATCGTGCCGGCGCCCGACGGTAACGCCTCCAGGGCCTTGCCGATGATCGTGCCGGGGTAGGCCCAGACGGCCTTCTCGGCCGTGCCCGGCTCGCTGCCCGCGCAGAGCAGGTCACCGGGCTCGATGGGACCGGAGGCCGCCGAAGCCCTGACATCGACGATGCCGAGAATCGCCACCGCCACCTTGCCCCGGTTGCCCTCGACCTCCATGGCGGCGCCGCCGACTATGGTCGGCTTCGCCGAAACCACGCCCATTACGGCGCCGGCACGCTGCGCCGTCGCCGGCTCGAGCTTCCCATCCGTACCAATACCGACCACCGTCCCAGGCGCCAGCTCGCCGTTGGCCGGGTACATCTCGGCGAAATCGGCGCCGCCGGAGTGGAAAGACCCGTCGGCATAGACCTCGCCAGTTTTCGAAACGTACCACCGGAGATTACCGGCATCGATGTCCCACAGCTCGGCCAGGTGGGAGCCGCCCGCCTTGACCTTGATGCCGATACCAGTGGTGCTGCTCCCCCAGAAGGCGAACCCGCCGGCGTCGTTCTCGGCCAGCACGCCCGCGGCCCCCGAAGTATGCGCCCTGCCGTGGACGCCTCCCGACCCTCCTCCGCCAAGGGTCTCTCCCAGGACACCGTCCGCGCCCCAACCGTTGCTGTTGTTGTTGCCCATGACCCCAACACCGTCCGGCGACGTCGCCCAGCCGAAGACACCATAGGTTGTGCCCGAGGTCCCGCTTGCCGCACCGGATACCCCTGTGTACGGCGACTCACCGCGAACGCCGACGCCGCTGGAGCTCTCGCTCTTGCCAAGAACTCCGTAATTCACCCCGGAGGGTCTGCTCGCCCAACCTCTGACTGCGGTACCTGAGGAGCTGTTGGTGGAACCGTAGACCGCGATTGCGTCACCCGTTGTGGAGTCGTTGTACCCCTCGACGCCATAACCGTCCGGGCTGTACGCAATTCCGTATACGCCCCGGCTCGTCCCGCTGTGGGCGGATGCCGAGCCGTCGACGCCGGTGCATCCCGATGATGAGTTACACCTCCCAAGGATGCCCGTGCCAGAGTCGGATTCACCCCTCAGGCCGAGAACAACACCAGACGCCAGGATTGCGGCGTTGGTTCCCGTATTGGTTATCGCAAACGCCGGCTGCGTCGCCGCGCTAACGGTACCCTCGTATGGCAGTGTCAACCCGCCCTGTTCGTCGGCCGACCAGGTGACCGCCGAGCCATTGAACTTGAGCACCTGACCGTTCGAAGCGCCTGAGCCACTGATCTTGGCGGAGGTCACCGCCCCGTTTGCGAGATCCGCCGTATGCACGGCCCCGTCATTGATCATGGCCGAGATGATGCCGTTGTTCGCCACGCTCAGCGTCACATCGCCCGAGGTGCCGCCACCGGCGAGACCTGCACCGGCGTTGACGGCGGTGATGTCTCCCGAGCCTCCGGAGCCCTGCGTCAGCTCGTACTCCATCTCCAGCGTCGACGGATCCTGGCTCACCGTGCCGTTGCCCACCATGGACGCGAAGGTCAGCACCTTCCCTGAGCCAGAAAGAACCTCAACGTCCATTCGCCCGCCGTCCACCGTCGCACCGGAGTCAAACGCGTGCAGGCTGACCTGCATCGGCTCGTACGGCGAAAGCGTGTACGTCTTCGTCGCGACCTGCACCCCGTCCCGGTCGTACAGCGTCACCTGGACGTTCGCCGTCCCTCCCGCCGTCTCCACCAGCGCGAAGTTGCTCCTGAAGCTCCCGTCCGCCGGCTGCGTGATCCCAGGAATCGACGTTTTCTCCCCAGAGCCGATCGCCAGCTGCAACGGCATCCCCGCCACGAACTGCCCCTGCGAGTCCGCCAACCCAGCCGCCGTCAGGTTGTACGAACGCGCCGAAACCACGACCTTCCGGGTGCTCTGGAACCGCAACGCCCCAACCGCCTGGCTCAACCCGAACAGGTCCTGGAATACGTCCCCGAGCTTCATCGTCTCGCCCGCATTCACCGTCACCGTCTGCCGCATCGGCGACATGTTCGAATGATCCCTGACGATGACCGTTACCTGGGCCGCCTCGGTCCCCGGGTTGTGGATCCACACCGTCGCGTACCACTGCGACCCGTTCTGCCCGGGCGTCCGCGCCAGGGATGGCTCCCACAGATCCGTCCCCGGAATCCCAGCCCATCCCCAGGCCGCAACAAACAGCACGACCACCGACATGACAACGCCCAACGATCTCCTCTTCATGATGTCCTCCTCTGCTATGGTTTGTCCTCACACTCAACATCCCTCTTAAGCGACGCGAGTGCAAGACCCGGTGACACGACACTTCACGACATCTGGCGACACCTCACGACATTTCACAAATTTTGGACAGAAGGTGAGAGGTGGTACGATCGATTCGAGGACCATGATGCAGCGCACTCGGCTCGATGGATGGAAGGCCATTGCCACGAAAATCAACCGGTCGACACGCCAGTGCCAGCGGCTGGCCGAAATGTCCGGCCTGCCAGTCCACAAGATTCCTGGGAGCCGCGCCGTCTTCGCCTTTGCCGATGAGCTCGACGCATGGCTCATGGGACGTCCGGTTCACGATTTCCCAACGTCCAACGATGCCACCGTCCGTCTGACCAGCTCCGGGAGGCACATCGT
>JAADFN010000079.1 GCA_013152895.1 Acidobacteriota bacterium | reverse complement strand
ACTGCGCGCCGTGCCTCGGCTTACGCCTCGGCATCGGCTTGCACGGATTGAAGGTGGCTGTGCCGTGCCCCGACCTGCGGTCGGGCCGTCGGCTTGCAGCGGTGCTGGGTTACTCCAGATCATCTCAATCTTTGGTAGGGGCGGGCGAGACCGTCCGCCGCTCCCAAAGATGGGCGGTGGCATCCGGTGCCCTTCGGCCGCAGATGAGAGCCGGGGGCGTGCCCCTTCACTCCGACAACCCAGAGACCGGCCCGCAGCGAAGGATCTTGGGGGGGTGGGACGCACCCGGGATGACGTGAACCCTGACCATGGTTTCGTGATACCCCGGCGCGCCTTCCGGCTTGTCGCCTCAGACCTCGACCGTGCGGCGTCCCAGCATGTTCATCCGCGTTTCGCGGATCGTGGAGGGCGGGATAATTCTGCCGCCGGGGTAGAGGAAACGCAGGGCATCTGAAGGGCACTGAACGATACAGGCGCCGCACTGGATGCAGGCGCCGGGCCTTGCAATCGTCACCCGCCGGAGGGGCCCGTTCATGCGAAGCACCTCGGCGGGACAGACCTGCACGCAATCCCCCGCGGCGGTGCACCGCTCGACCTCGAGATCGATCCGGGCGAAGTTGCGGAAGGTGTTGATGCTGCTCGGGTACCAGGGCGTGGTTCCGGCGAGGTCGATGGAGAGAACGGCCATGGCAATCACGGCGCCGATGGCCTCGAGGGCCACGGCCCGCGGAGTGGCCGCCCCCAGGAGAAGGACCACCGCGGACCCGATGCCCGCGCCGAGGACGGCGAAGCCGGCGTACGTCAGCCACCTGCCCCGGCCGAAGACCACGAGGTGAGGGAGGGCGGCGAAGACGCCCCCGACACTCAGAAGTGTCGAAACTGCGACACCAATCCCGACCTGCCACCCTCCGAGGAGCGCAAATATGGCGCCCTCGATCAGCGCCGTCCACACTGCCCACATGCTGGCCATCTCCAGCCGCTCCCAGAGGGGGAAGCGCATCCGCCGTTCCCGCCGCGTCACGCGGAGCCCTCGATCGAGATACGCCGGGAGATCTTCGAGGCGGGCGGGACCCCAGCGTGATTTCCATCCCGTTGCCGCCCGGACCCGGCGCGGCTCGATACCCGTGGCGGCGAGCTGCGGGAGGACGAGCTCCCGGTGATTGACGAGCCGGTCGATCCCGGTGGACCGGATCGCCGCGATCACCTGGTGGTGTGTCAAGTAGCCGCCGCCCGCCGCGCACCACACGTTGATGCCACGGGTGTCGGCAGCCAGTAGCCAGAGATCCCGTCCCGCAAGCACCCGTTGCAGGCGGCGGAGCGTCAGGGTGAAGTTGCAGCTCAGCAGCACGGGTGCATCCGGACCGGGATCCCCGATGGGGATCAATCCAGGCGTGGCGGCGTGTGGGAACATGCGCAGGACGGTATCGCGGATCCGGGCGAGGATTTCGGAAAC
Organism: Acidobacteriota bacterium; assembly: GCA_013152895.1. Lineage (GTDB taxonomy): Bacteria > Acidobacteriota > Thermoanaerobaculia > Thermoanaerobaculales > Sulfomarinibacteraceae > JAADFN01. Next base: position 7,395 of record JAADFN010000079.1, on the reverse strand, counting down.
GCTCATCGGCTGGCCTCCTCCCGGCGTGCCGTGACGAGGACGACCTCTCCCCATCCAAGACGGCGCTCGCGGATCCCGGCGAAGCCGGCGGCGCTGACGAGGCCTGCCGGATCCGCCAGGGCCCTGGTGGTCGTCTGGGTCAGCAGGTAGGTAAGACAGGCGAGGGGAAACCGGCCCATCCGCCAGAGCAGGCGGTGGAGGCTTCCCGCCGGCACGGCCTCGTCCGCCACGGCGAGAACCCCGCCGGGCTTGAGCCGGGAATGGACCGTCCGGAGGACGTAGCCGCATTCGAGGGGTGAAAGCTCGCTCAAGACCAAGCTGGCCGTGACGGCGTCGAAGCTGGACGGGGCAAACGCATCCTCGATCTCGGCGGCGCCGAGCTCCCGCCATTCGACCGGGGGTGCCCCCGCGGGCGAAGACTTGGCGCGCGCAATCTCGAGCATCTCCGGGTTTTCGTCGATGCCCACAACCGTGGCGCCGCGGCCGGCGCAGGCCAGGGCGACTCCTCCCGTTCCACAACCCAGGTCCAGGATCCGCCGGCCGGGCGCCGCGACCTCGTCAGCGATGGCGTGGTAGATCCGTTCCATTCTCCCGAGGGAAAGGAGCCCCATGCCGCGGTCGTACCGGCGGGGCGCTGACTCCAGCACCTTCATGAAAACGAAGCTGCTCACGGCGACGTTCCCGCGGACAATCGGGTGGAACGGCCCGCATATCCCGGGGACTTTCGTCGCGAGATCACGACGATGTCAGCGGCAGCGAACCCGCCGGCAAGCACGCGCGGGACCGTGGCCCCGAGCGCGGGCTCGCGAAACCTGGCCTCGGCGCCGGATGTACAACGTGGCATCCGATGTCCCCTCCGTGCCCGAACGCTCGATCATGCTGACCGCTTATCCATGATATACCCTCCAAACCCATCCCCCATCAACCCGGTGTCCCCGGCGCACCGGGCCATCGGCCCCGGATCTCCCCGGTGTGCTCTCCGCCCGCTCAAAACCAGAGGCGTAGGCCCGCGACGACAGCTGTATCTGCCGGATCCTGGCCCTTCGTTCGTCCCAGGTCCGCCGTCGCGCCGAAGCGCCGGCTCCAGGTCAGACCGATGTAGGGGGCGAATTCCCGGCGGATCTCGTAGCGCAAGCGCAGGCCCAGGCCCAGGGAGTTGAACCCCGTGCCCATCTCCATCTCCTCCACGGCCTGGAAGGCGTACAGGGCTTCGATGCGGAGCTGGGCCACGAGACGCTGGGTGATCAACAGATCGTAGGTGGCCTGGACGTCGGCGGACACGTCGGCATCCTCGCTGATCCGCAGGTTGGCATCCACCTCGAAGGCGTAGGGTGCCAGCCCCTGGATGCCGATGACCGCCATGAGCCGGTGGGCGCCCGGCCCGGGGGCCCAGGTCTGCCGATACCCCAGGCCCGCCTGCACGTCCCAGAACGGAGCGATGAGGTGACCGTAGAGGACGTCCAGCCGCTCGATCTCACCCTCCCCGCCGCGGGTCAGCGTCTGGCCCTCGCTCTCGATCCAAAGCCGGTCGTGATCGCCGCCGACCCAGCCCAGGAAATCCCACCCCAGCGCACCGGGCCCGTCGCCGTTCCGGTACTCGAGCTGATCGAAGAGGACGAAGCTGTTGATCTGGCTGTCGTGGATGGGCTGGGGCCATCCTTCGGGAGCCCCGCTGGGGTTGGGCTTCGTCTGCGCCACGGCATGGCCGGCCGGAATCATCAACCCCAGGACGAGGATGACGGGGATACAACGCGCGAGCACGGCCCACCCCCTCCTCATGACACCCTCACGACGCGGAACATCCCGGCGTCCATGTGGTAGAGGAGGTGACAGTGAAAGGCCCACCGCCCCGGAGCGTCCACCGAGATCAGCACCGAGAGCCGTTCGGCCGGCTTGACGCTGACGGTGTGCTTGCGCGGGATGCGCCGTCCGTGACCGTTCTCAAGCTCCATCCACATGCCGTGGAGGTGGATCGGGTGCTCCATCATCGTGTCGTTGACCATGACCAGCCGCAAACGCTCGCCGTTATGAAACTCGATCGGGTGATCGGTCTCGGAGAACTTCTTGCCGTCGAAGCCCCAGATATACCGCTCCATGTTGCCAGTCAGGTGCAGCTCGATGTGCCGGTCCACGGGCCGCTCGTCGAAGTCGTCGTCCAGGCGTTCGAGGTCCGTGTATACGAGGACCCGGTGTCCCACGTCGGCCAGCCCGATCCCCGGCTCGCCAAGGCGATCTCGCAGGAGCGTGGGTATTGAGCTGTTCTCGGGACCGTGGTCATCGGGTCCGTGCCGGCCCACCACCGGGCCGTACCACACGCCCATGCCCGGCGCGGGACGTTTCCCCTTCCTGGCCATGCCTTGCATGGGTTTCGAACCGGCCTTGTCGGCGCCCATCTCCATGCCGGGCATCTCCATCCCCATGTCCACCATGGTGCGCACCGGACGTTTCCTCAGCGGTGGAACCGGCGCGCTCATGCCGGCGCGGGGCGCCAGTGTGCCGCGGCCGAAGCCGCTGCGGTCCATCGACTCGGCGAAGATCGTGTAGGCACGGTCCCCGGGCTCGACGATGACGTCGTAGGTCTCCGCCACCGGCAGCTGCATCTCGGCGACGGTGACCGGCTCGACGTTCTGCCCGTCGGCCGCCACCACCGTCAGGGGCAGTCCCGGGATCCGGAAGTTGAAGTAACTCTGCGTCGCCGCGTTGATGATCCGGAGGCGGACCCGCTCGCCCGGTTTGAAGAGGCCCGTCCAGTTATCCCCGGGCGCCAGCCCGTTCACCAGGTAGGTGTAGGTGTATCCCGTGATGTCGGCGATGTCCGTGGGACTCATGCGCATTCTGCCCCAGGCCAGGCGGTCTTTCACCGTGGCACCGAAGCCATCGGTCGAGGTATCGTGGAAGAAGTCCCCCAGGGTGCGTTTCTGGAAGTTGTAGTAACTGCCCATCTTCTTGAGCTTTGCCAGGACCTTGTACGGGTTTTCGAAGGTCCAGTCCGAAAGCATGATCACGAGCTCCCGGTCGTAGGCGAAGGGCTCCGGGCGGGAGGGCTCGACGACGAGGGGTCCGAAGTGGCCCAGCTGCTCCTGGAGCCCGGTGTGGCTGTGGTACCAGTACGTGCCACTCTGCCGGACGGGGAAGCGATAGGTGAACGTCTCCCCCGGAGCGATGCCGCGGTACGCGACGCCCGGCACGCCGTCCATCTCGAAGGGCAGGAGGATGCCGTGCCAGTGGATCGACGTCGATTCGTCCAGCTCGTTGCGGACCCGGATGACGACGTCCTCGCCCTCGAAAAGCCGGATGAGGGGACCGGGGACCTGGCCGTTGACCATGATGGCCCGGCCCGCTCGGCCACCGACCGTCAGATCGCGATGGGCCACGAACAGGTCGATGGGATCGCCCGGGGCCCGCCGGTCCAGGGTGGCGTCCCGCCCTCCCGGCTCGCGAGCGTAGGCGGGCAGGAGGCCGTCGAGGCCCACGGCCAGGCCCGTCGCTCCCACGAGCCTGAGGAACCGCCGTCGGTCCAGCGGAGAGGGGGCGTAGCGGTCGTTATCTCGAGTCATCGGAACACTCCCGTCAACCTTCGATCTCGCAAATCGTGATATGTATCCACGTGACGCTCCTCCATCGTACCATCATGGGACGCCGTCCGAGAGCTACCGGCCCCCTGGGTCTTGACAGAACAGATATCAACGTGTATAGATATCAATGATGATTGATATTGAACGGCTCGTGCCCGTCTTCCGCGCCCTCGGTGATGCATCGAGGTTACGCATCCTCGTCGAGCTCCTTGACGAGCCCCGGCACGTGGGCGCACTGGTGCGGCGTTCTGGCCTCCGGCAAAGTCTCGTCTCCCATCACTTGAAAGTACTCAGGGAGGCCGGGCTCGTGGCAGCGCGGCGGCGCGGACCGTTCGTCTACTACGAGTTGTCGGGGAATGCCGTCCGCGCCATGCTGGCCAGCGCAGCGGGGGATGCCGGCTCACACGGGCACGAAAACAATGGAGGTGCAGGATGACGGATCAGGGACAGGGTGGCGGCTTCAACCCCATGGGGATGATGAAGAAGATGATGGGACAGATGCAGGAGGGCGGCATGATGCCCATGCAGATGTGCCGCATGATGACCGACTCGGTGGCACGGGCCGCGGAGATGGCGACCTGGGCGACACCCGAGCTCCGCGCCCTCTTCGACGACTGGGCGGGGCAGGTCACCGAGGAGCTCCTGGCGATGCTCACGGAGCAGGGCGGAGAGGTCGATCTCACGGCGATGGCCGGGCTCCAGCTCTCCGCCGACTCCGTCGCGTTCCTGCTGATCGGTCTCGCCCGGGAGGGCAAGGTGAGCCTGAAGGTCTCGGCGGCGCCGGCCAGGGAGGAATGATCGCCCATGTGCTTTCCGTTTGTCAGCGGCGTTGCCAATTCCACAGATAGGCCGGGCCAATCGCGGTAAACTCGTGGGAAGGGAGATCGAAATGTTCACAAAAACGACTGTCCTGACCGGCGGATTGTCGCGGGCGCGGTAAAACGGCCTGGACCAGGATCATGTCCAGCGCTCCGGGCAAACCCGCTGGTGACATCACGCAACTGTTGATCGCCTGGCGGAAGGGGCGCCCGGAGGCGCCAGGAGAGTTGTTTCCGCTGGTGTACGAGGAGCTGCGGGCCCTGGCGAGAGGCCAGCTCCGCCGCCACCCGGCGGGAGAGACGCTCCGCCCGACGGCGCTGGTGCACGAGGCGTACCTCAAGCTGGTGGACCAGACGCGGGTCAAGCTCAACGACCGGGAGCACTTCTTCGCGCTGGCAGCAAGGGCCATGCGGCAGATCCTCGTCGACCACGCGCGGCGGCAGTCTGCGGGCAAGCGCGGTGGCAACGCAGCTCACACGAGCCTCTCGCAAGACGAGACTCCGGTCGAGCTCCGAGCCGTCGAGATGTTGGCTCTCAACGACGCCCTGACACGGCTTGAATGCGTCGACTGCCGCCTGGCCCGGGTTGTTGAGCTGCGATTCTTCGGCGGCCTGTCGGTGGAGGAAACGGCCGCGTCGCTCGATCTTTCCCCAAGGACGGTCAAGCGCGACTGGCGCAAGGCCCGCGCGTTCCTCTACACGGCGATCTCCGGCAGCAGTCCGTAAGAGTCACATTCACACTCTGGCCAGACCGAAAACAGGGGTGCAGCCAAGCGTTCCATCTCCGGGCATGACCGCGAGAAGAAAGATCGCACTCTGTGGCATTTGCTCATATCATCACAGGATTGCTACACTGGCCAAGGCTCCTCGAGAGCGTACGATGCAGAACCACAACCCCACCGCCAGCGCCTGGCGCAAGATCTCCGCATTGCTGGACGAGCTCCTCGATCTTGCCCCTGGGGAGCGCGCGGCGGCCCTTCGTGTGGCATGCTCGAACGATTCGGAGCTGATGGCCCGGCTCGAGGCGCTCCTCGACGCGGATGGTCGCACGGGGGGGATTCTCGAACGGCCGGCCGAGGATCTTCTCCGGCAGCTCGTGGAGGACGCAGGCGAGATGGATCCGTGCGATGGGGACATCGAGGGTCGAACGATCGGCCCCTACCGTGTCGTTCGGGAGATCGGCCGCGGAGGAATGGGCGTCATCTACCTGGCGGAGCGCGCCGACGGCCAATTCGAGCAACGTGTGGCGCTCAAGCTCCTCAAGCGTGGGCTGGACACCGACGAGCTCATGGACCGTTTTCTTCGAGAGCGCCAGATTCTTGCGCGTCTCGAGCACCCTGCCATCGCCCGCCTCCTGGACGGCGGCATCACCTCCGATGGCAGGCATTACTTTGCCATGGAATACGTGGATGGGGTCCCGATCACCAGTTACTGCGACACGCACAGGCTGACTCTCGAACAGCGGCTGACGCTGTTCGTCACCGTCTGCGAGGCCGTGCAGTACGCACACGTCAACCTGGTGGTCCACCGGGATCTCAAACCGTCAAACATCCTGGTTGACGCCGAGGGCCGGCCGAAGCTCCTGGACTTCGGCATCGCCAAGGTCCTTTCGAGCGAGGGCGTGGCGGGATCCACGGCCGTAACCCGTGCCGGCTGGCACGTCATGACGCCGGAGTACGCGGCGCCGGAACAGGTCTGCGGCGAGCCCGTGACCACCGCCACCGACGTGTACGCTCTCGGGCTCATCCTGTACGAGCTGCTCTGCGGGCGTCGCGCCCAGCCCTTGGCCGGCAGGTCCCCGGAGGAAGCCCAACGGGCGATCCTCGAGGCAACGGCACCCCGGCCGTCATCGGCCGCGGCGCGAACGGCTCGCATTCCCGGGGATTCCGGGCCAGGCGGGGACGCCACGGCCATCGCCGCCGCGCGCCGGCTCGGTCCCCGCCGTCTGAAACGCCGCCTTGCCGGCGACCTCGATACCATCGTGCTCAAGGCCCTGCGCAGGGTGCCGGAGCGGCGCTACGCCTCGGCAGAGGCGCTGGCCCATGACATCGGGCGCCACCTCGAAGGGCTCCCGGTGAGGGCGCGCCGGGAGACGCCGGGCTACCGCGCCGGCAAGTTCATCTCGCGCCACCGCGCGGGCGTTGCAGCGTCGCTCTTGCTCCTGGTCGCTCTCGTTGCGGGCCTGGTTTCAACGGCCAGGGAGGCCCGCGTTGCCACCCTCGAGGCACAGAAGGCGACCGCCGTCAAGGACTTTCTCATCGGTGTCTTCGAGATCAACGACCCCAGCCAGTCGCGAGGGAGATCCGTCTCGGCGAGAGAGCTTCTCGACCGGGGCGCCACGCGGATCCACTCGGAGCTCGCGGACCAGCCGGCGGTCCAGGCCGAGCTCATGGGAGTCCTCGGCGAGCTTTACAGCAAGCTCGGGATGTTCGACCGGGCGGGACCGCTCCTGAACCAGGCCCTGCAGCGGAAGCGCGTCATTTACGGACCGAACAGCCCCGAGGCCGCTGTCGCCGAGGAGCGTTGGGGGGTCTCTCTTTACAACCGGGGAGAGTACGATCGATCCGCGAAGGTCCTCCGGCACACGCTGTCGCTCGAGGAAACGTTGCTCGGCACCGGGGCGCCGGCAGTCGGCGAGACACTCTCGGGCCTGGCGGCGGTCCTCTCGGAACAGGGGCATTACGTCCAGGCGGAGGCTCTTCACCGGCGCGCCCTGGGCATCAGCCGTGCCCATTTCGGGAACGACTCCGCCGAGGCAGCCACCGACCTGGGAAACCTGGCGGTGGCGCTGTGGAACCAGGGGAGGCTGGACCGGGCGGTGCCATACGCACGGCGCGCGCTCGCCATCAGGGAGCAGCTCTTCGGGGAAAACCACCCGGACACGGCGCAGAGCCTGCACACCCTGGCAACGTTGCTCTCCGACCAGGGCAACTATGACGAAGCTCAACGGCTCTTCCTGCGCGCCATTCGCGTTCGCAAGAAGGTTCTCGGCCCCGACCACC
>JAADFN010000078.1 GCA_013152895.1 Acidobacteriota bacterium | reverse complement strand
CTGGCAGCACGAGGTCGCCGGCGAGCACGGGAAACCCTCCTACGGCGCCTTCAACGTCGAACACCTGAACCTCTGCCGGCAGGAGGTGCTCGAGTACCAGAAGGTGGTCATCACCGGCGAGGAGATGCGCGACTGCGGCACCGAGGAGGAAGCCCACGACCGCCTGGAGATGCTGCTCAACCTCACGCCGCAGACCGGCGTGTTCTGGATCGGGGGCGACCTGGGCTACACCAACGATCCCACGGAGATCGTGGTCTTCCGCGAGCAGGAAGTCGGGGAGCGCCCGGTCCTGAGAATGGTCCTGCGGATCCACATGGAGCGCGTGGCCTACCCGCACATCGCCCAGGCCATCGCCCTGCTCGAACGCTACTTCACCCCGACCGGCATCGGCGTGGACAACGGCGGCAACGGCCTGGCGGTGGTGCAGGAGCTCCTGACGCTGGACAAGTACAAGCCCCTCCAGCTCGAGGGGCGGCTGCGGGGCTACGATTTCGGCGGGATGACGACCCTGGCGGTGCGCGACGGCCGCGAGGTGAAGAAGCGCACCAAGGAGCTCATGACCAGCCTCATCAACGGCGCCCTGCAGAGACGGCAGATCGTCTTCCCGGTGGACGACTTGGAGATCGAGGACCAGTTCACGACGCACACCTACACCCTGCACGACGGCCGGGTGGTCTACTCGAAGGGCAACGACCACATCATCGACGCGGTCCGCTGCGCCATCCTGGTCCGCGAGCAGGGGCGCCTCGACCAGGTGGGCGAAGAGACGGTCTGCCTCACCCCGCTCGTCACGGACCCGGTCTTCATCTGAGCACGTCGGCCGCGTTCCCCCCGTCTCCGACGATTCTCCGGCGCCTCCGGTAAATGACCCGTAGGGCGCGGCTTTAGCGCACACGGCGCGAATGTGGCGCTCTCACGGCCAGAAAACCGCGAGGTCACCGGTGGAAAGACAAGGCAATCCCCCTCATCCGGAAGAACCGCCCGCCGCGACGGGCGGGGCCGCCGGGCTGCAGGATACGCAGACCCAGGGCGTGGTCGTCGTCCCGCTGGCGGCGGCCGCGGCCCTGGACCCCTCCGTCTTCAGCCGGGTGAACGCCACCGAGGCCATCCCCTCGACCTGGGAGGAGCGTGCCCGAAAGGCGTGGGAGTACTACGTCGAGGAGCCGCTGGTGAAGAACTGCGTCAACTCCTGGCGCACCTTCGCCGTGGGCGACGAGATCAAGATCACCAGCGACGACGAGGACGTGAAGTGGGAGGCGATAGCACTCGCCGATCGGCTCGGCGTCTCCGCCTTCGTCAAGGACATGATCCTCCAGCTGCTGGTCAAGGGCGATGCCGTCGGTTTCAAGCGCTACACCAAGGACGGCAAAGACATCGAGGAGGTCATCTGCGTCAACCCCGTCTCGGTGAAGGTGAAGTACGCCCAGGGCCAGCTGGTCGAGGCGCGGCAGTACCCGGACGACGGGGGCGGCGAAGGACTGGACCTGCCGGTCGACCAGGTGCTCCACCTCAAGTGGGATGCGCCCGCCTTCTCCCCGCGGGGCAACTCGCTGGTCCTGCCCGCGTTCCAGTCCATCGAGCTGCTCCGGGACTACCGCCGCGCCGAGCAGGCCATCGCCAAGCGCTGGGCCACCCCGTTCCGCCTGCTCAAGGTGGGCGGGGCCTTCGGCCAGAAGATGGTCATGCCCGACCAGAAGATGCTCGAGCAGGTCCGCGACATGGTCAACAAGATGGACCTCAAGAGCGGCCTGGTCGTGCCCTTCTACGTCACGGTGGAGACCCACGGCACCGAGGGCCAGGTCCTCAACGTCGAGGACAAGGTCAAGGAGGTGAAGGAGGACATCGTCGTCGCCTTGGGGCTCTCGCGTTCCCTGGTCACCGGCGACGGGCCGAACTTCGCCACCGCCTCGGTGAGCCTGCAGAAGATGCTGGTGATGATCCGGGAGATTAAGCAGGCCGCCCGCGACATCCTCGCCTGGGTCTTCGACGACTGGCTGGAGCTCAAGGGCTACAAGGACAAGACGCTCCAGTTCCTCTTCAACGACCTCGACCCGTCGGACGCGGTGGACTTCAAGCGCCTGCTCATCGAGCTGTACGACCGCAAGCTCATCAGCCGCTCCAGCCTCCAGCTCAAGATGGACCTCGACCCCGACATCGAGGCGGCCAACCGTGAGAACGAGCGCAAGTCGGTGGACCTGCTCGATGAGAAGCAGGTCAAGCCCATCGTGGACATGGTCATGGCCGGCATCATGAGCGTGGAGACCGCCCAGGAGATGCTGGGGCTGGACCGGGAGAAGAACCGCTCCGGTGCCGGCCGCGCGGAAGGTTCGTGGGGCGGCCCGTTCGCCAGGGCGGACACGGCGGACGAGGTTTGCGACGCCTGCATCCATTTCGACGAGGCACGGAACTTCTGCCGCGTGCACCGGGCGGAGACGACCTTCGACTCGTCCGTCTGCCGGTTCTTCGACCCGAGGACGCCCGCCCAGGTGTCTCCGGAAGAGGCCGGCGGCGGCGACACCCCGGCCGCATCCCCCGCACCCGGCAGCGTGGCTTCGGCTCCGTGCCGGGAGTGCGGGTCGTGATCGGGGCGCTGGCTGCACGGAAACCCCTCTCCCAGGCCGAGGCCATCCGGCGCGCCACGGAACGGAGCGTCCGCGCCCGCAACCTTTACACCGAACAGGTGGTGGCCGAACTGACCCGTGCGCTCGCCGAAGCCGAGGAGCAGGTCCGCCGGGCCATCCTCCACTACAAGAGCCTCGGCTCCCTCCCGGACAACAAGCTCGCCGCTCTGGAAGGGCTCAGGAAGCTCGACGCCGAGTTGCGGGAGATCATGCGCACGCTCCGCCGGGAGCAGACGCTGACGTTCCGCAGGACGGCCCGGGAGGCGTTCCGTCTCGGCATCCGCCGCGGCATCGACGAGCTCGCCCTGGCCCGGATGCCCTTCTACCGGGACCTCACCCCGGAGGGCATCGACAAGCTCGCCACCCGCGTGTTCACCCTGGTGGACACCGACGCCCTGGACTTCATGGCCAACTACAACCTGGTGCTGGCCGGTGACGTCCACCGGGAACTGGCCGACGGCATCAAGCGCGCCGTGTTCTCCGGGATCGCCACCGGCAAGGGCGTCGAGGACATCGTCAGGGATCTCGGCCGCGTCGTGAAGGATCCGGAGTCCTTCCGGCACGCGGGTTCCAGGGTGTTCAGCAAGGCGCAGTACCGGATGGAGGTCATCGCCCGCACCGAGGTGCTGCGCGCCCACAACCAGGGACGGATCAAGTTCCACCGTCGGGTCGGGGTCCGGAAGCTCGAATGGATGACCATGGAGGACGAGCGGGTCTGCCCGGTGTGCGGCCCGCTGGACGGCAAGGTCTTCGACACCGACCGCTTCCCCCCGCAGCCCGCGCATCCCAACTGCCGCTGCACCAGCGTCGTGGCCTGGCCCCTGGTGATATGCGGCGGAGAGCTGGGGGCCAAGGCGGCGGCCGAACCAGCGGTGTGCATCCTTCCGCCCCAGGCCATCGAAGAGCAGGCGAAGGCGAAGGCCGAGGAGGATGCCAAGCTCAAGGCCGCCTTCGAGAGCGGCCAGATCGCGGACCTGAACACCCTCACCGTGAAACAGCTCCAGACGCTGGCCAAGCAGAACGGCGTCTCCATCGCCCGCACGAAGGCCGAATTCATCAAGCTGCTGGACCAGGTCGAGCCCGGGGTGGACCACTCGACCCTCTCGGGCGCGGCGCTCAAGGCGAAGCTCAAGCAGCACAAGATCGGCCTCCTCCGCTCCAAGGACGAGCTGGTCAAGCTCCTGGCGGAGAAGCAGGCCTCCCTGAAACAGGCCCAGCAGCTGGCGGAGCAGTTGAAGAAGGTCCCGGCGCCGGGCGGGCTGCAGGACCTGACGGTGGCCGAGCTCAAGGAGATGGCCAAGGCCAAGGGCATCTCCCTCAACATGACCAAGCAGGACGTGATCGAGCTGCTGGACGAGCTGGAGCCGGGCGTGGACCACTCGGGCCTGAAGGGCAAGGCCCTCATCGCGGCCAAGAAGAAACACCACATCGGCCCCCTCAAGAACAAGCAGCAACTCATCAAGGCCCTGCAGAAGGCCGCCGGCGAGGAACTGGCCGAGAAGGCCAAGCAGGAAGCGGTCGAGGCCGCCAAGAAAGAAGCGCTCAAGAAGGCGAAAGACACCCTCGAGCAGGCGGCCGCGAAGGTGGTCGTGCCCGAGTCGCCGGCGGGATACGCCGACTTCCTGTCCGCCGTCAAGGAGGCGGAATCGACGCTCGCCGGGGGAGCCGGACTGCCCCAGGAACTCCTCGAGGCCCACGCCAAGGAGATCGCCCTCAAGAAGAAGCTCTTCCACGACCAGGTCGCGGCCATGAAGGTCGGCGACCTCAAGACCCTGGCCAAGGAGACCAAGCTCAAGCACTGGCAATGGGCGAACAAGGACGAGCTGGTCACCCTCTTCACCGAGACCGACCCGGCCAAGGTGGAGGCGGCCAAGGCCGGCATCGAGAAGAAGCACGCGGCGTGGCTGGAGAAACACGGCGGCAAGAAGAAGGCTCCGAAGCCCAAGCCGGCGAAGAAACAGCCTCCGCCCCCGGAACCGCCGTCGGCCCCGGAACCCGTCTTCGCCAAGAAGGGGTCGGAGTTCGAGGCGGTGGACGCCGCGTGGCGCGAGAAAGGAAAGCCGGAGAACTTCAAGTTCGCCGGCAAGGCCCAGGTGGGCGGAGCGCACGCCAAGGAGTTCTGGACCGACGAGACCGGCGCCAGGTGGTTGTTCAAGCCGGTCGAGCGGTCCGGGGACGAGTTCATCGCCCACGGTGAGGAGGCGGCCTACAAGATCGGACGGCTCATCGATCCGGACGCCATCGAGGTCCGCACCATCCGGCTGAACGGCCGGCTGGGCTCCATCCAGAGGTGGCGGACCGACCTGAAGAGCCGGTTCGATTTCGCCGGCGTTGACCCGGTCGACCTCACCACGCTCGAGATCGAGCAGATCCAGCGGGAGCACGTGATCGACTGGCTGATCTCGAACCACGACGGTCACGCGAAGCAGTTCCTGCGGGCCAGGGACGGGAAGGTCTACGGCATCGACAAGGGGCAGCTCTTCAAGTACCTGGGCGAGGACCGCCTCTCCATCGACTACCACCCGAACGCCCGCTACGGCGAGCAGGAGCCCTTCTACAACACGCTCTTCCGCGCCGTCAAAGAGGGCAAGGTCGAGGTCGACCCCTCGGTGACGCTGCGCTACATCCGCGAGGTCGAGAAGATCCCGGACGAGGACTACCTGGCCATCCTGCGACCCTACGCGGAAGGCCGTTTCGGCCGGGACGAGGCGCGCAAGCAGGCCTTCTACGAGACGGCCCTGGCGCGCAAGCGCAACCTGCGGCGGGATTTCGAGGCCTTCTACGCGGACGTCCTGGGCAGGAAGGACTTCCGCTTCGAGGACGTCCTGGAGGCCGTTCCCAAGGGGAAGCTGGGTCCGGCCGAGGAAGCGCTCCTCGAGGAGGTGCGTTCGCTCGGGTGGCAAGGCAAGGTGCTGCCCTTCGACGAGGACGACATCGAGGACCAGAACGCCCTGGTCTTCGTGGAGACCTTCAAGGGCCGCAAGCGCACGGTGGTGAAGATGAAGGTCCGGCCCGAGGCGGAGGAGAAACTGCTCGCCGCCCTGCGCAAGGCGGGCATCGACACGGCGGCGGCGCGGGTGGGCGAGCCGCTCCCGGAGGACCTCTTCGCAAACGACATCCTCGCCGCGGTGAAGACCGTCAACCACCACGCCCAGGACCACAAGTATAACCAGGCGACCCTCAAGAAGGCCGCGGACCACCTGAAGGCCCTCAGGCGGTTGAGCGGGTCGGACGACCCGGACGTGCGGGAGATGGCGCAGACCTACATCGAGTGGATCGAGAAGGTCCAGCAGGCGGCCCGCGACAAGAAGCCCATCGACGAGCGTTTCGAGACCTACCTGAAGAAGCGCGCCACCCGCAAGAGGAAGCCGAAGGACGTCCCGTTCACCGTGCGGCGCACGAAGGTGCTCCAGCCCAGGAGGGAACTCAGGGGCGGCGAACTCGTCGTGGTGGACGAGGCGGCGGACAACTCGGCCCTCTTCCGCGGGCGCAGCATGAAGGCCGGCGAGCAGTACGAGATCGACTTCGGCGACGGAGTGCGCGCGGTCTACCGCCCCTGGTCGGAGAAGAACCTCTACGCCCAGCGGGGCGAGTTCGAGCTGATCCTCCCGGACCGTCCCGACGCCAAGAGCCTCGAGCGGGCCCTGGATCACATGGAATCCCTCGGCCTCAAGGCCGGGGCGGCCACACCGCAGGACGCGGAGCTGCTCTATCTCCACAAGCAGGCCTATCTGACCAAGGTGGACCAGGATCCGGAGTACAGGCGCCTGATCAAGGAGCTGGACCGCCGCGCGGCGAGCAAGGAGGAGCGCATCCGGGAGATGCGCGGTTTCTGGGAGCGGCGCCTCGGCGTGAAGGACCTGACCCGGATGCCAGGCTACAACCCCATGGGCGAGTACCAGCTGGCCTTCAAGGATCCGGGGAAGCGGGCCGGTTACAGGCACCAGTACCGTTTCGACATCTCGGACGAGGATCTGGAGAGACAGATGAAGGGCTACGGCCTCTACCACCGGCTTACCAACGGCGACGACCTGCCGTCCTTCATCGACACGGTGCTGGAGAACAACGGCGCGATGGTGAGCACGGTGGAGAAGCTGCGCGCCGGCATCCCCGTCGGGGGCATGTCGCCGGAGGCGGACATGGACACCGGCGGGGCCACCTACTTCTTCACCCGCATCCGGAAGCTCCCCACCGCCGGGGGATCGCGGGAGACCGGGCTCTACTTCAAGAAGCGGCTCCTGCGCCGCATGGACGCCATCAGTTACGACCACGACGCCTTCGGCCGGGTGCGTGACGGCTACGTCTCCAACCACCGCGGGAGCACGCCGGCGGAGTGGAAGAAGTTCGCAAGGCGGAGCAGCAACGAGACGATCTTCAAGTACTCGGTCACCCTGCTCGACAACATCGACGTGATCGTCGTGGGGAGCGAGCGGGAGAGGCGGCGGCTGCTGGATGTGTTCCGGAAGCGCAGGATATCCAGGCTGCCCGACGGCCGGAAGGTCGAGGACATCATCCTGGTGAGGTGACCATGAAGGAATTCATCGAGAAAGAGAAGGCGAGGCTGCAGGCGCTCTTCGAGCCGTTCAACGAGGGCGGCTCGTGGATGGCACTGATCGAGCCCGGCCGGGAGCCGGTCCGCCTGGGACTCATCGACGGCTACACGGTGACCCGCGTGGCGCCGCACTTCGATGCCGGGGGCGAGGTCAAGCGGGTGGACTTCTGGCTCCTCTTCAAGGCGGTCGGCTACGACGAAGGCTTCCAGCACGCGCACACCGTCAAGGTGGTCCGCTGGTCCCAGGAGGACACCTATCTCATCGACCTCACGGACGACCGGGGCCGGCGTTTTCACGTGGAGCTCGTGTTCCCCGACCAGGAACCGGACCTGGCCGCCGACTGGAGACGCTGGCGGCGATACAAGTCGGAGAACCGGGACCGGTTCGAGCGGATCGACGCGGACCTCCTGGCCGAGCACGTGAGGATCGCGGAGGAATGGGAATGAAGCTGCGCTACATGGTCGAGTACGCCCTGCGCGACCGCATCCGGGAGCCGCGCTACGAGCCCGTCGGCGTCTGGGTCCAGGGTCCGGGGCCCGGCCTGGATCTCGTGATCGAGTTCCTGCCCGGGAAAACCGAGGCCCGCGAGGAAGCCGAGTGGATCGTCAACCGCCTGGTGGAAAACGAGGTCAGGACCCTCCCGGACGACTTCCTGGCCTACCATCAGGCCACCCTTTCCCCGTACCGCGGCATGCGCGCCCCCGTGGTCGAGACCGACGAGTACCCCTCGGCCGAGGCCTGCGCCCGCGCCGTCCTCGACAAGATCCTTTCCGGCCGGATCTCCTGACTCCCTTCCCGACACTTTTCAGCGGCCTCCGGTAGGTATCCACCGACGGCATCCCTCTGTCCGCCGCGAGGCGGTCACGAGGGCGGCCATGTCATGACATGAGACCGGAGAGCCGGATGGAACTTTTCGCCACCGACCGCGAAAGGCTGGCGTTCCTCCTGGAGACGGACGCCACCCTGGACCTGGACTTCGAGGCCCTTGAAGCCCGGGCCGGGGAGCTCGTCACCGAGGAACTGCCGCCGGACAAGCGGCCGAAGTACATCACCAACTACATCGGGTCGAAGCAGAAGCTGGTCGACTGGATCTGGAAGCACACGCCGGAGGACGTGGAGTCGGTCGTCGACGCCTTCTCGGGCTCGGGCGTAGTGGCCTACATGTACAAGACCAAGGGCCTGCAGGTCCTGGCCAACGACCGGCTGCGCTACTGCTACCACGCCGCCCGGGCCATCATCGAGAACCGCAACGTCCGCCTCACCGACGACGACCTGGAGATGCTGCTCGCCGACAACCCCAAGGCGGGCACCTTCGTCCGGGACAACTTCAAGGGCATCTTCTTCGCCAAGGGCGTCCACGGGCTGATCGACACCATCCGCGCCAACATCGACAAGCTCGAGGGTTACAAGAAGGACATCGCCCTCTTCGCCCTGGGCAAGACCTGCATGTCCGGCAAGGGCGGTTTCGGGCACTTCTCCTCGTCCACCCGGTACGGCAAGCGCGAGGACACGCCGGAGGAGTTCAGGGAGCGGTTCCGCAAGAACGTGGCCCGCATCAACGCGCTGGTCTTCGACAACGGCAAGGAGTGCAAGGCCTGCCGGAAGGACGTGAACGAGTTCCTGCCGGAGGTGAAGGCGGATCTGGCCTACTTCGATCCGCCCTACGCCACGGAGTTCTCGACCACCAACTACGAGAAGGCCTACCACTTCGTAGAAGGGTTGATGACCTACTGGAAGGGACTGAAGCTCGTCGAGGACTCCAAGACCCGGCATTACGAGACGGACCACAGGACCGTGACCCGGGCCAACGCCGGGGAGTTCTTCGAGACCTTCCTCGGCAACGCCCGGCACATCCCGTACTGGCTCATCTCCTACCGGGACCACGCCCACCCCAGCGAACAGCAGATGCGGAAGATCATCGCCTCGCTGGGCCGGGAGTCGTCCATGCGCTCCCACGATCACCATTACGCCATCACCTCGCGCCACGGCGACGCATCCCACGCCAAGGAGCGCCTCTTCATCTGCCGGCAGGCCAAGGGCCGGACGGCCGCTGCGGAAGCCGCACAGGCCGCCGGAGCCATGACCTCCCGGGCCATCTGGGAGGAGACGGAGAACGAGATCCGCTACCGGGTGCGCGACCCCGACGAGTTCGAGCCGGACAGCTTCCGGCGCAAGAAGCTCGAGGGCGTCGATGGGGTCTCCATCATCATCGGCAGGCTCAAGAAGGAGTTCGTGCCGGAGGGACACGATCCCCGCGCCATGGTGCTTCAGGCCTACCGGTTCGCCCGCAAGACCGAGCGCAACCCGGACGGCTGGACCATGGAGCGGGCCAAGGAATGGATCAAGGAGCACGAGGCCTCCGCGGCCGTCGAGGCCGCCCTGCGCGTCGAGACCAACATGCAGGCCCTGGCCGACGCGCCCCTCGGCGAGGCCGTGGACCTCCTCACCTGCCAGGCCGGCAAGGTGGACGCGGTGCGCGTCACCGGGTTCATGGGCAGCAAGTACCTGATGCTGGGATGGATCGAACGCCACGTGCCCAAGGACGCGCGGAGCATCCTGGACGCCTTCTCGGGCGGCGCGAACGTGGCCTATCACTTCAAGCGCAAGGGATTCAAGGTCATCGCCAACGACCTGTTGCGGTTCCCGTACCACCTGGCGCGAGCCGTGGTCGAGAACTCCCACGAGAAGCTCACCGAGGAGGACGTGGAAGGGATCCTCGCGCCGAACCCGGACGCGGGGACCTTCATCGTGGACCACTTCCACGGTTACTACTACACCAAGCCCGTGCTGCGGTGGCTGGACCAGGTCTGGGCCAACATCCAGAAGCTGCCCGGGTACAAGAAGGACCTGGCGCTGGCGGCGCTGGGGAACACCGTCAAAGCCAAGAGTGCTTTCGGGCAGTTCTCGCGCTCGAAGATGCATCGCAAGGCCGGGCTGGAGGCGGAGGCGAGCCTGGAGCAGTCGCAGCTCTCCAACCCGCCGCTCTCCAAGTTCATCGAGTCTTTCCGCCGTTCGGTACGCCAGCTCAACAGCCTGGTGTTCGACAACGGCCAGGAGTGCAAGGCCTTCAACCTGGACGCCGTGGAGGCCGTCCGGCGGTTCGGCGCCGACGTGCTCTACCTCGATCCGCCCTACGTGACCGAGTTCGGCTCGAACGACTACGAAGACTCGCTCCACTTCGTCGAGGGGCTCATGACCCGCTGGGCGGACAAGGAGATCAAGCCCACGCCACGACGCAACTTTCCTTCCCGGACCCGCTACACCAAGGAGTCGATCAAGGCCCTGATGGAGTCCCTCGCCTCCGGGTCGCGCGGCAGGTACGGCACCGTGATCCTTTCCTACCGTGACCGCGCCTATCCCCGCGAGGACGGCATCCGGGAGATCTTCTCCGAGCATTTCGGCCAGGTCCGGGTCCGAGGCATGGAGGTGGACTACAACATCGCCAAGGACATCGGGCGGGAGGGCAAGCACGCACGGGAACTGCTCTTCATCGCCTCCCGGGCGCGGAGCACGCCCAGGTCCAAGGCGGCGGCCTCGCTCGCCACGGGCTGCCACACCTCGATCCCGGTGGAGCTGAAGTTCGCGCAGGACGGCGAGCTGTGCGCGGAGGCGGCCGACCCGGCCCGGGACGCGGGCGACCCCCAGTTCGGTTTCATCCTGTGCCGCGCCGGCACCAACAAGAACGGCGACCACTTCACGCCGGAGGAGCTGGCGGCGCGTTACATGACCGCGGTCAACAAGAAGATCGACCTCAAGCACTCACAGGATTTCACGGACATCGTCGGCGGGATCGTGGCCGCGGACTTTATCGAGGACGACAGCGGCGGCCGCATCGAGTGCGTCGGCGAGCTCTACGTGTCGGACAGTCCGCACGCTCAGCTGGCGTACAAGCTGATCCGCAAGGGCATCATCACCCAGGTCTCGATGGAGTGCGACTACGAGGAGGGCGAATGCTCCATCTGCGGCAGGCGGGTGACGTCGAAGAATGACTACTGCATCCACCTGCGCAAGTACAAGGGCGGCACGTTCCAGGGCAAGCCCGTCTTCGAGATCCTGCACGGCGTGACGTTCACCGGCCTCGGCCTGCTCGACCGCAAGGGCGCCGACGAGAACGCGCGCATCACCCAGGTCGCGGCGGCGCGGGAGACGGTTTCGGCAACCCAAGACGAAGGAGGTCCACAGATGGATGAGAAGCGGAAAGAGCAAGAGGAACAGGCGGTCGAGGCCGCCAAGAAGAAGGACGGCGGGGGCGGCGGCGACGCCGCGGACGACAAGACCCGCGTCAAGGAGCTGGAGAAGGAGAACAAGGAGCTCAAGCAGCAGGTTCTGGCCCTGCAGAAGCGGGTGGAAGAGCTGGAGGCGGAACGCAAGGCCGCGGCCAGCCGCGCCCGTGCCCAGAAGCTGCTGCGCAGGCTGGAGAAGCAGGGTGTCTCCTTCGGCAGCGACGAGGAGCGGGAGAAGGAGCTGGCCCGGCTGGCCGGGCTTTCCGACGACGCCTTCGCGGCCACCGAGGCGGCCTACGAGCGGATGGCTCGGGTCCGCGCCGCGGCGGGGAAGGAGGAAGAGGACCCGGGCGGCGGACCGGACAAGGGAAAGGCCAAGGCGGCGGACGAAGACCCCCCGATGCGCAGCGACGCCGGCGTGCGCCCCAGGGACGTGGACGACCGGAAGACGGGCCTCGAGGAGCGGCTGCGGCAGGGCTTCATGGCCGCGTACCGCCACCGCGTAGCCCTGGCGACCGGCGAGCCGGTCCAGACCAACTGAGCAAGGAGGAAGAGTCATGCCTTACATCAACCCGAACCATCGAGGCCTCGCCTACGGCGACGGCTACATGCAGGGGGACGGCCAGCTCGGGCAGGTGGTCACGCTCGTCGGCAACGACCTGTTCGCTGTGAACACCGATCCGACGGTCAAGTCCTTCGGCATCCTGATCAAGGACTACAAGAACGGAGAGATGCCCGGCATCTACTGCATGGGCGGCGTGTACGAGACCGACGTCTTCGAGGGGACCGTCAATCCCGGCGACGACCTGAAGGTCTCGGCCAACGGCAAGCTCACGGCGGGCGTGCAGGCCGGCGAAGAAGTCATCGCCCGGGCCATCTCCGTCTCCGGCGGGACGCTCAAGTTCCGCCTGTTGATCTGAGACACGGGAGGAGACCGACATGGAGACGACCCAGGTGAACGTGCACAGCCAGGAATACATGGAGACCATGGCGCGCCTGATGAGCGAGGCGCTCGAGTCCCCCGAGGGGATGCGGGCGCTGGCCGCCGCCATCGCGGCGCCCATCGAGCAGGAGATCAAGCGCAAGGAGATCTCCTCGCTGCTCCTGACCCGGCACACCCTGCCCAAGGGCGAGCGGCCCATCTACCAGAAGAAGCCCAAGGTCAAGGCCTACTGGATCAGCAACGAGGGCGAGGCCCAGGAGCAGGAGCTGGGCAAGGAAGAGGTGGAGTTCCCCACCCATCGCATCCACTCCGCGCCCATGGTGGACGTCTCGGTGCTCAAGAACGGGAACATCGGGACGCTCATGGACATCCAGACCTCCGCGGCCGACGAGATCCGCAAGGAGATCGACAAGCGGACCATCACCGTGATCTCCGCCGCGGTCCCCGCGGCCAACACGGTGGAGGTCACCGGCACCACCCTGACCGAGGAGGCGCTCAACGAGGCGGTCTCCATCATCGAGGACCTGGAGCTGTCGGTGAAGTACATCGTGATGCGCGGCCGGAGGTTCAACGATCTGCGCAGCTGGAACCTGGACCCCCAGACCAAGGCCGAGCTGCGCGCCAAGGGCGTGATCAAGAACTACGGCACCGGCGGCATCCTGCTGACCGCGGCCGCGGCCATGGACGAGATCCTGCTCATTCCCGACGAGGAAGTGGGCAAGATGCCCGTGCGGGAGAACCTCAAGACCGAGGCCATCGAGCAGAAGACCCGCTTCAAGACCGGCTGGCTGGTGTGGTCCGAGCTGGGCCAGGGGATCACCCGCCCGGACATCCTGGCCAAGATCAAGGTGCTCGGCTGATGGAGGTGGACCCAGATGATCAAGCTGAAGAACGTCCGCCCCGGAGTGTTGATCGTGGCCGATGCGGGACTGCGCCTGGCGCCCGGGCAGGTGGTGGAGATCGAATCGCTCACCGCCCAGATGGAACGGGGCATCGCCGAAGGCCGCCTCGCGCGCGTGGACAAGGCGGAAGGGAACGGCGCCGCTCCCCCGGAGACGAACGGCGGCGGACGGGCGGAGCCGGACGATGCGGACCTCTCGAAGCTCCCCGCGGCGGAGGCCATCTCGCGCGTCGGGTCCGAGGATGACGCCGCCAGGCTCAAGGCCCACCTCGCCACCGAGAAACGGCGCACGGTCATCGACGCGCTGAAGAAGCGGCTGGCGGAGGTGGAAGGTGGCGCTCGCTGATCTCGTCGCAACGCTTCGCACCGACCTGTCCGACCCCGGCGGCGATCTGTTCACCGACGAGGTCCTGGGGCGGTGCATCCTGAAGGGCGTCTACCGGCTGGCCCGTGACCTCGACATCACGCTGTCAGTCGTGGACGGCGAGGTGTCGCCGGAGCCGGAAGGCGAGACCCGCGAGTTGCTGCTCATCCTGGGGCAGATCCACGCCTGCCAGGTGATGCGGGCGGCGACGGCGAACGCCTTCTCCTTCTCCAGCGGCGACAAGCGGGTCGACAAGAGCAAGCAGCCTGAGCACTGGGCGAAGCTCGAGGAGGACCTGAAGGCCGTCTACAAGCAGCGCCTGGGCGAGATCAAGCCGGGGGCGTCGGCGAGTCCCGAGGACTACATCATCTCGCCCTCCGACCTCAAGCCGGTCATCTACGAACAGGGAAGCGACCTGTGAGCCTGCTGACCGACCCGGAGAAGATCCGTGCCGCGGAGGACGTGCGGGCGCTCATCCTCTCGTCCGGACAGGAAGCGCTCCTCCTGCGCGCCGTCCCCGGCGAACGGTTGTACGGATCCGACGACGCGTCCTACGCCGAGGTCGGGACCATCCCGCTGGAGTTCGTCGAGACCCCGCCGGAGGACCTGAACAACAAGATCGACGCCGTGGCCTGCGTCCTCCCGGACGCGGACGTCCGTCCCGAGGACCACGTGCGCGCGGACGGCGGGGAGTTCCGCGTCCAGACCGTAGAGGAAGAACGGCTCTTCGGCGTGGTGACCCACAAGGTATTGAAGCTGGTGCGCCTCCATGGGAGTTAGGCGGTTCGGAGACTGGGACGAGGCCCGCTCGAGGCTCACGGGGAACACGGCCGCACGCCTGGCGCTGGCCCTCCGGCAGGCCACCATCAAGAACGCCCTCCTGCTCGTGCGCGAAATCAAGCGGGGCATCCGCAGCCAGGCCCCGGGCGGCAAACCGTTCGTGAAGCTGGCCGAGAGCACCATCCGGCGCAAGGGCTCCAGCAAGGCGCTGATCGATACCGGGTTCCTGGTCAACGCCATCACGCAACGCATCCTGGCCGACAAGGCCTTCGTGGGGCTGCTGCGCGGCACCGTGAACAAGGACGGCGAGGACCTGGTCAACATCGGGGCGGTCATGGAGTACGGCGCCACCATCCATCATCCGAACGGGGCGGTGATCGTCATACCGCCGCGTCCCTTTCTGCACCCCGTCATGGAGAAGTACCGCGACCAGGTGCTCGAGAACTACCGAGTTGCTGTTAAGTGTGGGTTAAAATGATGAGAACAAGATCAGCTCTCTCAGGTAGATTACAGCAAACTTTTGATATCCTCCTTATAAAATTCTTCTGTTCCCTTGATGTAAAGGAGGATATGATTTGTAAGCTTGCCATATCCCTTGCTTGATAGGGAATCGTATAGGCTCTCCAAATGCTCTTGAAAGGGATCGCTCCCTTGTCTCGGGGTAACTGTTATCGAATCTCTGAAAAGAGTCCACAACCTGAAAATAATGTTTCCGTTTGGAGAAGGGACTTGAAAGTAGTTCTTTATCGTGGCAACGTCGGTCTTTGTGACAAATAATAGTTTTTTGTCGGATATGAGCGTTGCGTTTGTCATGAAAGCATTGAGATGATGGTCACCGAGAGACAAGCCAACCATGATGATGCAATTGCTCTCAATTATGTCCTTTCCGAACCTATGAAGATAGCTGGCGAAGGGGTTCTCCGCGAAACTGTCAATCTTATCCAGCCCTGTTACCAAGTAAGTATTATAATGAAGTCCTTTGGCGCCTATATCGAAATATCTTGTAGAGTTTACAGAGTTATTAAAGACACCCCGCATCCTTTCTGCTTGAGCACCAGTATAGTCATCGCTCAGTCGCATTTTCTTGCCTAGAGGAATAAAACCCACATGGCCGTGAACAAAAGCCACCACGCTCTGGCTACCGTAGAAAAATTCTGGGAGGAATCCCTTGTTTTGGTCAAACCCAGTTGTGATTGTTCTATTGTTTTTAATTGCCTCGTATACCAACGGATCGTAATTCAAGGAATAGATATTTACAGAGCGAAAGCGTGCTAGCAGATTAGAAATAAACGACACTGTTGAGTTTATGCCTTTTTGTGCTCTTTTGGAATCCCACAAGTTCAAGATGGCCCTGCATATTACCTCGCGGGCCAAGAACGGCGCATATCTCCAACCACCTTTATCTGAGTTTCTAAAAGCGTACTCCTGTAGCATGGAATCACTTTCTCCAAAGAAGTTTATTAGGATCTCATCGATGTTGCTATATTCATAAGGCCCATTTGCTGATAGGTAGTCCGATATCTTGTCTAGAAGATGAATAATGTATTCGAAGTTCACACTCTGAAAACGAGAGTTCTGTCTAAGATATTGCTCTATTCTCAGGACAACAAACGAACAGTCTTGAGCGTCTAGTTTATCTATTACGTTTGGATCTTTCTTATACTGGTTATGCTCCTGAACAATAGCATCCCAATTATTCTTATCGAGCAAGGCTTTCGTTAAGTAGTCTGTGGTTAAACGCGCATCGTCTCGACAAAGGAATGGTATCGATGCTCCTGCCCCAAGAAGTAGTGTAATCTTGCTATCGTTCAAAGCCTATTTCCTCCTAGCATATATCTTACATAACGGAAGTGAACCCACAACAACAAAACTCGACTTTGCAACACCGCCCGACACTTCCGCAACCGCTCCGGTAGATAACAGCCAGGAGTATCCGCCGGCGCGCCGTCGTGTACGCGACGCGGCCGCCGGCCGTCGGAGACATGAGCTTGGAAACCGTTCGAACAGTAGTCGAGAGCTTCATCCGCCTGGTGAAGGCGGAAATCGACCCCGAGGCGGTGCTCGTGGCCGCGGACGACGTGTTCGAGGTGCCGCGGACGCCCAGCCTGATCCTGCAGGGCCCGACCCTCGTCGAGGACGGCGACCGCAGGACCCAGGCGCACCTCGTGGAGAAGGACATCCCGAACCTGACCTACGAGCGGTGGCGGCACCCCCGGCTCTATCACCTCGACTTCGACGTGATCGTGACCGCCGCCCGCGAGGCGGAGCTGCTGGACCTCCAGGAGAAGGTCGCCCGCTTCTACCAGGTCCACCCGGTCCTGGAGGTGGAAGACCGCGGGACCCTGAACATCACGGAGCTGGTGCCCCTCGGCGGGCTGCGCCGGGTGAACCTCTCCGACCTGCGCCAGAGCTCCGGGCGCTGCCGGATCGAGGACTGTCCCGTCTACGACGGGCTGGTGGAGACGGGCCCGCTGATCAGGGACCGGAAGTTCGAGTTCCGCGACGGGGTCGAGGAGGACCGGACCTACACGCCATGAGAAGAGGAGGAACGCAAGTGATCGAGATCAGGAACCTGCTCTTCCAGCCGCTCACCTTCCACCTGGCGGGTGGCGGCCGGGGCATCCATCTGAATCCACGCGAGCGCCGGAGGGTCCGCGAGGAGGACGTCTCCCCGGAGATCGAGGCCGCGGCCAGGCGCGGGCTGGTCTCCCTGAGCGCGGCGCCCGAGGCCGCTGCCTCACCGGAACCGGCCGAGCCTGCCGGCGCCGGCGCATCCAAGGACGAGCCCAGGAGCGGCGGGGCTTCCGCCTCCCGCCGCCGCAAGCGGAGGTAAGCCATGGCGACCTACCTTTCCCCCGGCGTCTACACGCGCGAGACCGATTTCAGTTTCTACGTCAAGCAGATCTCGACCTCGTCCTGCGCCATGGTGGGCGTGGCCGAACGCGGCCCGATCAACAAGCCCGTCCTGGTCACCAGCTGGGAGCAGTTCATCAACAAGTTCGGCTCCTACGTGCAGGCCGGCTACCTGGCCTACGCGGCACGGGCCTTCTTCGACAACGGCGGCTCGGTGCTCTACGTCAACCGGATCGCCCACCTCGCCGACCCCACCGACCGGAACAGCCTCACCGCCGTGAAGTCCTCGGTGACGCTCAAGGACCGGCGCGCCGTCGCCGCGATGCTGGAGACGGGCGCCGCCGGAACGGACCGCATCACCTGGACGGCACGGGCGGCGGGTTCGGCCGGCAACGGCATCAGCATCGCGCTGGCGGCTTCCGGGACGGACACGCCGCTCTCGGTCGAGGTCTCCGGCCAGGCGATCACGGTGAACCTGGCCACGGACGGCGCAGGTGACCCGGTGAGCACCGCCGACCAGGTCGCGGCCGCCGTCAACGCCGACGCCGCGGCCTCCTCCCTGGTGCAGGCCTCAACCACGGACGGCGGTGTCGTCCAGCCTGCCGCCGCCGCGAACCTCACCGGCGGCCAGGACGCCCAGGACACCCTCCGTGTCTTCGCCGTGAACGAGGGCGTCTGGGGGGACCGCCTCGAGGTGGAGGTCGAAGACGGCTCGCTCGATCCCGCGAGCGGTTTCAACCTGATCGTCCGCTACAAGGGCGAGGTCGTCGAGGTCTTCAAGGACCTCTCCATGGACGAGGCCGCGAAGAACCACGTCGAGCTGGCGATCAACGAGCGCTCGGAGTTCATCGCCGTGGAGGACCTGAGGCCCGCCTCGGCCCTGCCGGAGGACCGTCCGGCCACGGGCCGTGCGGCGCTTTCCGGTGGAGACGACGGGCTGACGGGCCTCGACGACGCTGACTACACGGGCGATCCGTCCCAGCACACCGGCTTCTACGCCTTCGACGAGATCGACGCCCTGAACATGCTCATGGCCCCGGGCGTGACCACGGCCGCCGTGATCCATGCCGGGATCGCCTACGCCGAGAACCGCAAGGACCTGATCTTCCTCGCCGACGTGCCGATCCACCTGGAGCCGCTGGAGGCGGTGGACTTCCGCAAGGGACAGGGGATGTACTCCCATGCCGCCTTCAACTCCTCCTACGCGGCCCTCTACTACCCCTGGCTGGAGATCAACGATCCGGTCACCGGGAAGAGGAAGCTCGTGCCGCCCACCGGGGCGGTGGCGGGCTGTTTCGCCCGCAACGACCGCAAGGCCCACGTCTGGTACGCGCCCGCGGGTATCGACCGCGGCCGCATCTTCAACGCCCTGTCGGTCGGATACAAGACCAGCCGCGGCGAGCGGGACGTGCTCTACCCCGAGGGCGTCAACGTCATCGCCTCCTTCCCGGACAGCGGCATCAACATCTGGGGCCAGAAGACGCTCCAGAGCCAGCCCTCGGCGCTGGACCGCGTCAACGTCCGGCGGCTGATGATGTACATCGAGGAAGCCATCGCCGAGTCCTCCCGGTTCGTGGTCTTCGAGCCGAACAACCCGCAGACCTGGCGGGCGCTGCTGCGGCTCATCAACCCCTTCCTGCAGGACATCAAGGACAATGGCGGTCTCTACGACTTCGCCGTGCAGTGCGACGAGGAGACCAACACGCCGGCGGTGATCGACCGCAACGAGCTGGTGGCGCGGGTGTTCGTGAAGCCCACGAAGACCGCGGAGTTCATCGAGCTCAACTTCGTGCTCACCGCCACCGGCGCGGACTTCAAGGAAATCTTCAAGACCACGTGAGGAGGTAGCCCATGCGCAGCGGGAACATGCCCAAGAGCCTCTACCAGAACTGGCAGTTCGCCATCGAGGTGAACGGGTTCGACGTGGCGCTCTTCAAGAAGGGCCAGGAGCCCAAGACCGAGTTCGAGGAGGTGGCCTTCGCCCCCGCGGGCTCGATGTTCGACCAGAAGGTGGCCGGGCGCGTGAAGTTCGAGGACATCACCCTGGAGAAGGGCATTCTCCAGGACGGCTCGGACGAGGCCGCCAGGGAATGGGTCAAGAAACAGGTGGACGTCAACGCCGTGGTCGGCGGGCTGCCCAACGACTACATGCGCGACATCGACATCGTCCGCTACGACCGGGCCGGCAACGAGACCCGTCGATGGACCCTGCACGGAGCGTGGGTGAAGGTGCTCGAGTACGACGAACTCGAAGGCGCCAACACCGAGAACACCATCGAGAAGATCACCATCAGCTACCAGTACTGGACCTGACGGGCGGAGGTGAACCGTGTACACGTTCGAACTTCCCAGCGGAACCGAGGTGGAACTCCGGGAGATGACCGGGGCCGAGGAAGAGCTGCTCACCAACCAGCGGCTCATCCGGACCGGCGACGCGGTCAACCAGGTCCTCAAGAACTGCATCGTCCGCCTGGGGGACAACGACGAGCCGTCCATGAAGGACGTCCTCGACCTGCTCTCCGGCGACCGGCTCTTCATCCTGGTCAAGCTTCGCCAGGTCTCCCTGGGCGACGAGGTGGAGCTGGAGCTGGTCTGCCCCAACGCCGCCTGCCGCGCGACGAACCACGTGGCCGTCGACCTCGAGGACCTGGAGGTCACCCCCTACGGCCCGGAGCGGGAGTTCTCCTTCGAGCTGCCCGGCTCGAAACGCACCGTGCGCTTCGGCTACCTGGACGGCCACAAGGAGAAGCGGCTGGCCGCGCTGAAGGAGCCGTCCATCTCGTCCGCCATGCTGATCCGGATCATCGACATCGACGGCAAGCCGCCCAACAAGAAGCTCATGGCCGAGATGTCCATGCGCGACCGCAGCGCCCTGCGGCGGGAGATGCTCCGGGTGGACGCGGGCATCGACACCACCGTGGAGACCGAGTGCGACAGCTGCGGCGCCCGCATCCGGACCCGCCTGGAGGCCGAGCCGGGTTTTTTGTTCCCCGGAGTTCGCTTGTAAGGGACGCCTTCTTCCTGGCCTACGGCGGACTCCACTGGGGATACGCCGAGACGAAAGCGCTGCCGCTCCGGGTCCGCCGCGAGTTCGTGGAGGCCCTGGAGCGGCAGCTTGCGTTTGAGCGGGAGGAAATGGAGCGCAGGCAGAGATGAACGGCGACCTGGGACTCGGCATCGTCGTATCGATGAAGGACGCGTTCTCGCGGAACGCGGCCCGCATCGAGTCGTCCATGCAGTCGCTGGACGCCACGGTCGCCGCGGCCAGCGAGCGCATGACCCGCAACCTCGACCGCATCCAGAAGGGAACGATGATGATCGGGGCCGGGCTGGCGCTGCTGGCCGTTCCGGCGGGACTGGTGGCCTCCACCGCGGCGACCCAGAAGGCGCTGGGAGAGCTGGCCTCGCTGGGCGTCAAGGACCTGCAGGCCATCGAGGACGCCGCCGAGTCCTTCACCAACACCTGGGCCGGATCCACCAAGGCCGAGTTCATCACCGCGGCCTACGACGTGCGCTCGGCGCTCGCGGGCCTGAGCGACGAGGCGGTCGGCACCTTCACCGCGATGGCCGCGCTGACCGCGAAGGCCACCAAGGCCACCACCGAGGAGATGGTGGGGACCTTCACCACGGCCTACGGCATCTTCAAGCCCATCATGTCGGAGTTCTCCGACGTGGAGTGGTCGCGCGCCTTCGCCGGCGCCATGGCCCAGACCGTGGCCTCGTTCAAGACCACGGGGCGGCAGATGGCCGACGCCATCAAGAACATCGGCGCCGTGGCCGCATCCTCCAACGTCCCGCTCCAGGAGCAGCTCGCCATCCTCGGCCAGCTCCAGACCACCATGCCCGGCTCCGAGGCCGGCACCCTGTACAAGGCGTTCATCATGAAGGCCGCCGAGGCGGGCGAGAAGCTGGGGCTATCCTTCGTGGACTCCACCGGCCGCCTGAAGGGGATCGTGCCCATCCTCCGGGAGATCAAGGCCCGCTTCCCCGACCTGTCCCAGGCCGCCGCCCAGGTGGAGATCAAGAAGGCCTTCGGCTCCGACGAGGCGGTCAAGTTCCTGCTGCAGATGTCCCAGGGCATGGAGGCCCTGGAGGGCAACATCCGCGCCATCGAGCGGGCCATGAAGGGCGGCACGGCGGTCACCGAGGAGATGGCCCGGGCCATGAACATGGACATCGGTTCGCAGTTCACGCTGCTCCGCCAGCAGCTCGGCAACCTCTTCGAGATCCTCGGCCGGACCCTCCTGCCGGTGGTGACACCCGTGATCCAGGGGATCTCCAGGGCGATCCTGTTCTTCCAGAAACTCGCCCGCTCCATGCCGGGGCTCACCCGCGTGCTCCTGACATTGAGCATGGCTTTCGGCGCGGTGCTCGTCGTCGTGGGCGGCGTCATCGCCGCGGCCGGGACCATCGGGCTTATGCTCCCGGCCATCAAGGCCGGGCTCGCGGCCATGGGCGCCGCCGTCGCGGGCGTGGGTTCGGCGTTCGCCACCTACTTCCTGCCGGTGACGGCGATCATCGGCGGGGTGGTGCTGGCGGTCTACCTGCTCAAGCGGGCCTGGGAGACCAACTTCGCCGGTATCCGGGACACCGTCCTCGGGGCCTGGGAGAAGGTGAAGCTCGTCTTCCAGGGGATCAAGGCGCTGATCACCTCGCTCAGCGGCGGCACGGGGCGCATGTCGGCGGAGCTGGCGCGGAAGCTCGAGGAGGCCGGGCTGATGGGGCTGGTGGTCACGGTCTTCCGCATCTACTACCGGGTGCGGGAGTTCCTGTCCGGCCTCTGGCGGGCGTTCGCGGGGGCCTTCGCCAGAATCCGGGCGATTGTCGAGCCCGCGGTGCGCGCGCTCATGCAGGCCTGGGGGGCGCTCTACCGGGCTGTCGCCTCCGTCCTGGAGATCTTCGGCCTGGCCGCGACCTCGGCGGACGCATCCGCCTTCCGCGGCCTCGGGGAGACGCTCGGCACGGTGCTCGGCATCATCGCCAAGGTGGGGGCCTACCTGCTCGAGTTCGTGATCTACAACCTCGCGGCCGTGGTCAAGGCGGTCGCCTGGGTGGTCCGGGCCGCGGCGTGGATGGGCAAGGTGATCGTCACCGCTTTCGTCGGGGCAGCCAGGTTCGTCTACAAGTTCTTCCTCCCCGTCCGCCTCCTGGTGCAGGCCTTCCGTATGGTCGGCCGGGTCGTCTACGCGCTCTGGCAGGTGCTCACCGGCGAGGTCTCCGTGCTCGACGGCTTGAAGGCCGTCGGCGCCGCCGTGTTCGACTTCCTGGCCACGCCGTTCCGGTGGGTCCGGGACGTGATCGCGGGCGTGTGGGACTTCATCAAGGGGATCTTCTCGGCCGTGGGCCGGTTCTTCGCCTCCGCGGCGACCGCCGTGGTCGGCGCGTTCATGGACCTGCCGCTCGTGCGGACCCTGGCGGAGGTGTTCGGGGCGGTCCGCAGCTTTCTCTCGGGCGACACCACCTTCTTCGAGGCAGGCAAGCGCATCCTGGTCGCGCTCGGGAAAGGCATCTGGTCGGCGGTCACCTATCCCTTCGAGCTGCTCAAGAAGGCCCTCGGGTGGCTGCGTAGGCTGCTGCCGTTCTCCGACGCCGAGACGGGCCCCTTGTCCGACCTCACCGCCTCCGGGGCCGCGGTCCTGAAGACGCTGGCCAAGGGGATGCTGGGCGTGCTCACCCTCCCGGGCAAGGTCCTCGGCATGGCGCTCAGGGGCATGCTCGCCGCGGCGCGCTGGGTCTGGGACGGGCTCAAGAACCTCGGCGCGGGCCTCCTCTCCGCGCTGACCTGGCCGTTCCGGAAAGGCGTGGAGGCGGCGGCCCGAGTGTGGCGGGGCGTCACCGGGGCGGTCGCATCGGCATGGAAAGGGATCGAGTCTCTCGGTGCTGCGGCCTTCGACGCCGTGGCCGCACCGTTCCGCCGGATCGCCGAGACGGCCGCGGGCGCCTGGGAATGGATCAGGACCTCCGCGGCGGAACTCTGGAGCGGTCTCGGCAGCCTCGCTCAATCGGCCTGGTCCGCCGTGAGTGCGCCGTTCTCATGGGTGGCGGACGCGGCTACGGCCGCCTGGAGCCGGATCACCGGCGCCGCTTCCGCCGCATGGGAAGGGCTCAAGTCCATGGCCGGGGCGGCGTGGGAATGGATCAAGGCGCCCTTCGAGGGGCTCGCCTCGGTCGCGTCCTCGGCCTGGGAGACGGTCAAGACCGCTGCAGCCGGCGCGTGGGAATCGGCGACCACCGCCGTGGCGGACCTGGCTGGTTCCGCCTTCGAGAGCGGCAAGGCGATCCTCACCACCGTGGGCGAAGGCATCAAGGCCGCGGTGTCGGCACCCTACGAGGCGGCCAGGTCGGCGCTCTCCTTTGTGCGTGACCTGCTGCCCTTCTCGGACGCCAAGGAAGGCCCGCTTGCCGATCTCACGCGAAGCGGCATGGCCCTGCTCGAGACGCTCGGTGGAGGGATAGCCCGGGCCGCCGAGGCTCCCGCCAAGGCGCTGGAGCGGGTGTTCGGCTTCATGGGCGACCTGGGCAGGCGCGTGGCCGCACCCGCGATGCTCGCCGGCACGCTCGCCTTGACCCCGGTTCTGGCGGCCGAAGTGCCCCGCGTCGGCGGCCCGATGCCGGTCGTGAGGGAGACCACGGCTCCCGCCCCCTCGCCGGAGGCGCCGCCGGAGCGGCCTCTGCTCCCGGGGGAGACGCGCGGCGCGCCGGTTCCCGGCCCGATGATCCCGGGCGGGCCTGGAGTGCGGGCCGAGGAGCTGCGTCCCGTGCTCGAGGCGATCCTCGCCAAGCTGGATGCGCTCGCCGAGCGGCCCATCGACATCGCGGTCACCACGCAGCTCGACGGCCGCCAGATCGCGCAGTCCGTCTACCGCGACCTGCGCGAGCGCAAGATCAAGAACTACGAGACGCTCTGAGGTGAGATATGAAACGGATATTCATATGCAGCCGGTACGCCGGGGACACGGCCCGCAACGAGGCCGTGGCCGAACGGCTGTGCCGGAAGGCGGTCGAGGCGGGCCACGCTCCCTTCGCGCCGCACCTGCTCTACCCGCGTTTCCTGGATGACCGCCGCCAGGAGGAGCGCGACCGGGGCATCGCCTGCGGGCTGGCCTTCATGGATGCCTGCGACGAGGTCTGGGTCTACGTCGGGGACGGGATCTCCGACGGGATGCGCCGCGAGACGGCGCGCGCCCTCGAGCTCGGCAAGCCGGTCGTCGAGATCGAGGAGCTCTGACCATGGCCTGGGACCGCAGGGAGATCACCGCCTACCTCGTCGACATCGAGACCGGGGACTACCTGGACTTCCAGTACAACCCGGACGACATCCTCGACGACAAGAGCACCGCCTACGCGGCCATCAAGATCCCGGGCATGAGCCATCCCCGTTACCAGTACGTGGCCGGCGGTCCGCGCAAGATCACCTTCAAGCTCGTCTTCTTCAAGGGGCCGGTGAAGGAGTCCGTGGACTGGCTCCGCTCGCTCCTCTATCCCGAACATGCCGGCACCATGCTGAAGAACGCGCCGCACCGGGTGCTGCTCCTGTTCGGGGACCTCTACCCGGGCGTGCTCTGCGTGGTGCGGCAGGTGAAGGCGCGGTTCTTCCACATGTTCGACCGGGACAGCCTCCTGCCCCAGCACGCCGAGGTGGACCTGGTGCTCGAGGAATACATCGACGAATCCGTGGACTACTCGGAGGTGCGGGGATGATCGGACGCTCCTCGCGGTACGCCGCCTGCATCCTCTACACCGACGGCAGGGAGGAGTTCCTGGGAACGCGGCCTCCCATCGACACCGCCCCGAGGCCGGACGACCGTTTCCACACGGTGGTGGAAGGCGACCGGGTGGACCTGCTCGCCCACCGTTACCTGGGACGGGCCGACCTGTGGTGGGTCATCTGCGACTACAACGACATCTTCTTCCCCCTGGAGCTCGAGCCCGGGACGGTGCTCCGCATCCCTTCCACGGACCACGTCTACATGCGCCTCCTGGCGTAGGGCGCGACCCTTGGCGACCGCATTCCTCTACCGGGCTGAACTTCCTCACCACCCACCCGTCCCGACACCTTCGTCCGTGCGCCGGTAAGTATCCGGTGGGTGCCGCCTGACGGCGGCTCGACCGGAGTACGGCGCATGGATCTCGACACCTTCAAACCGACGTTCCTGATCCAGATCGAGGGGCGGACCCTGTCCGCGGACATCACGCAGGAGATCACCTCGTTCGTCTTCGAGGACAAAGGAGGAGCTGGACGTGCTGGAGCTGTCCGTCACGGACCGCAACCTCCAGTTCGTGGACGACCCGCTATTCCAGGAGGGCAACGAGATCGTGGCCCGCTTCGGGTACGTGGGCAACCTTTCGCCGCGCAAGAAGGCGGTCATCAAGGACATCGACTACGACTTTCCCGAGAACGGCGATCCCACGATCCGCATCAAGGCCTACGACAAGGGCTTCAAGCTGGCCGGCAAGGAGAACCAGAAGGTCTGGAAGAAGCCGCCGCCCGGCATCCTCTACTCCGAGATCGCCGAGGAGATCGCCGCCGCCAACGGGCTCACCCCGGTGGTGACGCCCACCAAGGGACGCCACCTGCGGGTCGTGCAGAGCAACGTCTCGGACGCCCAGTTCCTCAAGGAGCTCGCGGCCAAGGCCCGCGACCGGGACGGAGACGGGGTCACCGGCTACGTCTTCTACATCCAGGACGACGAGCTGCACTTCCACCCGCGGGAGCTCGAGCAGAAACCGGCGGTGGTCCTGGAGTACTTCACCGACCGGAAGGGGGTCCTGCGCTCTTTCCGGCCCTCCACCCAATCCCAGGGCGCCAAGGGGCCCGGTGTCGAGACCAAGGCCGTGGGCGTCGACCCGCGCAAGAAGGAACCGGTCGAGCACAAGGCGAGCAACGAGACCACGCCGGAGCGCACCTCGCTGGGCAGGCGCACCTACCTGGTGGACGGCAACACCGGAGAGGCCCGCTACAAGGAGCAGGAGTCGGGGCAGATCGTCCCGAGCTTCGAACGGTCCGAAGGCTTCCACGAGGAGCCGCGGCAGGAACCGGCCCAGGACCTCGCCGAGGGCAGGTTCAAGGAGGCCGAGCTCCGCCAGGTGGAGGCCGTTGCGGTCACCATCGGCATCCCCACGCTGCGGGCCAAGCAGAACGTGGAGGTCAAGGGCGTCGGGCGGAAGTTCTCCGGCGTCTACTACTGCCATTCCGTCCGCCACGTGATCGGCGAAGGCGGATACCACTGCGAACTCCGGCTCAAGAAGAACGCCCTGGGCAAGGGTGCGGGCGAGAAGTCCGACGAGGCCAAGGGCAAGCGGAACGACCAGGAAGCACCGCCCGCACCGGCCGAGGAACCGCCCGCGATGGTGACCATCGACGCCGACACCGGCGAACGGCGCTGACCACAGGAGGTGACGGACCATGGGAGACCTGACCCGGAACTTTTCCCGATCCGAGTTCGCGTGCCCGTGCTGCGGCCGGGCGGATGTCGACATGCGCCTGGTGGAAGCGCTCCAGGAGCTGCGTGACCTGGCCGGCGTGCCGGTCCGCGTCAACAGCGGGTTCCGTTGCGCGAAGCACAACCGGGAGGTCGGCGGGGCGCGCAGGAGCCGGCACCTGCTCGGCGAGGCCGCGGACATCGTGGTGAAAGGACTCACGCCCGAGCGGATGTACCGGCTGGCCGAGCAGGTGGAGGCCTTCAGGAACGGCGGGATCGGTCTCTACCCGCAGCAGGGATTCATCCACGTGGACGTGCGGGGCGGCCGGGCCCGCTGGGCGCGTCTCGACGGAAAGTACGTGGCGCTGGAGAAGGCGCTGCAGAATGAAGGAGGAAACGACCATGCAACAGCTTGAGCGGATCGTGATCTTCGTGCTGGAGAACAAGGAGCTCTTCGCCACGCTCCTCGTGACCCTGCTCACCATCGTGAAGCTGACCTCGTGGGGGCGCGCCAAGGCGAAGGCCCTGGACGCGGTCATCGGGGTCATCGAGCGACTGGGCGCCAAGGATGTCAAGGGCGCCGTGGCCGCCCGGGAGGCCGGACTGCCCGCCGCGGCCAGGGACGCCATCCGGCACGCGGTGTCCAAGGCCGACCCGAAGAAGACGCCCGACGGGCTCGCCACGCGGGTGGTGCGCGAGGTCCTGCGCGGCGTGTTGCCCAG
The DNA here is from genome assembly GCA_013152895.1 of Acidobacteriota bacterium. Classification (GTDB taxonomy): domain Bacteria; phylum Acidobacteriota; class Thermoanaerobaculia; order Thermoanaerobaculales; family Sulfomarinibacteraceae; genus JAADFN01. The sequence continues at coordinate 16,523 of JAADFN010000078.1, read as the reverse complement.
GAAGTGATCCGGGGGCGCGCCCATGATCGAAACCCAGGACCGACAGCACGAGGAGCGCTACAGGAACCGCTGGTACGGGAAGTACCGGGCGTTCGTGCGCGACAACAACGACCCGGAACGGCTCGGCCGGTGCAGGCTGGAGATCCCGGCCGTGCTCGGCACCGGCCGGGAGAACTGGTCCGAGTGGGCCTGGCCCTGCTTTCCCTACGGCGGCAACGAGGACGTGGGCGTGTTCCTGGTCCCCGAGGAAGGGGCTTCGGTCTGGGCCGAGTTCGAGGGAGGCAACGTCCAGTATCCCATCTGGACCGGGGTGTGGCTGGCGAAAAGCAACCCTGGTGAGCAACCGGAGGAATCGAAGCGGCTCTGCAGCGATCCCACCTGCCGTGACTGCGAGGACAAGGTCGAGCACCGACCCGACCGCCACGACGACCTGGAACACAAGAAATACCACGGCCATCCGCCGTACTACTGTCCGCGGCGGAAGGTGCTGCTGAAGACCGAGACCGGCCACACCATCGTGGTGGACGACCGCGACGAGGAGGAATTCCTCAAGGTCATCGACCGCGGCGGGCAGATCCTCCACATGGAATGCCGGGTCAAGCGCGACGTCCAGGTGGGCAACGCGCGGCGCCGCGGTGAAAGGGACGCCGAGCGGGGCGACCAGCTCGACATCGATTCCGACGTCAAGGACCGGCGCGCCAGGATCGAGATCACCGACCTGTGCCGCCAGTTCATGCGCTGGGAGGCATGGAAGGACAAGGAGAAGATCCACATCCAGTCCTGCGACAAGACCCGGGCCCGCTGGCAGAAGATCCTCATCGACACCACCAGGGGCCGGGAGAAGGTTCACATCTGGGGTCTGGGCGGCGTCCAGGAGATCCTCATCGACTCCACCGCCGGCAGGGAGATGATCCGCCTGACCGACAAGGCCGGTCAGGTGGTGGTGATGGACGCGGCCGCAGGCCGGGAACGGATCCAGGCCACCGACAAGGCCGGCAGCGTGATCCTCATGGACGGCGTGATGGGCAACATCCTCATCCGCTCGGCCAACAAGGTCCTGATCAACACCTGACGGAGTGCGTGATGGCGGCGATCTCGATCATCATGACGGTCTTCAACAGGGAGCGGTACCTGGAACGGGCCGTGGAGAGCGTGCTGGCGCAGACCCGGCGGGACTTCGAGCTGCTGATCTGGGACGACGGTTCCACCGACCGCTCCGTGGAGATCGCCCGTGACTACGCCAAGCTGGACGACCGCGTGCGCGTGACGGCCTCAGAGCACCGGGGACGGACCCCGGCCCTGAAGGCGGCGATTGCGGAGACCTCGGGCGACTACCTCGGCTGGGTGGACAGCGACGACCTGCTCGCCCCCACGGCGCTCGAGGAGACCGCGGCGGTGCTCGACGCGGAACCCGACGTGGGCCTCGTCTACACCGACTACGTGGTCATCGACGAGTCCGGCAGGGCGCGGGGCTACGGCCGCCGCTGCCGCATCCCGTATTCGAGGGACCGGCTGCTGCTGGACTTCATGACCTTCCACTTCCGCCTCATCCGGCGCTCGGTCTTCGACCGGGTCGGTGGCATCGACGAGTCCTTCGAGTGCGCCGAGGACTACGACCTGTGCCTGCGCCTTTCGGAGGCCGCGGAGGTGCGGCACGTGAAGAAGCCGCTCTACTACTACCGCAGCCACCGGGAGAGCGTCTCCCACAGGATGAGGGTCGAGCAGATCCAATGCGCCCGCAGGGCCATCGCCCGGGCGCTCGAGCGCCGGGGACTCGCCGACCGCTTCGAGGTGGACGTCCAGATCCGCGGCCGGTTCTCGCTGCGGCAGAGGAGGTGAGCATGTCCGAACACCAGGCACATACGCCGCCGGACTGGGCGGAGAGCGAGCGCCTCCTGGTGCGCACCTTCGACGCCTGGCGGGCCGAGTTCCGCAGCATCCTCGAGGACCACCGCCGCGAGATCCAGGCCCGGCTGGAGAAGATCGAGCGTGAGATCGAGAAGAAGTCGGACAAGGAGAACGTGGACCTCCTGGCGCGGAGCATCCACGAGGAACTGCGCCGCCACGCGGACGACATCAAGAACCTCTATGCCGGCCTCAACGACAAGCTGGGCATCGAGACCATGTGGAAGGTGGTCGGCCTGGTCCTGACGCTGGGAAGCGTGTTCGGCGGCGTGGTGGGGTTCGTGATCCACCTGCTGGCGGGGAGATAAAGATGGCCAGACCGCAGGCAAGACTCGGCGACATATCGAGCCACGGGGGCGTGATCGTCACCGGGGCCGTGCGGACGGTGGTGAACGGCAGGCCCGCGGCGCGGATGGGAGACCTCCACGCCTGCCCGATACCCGGCCACGGCGTGACACCCATCGTGACCGGGAGCCTGGACACCGTGACCGAGGGGATGCCCAACGCGCGGGTCGGCGACATCACCGCCTGCGGCGCGGTGATCGTCACCGGGAGCCCGGATACCACCGACGACTGAGGAGAGCGCATGGATTGCGAAGAACTGCAGGTCCGCTACTGGGACGTGTTCCCCAAGTCGGTGAAGGTCTCCCTCACCGGCTGGCCGGTGACGGTCCCCCTGTCGGTGCGGGGCGAACCGGCCGGCGAGGTGGAGTTCGAGAGTGCGGACCCGAACGTCGCGTGGGTGGACGAGAGCGGCCGGCTCAATCTCGGCTGGCAGGCGGGCGCCACGGTGATCACGGCCTACGACTCCGAGGACCGGGAGAGCGTGCGCCACATCCAGGTCGAGGTGGTGGACTACGGCCAGGGCGGCGAAGGCGGAGGCTACGATGGCTACGGCTTCGAGTTTCCCGAGTGACCTCGCCGTCCCCTACTGGGACGTCGCGCCTTCCCTGGTGCGGGAGCCGTACCGGGAGACGCCGGAGTCGGTCCGGCTCTCCGTGCTCGGCGACCCGGGCGGAGAAGTATCTTTCGTCTCCACCAACCCGGACGTGGCCCGGGTGGAAGGCGGCGTCCTTCATTTCGGCGGAACGCCGGGCGCCGCGGTCATCACCGCCGAGGCCGTCCGGGAGGGCGCCGTGCGCTCGCGGCGCTACATCCAGGTGGACGTCGTCAGGGAGACCCGGGCCGGCGGGCTGGACTGGCAACCCTCCGGGTACGTGGAGCAGCTTCCGGACGGCACCTGGCATTTCTACTACTTTTCCGGCTGGTACGACGAGGACGGCAGCAACATCCGGGTCACCGGCGAGCTCGCGGCCGAGGTCTTCCTCGACCGCGGCTATCTCCTGCGCTTCGACGTATGGGGCGAGATCGAGAGCGTGGACGCTCCCTGGTACGACACCCTGGAGCTGTACGTCGACTGGTCGTTCATGCGCCGTTTCAACCCTTCGGAGGACGTCAACGGCGGGGCTCTCGAACCCTATGTCGTCCCGAGACGCACGGAGATCGTCGACCTCTCCATGTTCACGGGGCGGACCGTGAGGCTGCGGTTCCTGTGGGACACGCGGGACGGCCTGTTCCAGAAATTCGAGGGCTGGTTCGTCTCGGGCATCGAACTCGTACCGGTGAGAGGTTTGTGACGGATGGTCTTCGGGAACGGATACGGCGAGGAAGGCGACGGGCTCATCATCGAGCGGACCAGTTCCGCGCCCGCGCACTACGAGTTCATGGCCCTGGTGCGGCTCCTGGCCGCCGGGCTCGGGGTCTGTGAAGACGAGGCGGCCGAGGGACCTTATCTCCTCCAGATCCGGGACAAGCTGGAAGAGATCCGGGCGCTGCTGGAGCAGAGCCATGCCGCCTCCGAGGCGTTGCGGGCCGAGGCGCAGGCCGTCCTGGAGGCCCACGCGCAGAGCGCCGAGGAGTACGTGCGGCAGGTCGAAGAACCCGAGCCGCCGGATTTCGATCCGTTCGTGGCCATGCCCGCCGGGACGACGGTGCGCGACCTGCCCGACGGCGGCCGCCTGTTCACCCTGGCCGACGGCTCGTTCGTGCGCGTCGACGCCGGGGGGAACCTTTCGGCCCTCACGGCGGACGGCGCGGTGGAGGTGCTGGAGCCCGCCCGCGGCGGGGTCGTGACGCTTCCGGACGGACGGGAGCTCGTCCTCAAGCCCGAAGCCGTGCGGGTCACCCATGAGGCGGCCGGCATCGAGGGACTGCCGCTCGACATTGATCCGGTGCAGACAGCCGAGGGACGTTACCGGGTGGAATTGCCGGGCGGATACCGCCTCGATGTCTCCCACAACGACCGCACGGCCGTGCTCGGCAATCCCGACGGCACGGTCGATATCCTCGCCATCACCCGTATCGAGGGCGTCGGCGAGAAGATCGAGGTGCGGCTGGTTCCCGGTGGAGCCAAGGGCTTCGCCGCCGCGGGAAGCGGCCACAAGGGGATTATCGAAGCCGACGGCACGATCCATCTGTCCGTGGCGAACGGCCTGGATCTCGTTGTTCGTTTCCCGGAATCCACCGGAGACGATGAAGAATCCGGTCCCGGCGGAGAGCCCCCGGTCATCTGCGAGGAGCGTGAACGATGAACCTCGATTTCCTCGGCCGCGGGCTCAAGTTTCCCTTCAGTTTCTACCGGCGCTCCGGCGGGGCACAGGTTTCTTCCGCCACCTCGGCGGAACACGAACACATCCACGAGAGCATCATCCAGATCCTCGGGACGCGCCCGGGCGAAAGGTTCATGCGGCCGGAGTTCGGCTCCCGTCTCAAGGACCTGGTCTTCGAGCCCAACGACGCCGTGCTCAAGGGCCTGATCCGCCATTACGTCATCGACGCGATCAAGCGGTGGGAGAAACGGGTCGTCATCACCGAGGTGTCCTTCGACGACTCGCCGCAGAACACCGACCGCAACCTGCTGCTGGTGCGCATCGCCTACCGGGTCATCCAAAGCCAGGTGGAAGGCAACCTGGTCTATCACTTCTACCGCGAACCCCGCCGCTCTTCCCCGCCCCGACAGTTCCGCGCCGTCGCCGGTAAGTAACAAGCGGGTCCCCACCGGGGCGCCTGTGCCCGCGGGAGGACCGTTTGTTCCGGATAGACAGGTGGCGGAATGGGCCGAGCGAGCATCGCATACACCAACAAGGACTATGAATCCCTGCGCCGGGAACTGCTGGCGCGGGTGCCGCAGTTGACGGACCGGTGGACCGACTTCAACGCGTCCGACCTGGGCGTCGTGCTGCTCGAGCTCTTCTGCGGCATCGGCGACATGCTGGCCTACTACCTGGACGCCCAGGCCGCCGAGGCCTTCCTGCCCACCGCCCGCCAGCGACAGAACGTCATCAACCTCTGCAAGCTCATCAGCTACCGGCTGGATACGCCGGTGGCGGCCACCACCATGCTGCGGTTCGCCCTGGCCGCGCCCCTCGACGAGGACCTGACCATCCCCGCCGGCACCGCCTGCCGGGCCCGGCTCGAGGACGGCGACGTGGAGTTCGAGACGGCCCTCGACGCGGTGATCCCGAAGGGTCGGACCGAAGTCGACGTGGACGCGCGCCAGGGCCGCCGCAAAAGCGAATCCTTCACGGGGAACGGCGAACCCGGACAGCGGCTCGTCCTCGCCGGCAAGAGCATCGCCCAGGGCTCCATCCGCGTCCGCATCCAGGAGCGGGAATGGACGGAGGTGGCGCACTTCCAGGAGAGCGACGCCGGGTCGCTCCACTTCCAGAGCGAGACCGACGCGCTGGACGAGACGACCATCGTGTTCGGGGACGGCGTGCACGGCGCCGTGCCTCCTCCGGGTGAGCCGGTGGAGGTGGAATACCTCGAGACGCTGGGGGCTGCGGGCAACGTGGGACCGAACCTGGTCACCGAGGTGCTGGACGCCGTCTACCTGGACGGCGCGCAGGTGGCGCTCTCGGTCACCAACCCGGCGCCGGCCACCAACGGGGCGGACCGGGAGACCCTGGAACATGCCCGCCGGCAGGCGCCCGCGGAGCTGAGATCGCTCTGGAAGGCGGTCACCAAGGAAGACTACAAGGCCCTGGCAGAGGGGTTTCCCGGCGTTGCCAAGGCGCAGATCCTCGATGTCAACGACTGCGGGAACATCCGCTACTACCAGGTCAACCTCGCGGTCGCCCCCGACGGGGGCGGTCCGCCCTCCGCGCTGCTCAAGCGCGACCTGGCGGAGTTCCTGGAATCCCGCAAGGTCATCACGGTCGAGATCAACCTCTTCGATCCGGTCTACCGGCCCGTCTCCGTCGATGCGGACGTGTTCGCCCACGCGGGTGAGGACCTGGACCTGGTGCGCAGCCGGGTCGAGGACGCGCTCGCCGAACACTTCGCCTTCGAGCGCATGGACTTCGGCAAGGCGGTCCGGTTCTCCGACCTGGTGGCCCTGATCGACGGCGTCCGCGGCGTGAGCCACGTGCGCATGTACGCGCCGCAGGAGGACATCGAGGTGCGCGCCGGCGAGATCGCCGTGCTCGGCCAGGTGAACCTGGATGTGAGGAGGGTCGCCTGATGCCGGGATCCTACTTCGAGAAGAAGCTCCTGGACCTGCTGCCGCCCCTCTACCGGGAGAGGGACGACAGCGGCGACCTGGAGACCTTCCTCAAGGTACCGGCCGCGAGCCTCGACGAACTGAAGGAACTGGCGGACCGGTTCCCCGAGATATTCGACGTGGACCGCTGCGAGGAGCGGTTCCTGCCGCTGTTGGCGGAGCTGATCGGCCATCGTTTCGACCCCCTGAAAGACGCCGCGCGCCAGCGCCGGCTCATCCGCGAGGCCGTGGAGATCTACCGGCGCAAGGGGACCATCCCCGCGATCCGCCGCTCGCTGGTGGAGATCGGCTGGGAAGGCCGCATTGAGGAGACCTTCCGCAAGGCGCTGCGGCTGAACCGCCGCTCGGTCGTCGGCCGGGCCCGTCTGCCCGGGCTCATTTACAGCCTGGGGGTCTACCGCATCGAGAGCGACGACATCGTGCAGGGCGTCCGGCCCGCGCTCGTGCCGCACCATCCGGCCGGCACAAGGGTGTTCTTCCTCCAGTGGCTCTACTCGCTGCTCTCCATGGAGGCGGACTTCGAAACCGCCATCAAGAAGGTGGTCGAACGGGTGTGCCTGGGCCATCTCCACGAGACGTTCGTGGTGAGCCACAACGCCCTGAATACCGATTACCACCTGACCCGCAAGAACAAGACCTGGGGCCTGTGGCGCATCACGGACGGCACCACGCTCCTGCAGGACATCGAGCGCGCAGCCGTCTGCGTCACGCGCTGGCACGGACGGACCCCCCGGTTCCGGCTGGGCAGCGTGCCGCTCAACACGGAAAGGCTGCCCAACCTGTGGGTGAGCGAGAGGAAGCTCGCCTTCTGCTGCGGCGTGGACACGCGGCGCGCTCCGGATTCTTCGACCCCGGTCGTACGCCTGGCCGGCCAGGACCTGAACCGCGCCCGCCTGAACCGCTCGGAGCCATCCTGCCGCATCAAGTTCCGGCAGAGGGACCTGCTCTCCGAGACGGAACAGCCCCAGGCCGAGGTGCGGGGAGACGGTCGCCTGCACTGCTACGGCCGGCGTTCCCGGCTCTCGCACTGGTTCCGCATGGGACATTCCCGGCTGGGCGGCATGGACAAGGTGTCGGGCGCCGCGGTCGGCAGGCACCTGTTCCTTGCGGCCTTCGCGGACGCCCGGTGGGCCGAGGTGCAGGAGGCCTACGACATCGTGGACCGGTGGCGGGCACGCCGGCCCGGCTTCTCCCTGAACGGCAGGAGACTCAACGGCACGGAACTGACCGACGCCTACGTCACCGAGGCCCGGGCGTCCTTCGAACTCGTGGTCGACACCGGCGCCCCGCGCCGGCGGCGCATCGAGACCCTGCTGCTGAACCGCAGGCGGCTCAACCACACCGGCCTGCGGCTCTCGGTGGACCGGACCAGGCCCATGCGCCTGGGAATGATGCCCCTCAACGCGGCCGGGTTCCGGGCGTCCCGGCCCTGCCTGCGCTGGCGCTTCCGCCAGCGTGACGACCACGCGCCGGTCCAGGCGGGCTTCGAGGCGGCGGCCAACCTCTACACCGTGACCCGGTGGCCGACAGCGTAGGAGGTGCGAATGGCGATTCATCTTTACGAGGACGCGGCGCTGACCCAGCAGATCTCGGAGGGCGACCTCTCCAACCCCGACGACGACACCTACAACGGCACTGACGGGGAAACGAAGGACAAGGAACTCTTCCTCGCCAACGAGCAGACCACGCTGGCCGCGCCCCTGGCCTCGGGCGAGACGTCGCTGCAGCTCAGCGAGCCCCGCTTCGCCGACGGCGAGGTCATCGTCATCGGCACGGAGCAGATGCGCGTCCTATCCGGCGGCGGGACCACCACGCTGGGCGTGGAACGCGGCTACGGCGGGACCACGGCGGCCGCCCACGACGCCGGGGACGCGGTCTACTCCGGCTACGACTACACGGGCCTCGTGGTGGAACCCGTGGACGTCTCGGGCTCGGACGAGTCGGACTGGTACCGCCTGGCCCTGACCCAGGCGGAACTGGACACGGCCACGCCGGGCGCTCCCCTCAACCTGGGCGACAAGCCGCACGACGTCACGCTCTCGTTCTGGCGGCGCTGCACCGTGCCCCCGGGCACCGCCGTGCAGAACAAGACCGACCTGAAGCTCCGGATCACCGGGACGGAGAACCCGATCCTGTAGGAGGAACGAATGGCGTACCACAGCACATCAGGCACGGCGAACGACACGGTGGACTTCCTGGCGAGGCTGAAGGACTTCCTCGTGAACACCGTCGGCTGGACGCTCCACGACGACGGGTCGGCCGAACCGGAGCCCTACTACGTCCTGAAGTCGAGCGGCGAGTCCGGGGCGGAGGACATCTACCTGCGCTTCATCGACGACGCGAACGCCGACCGGATCGCCGTGCGCGGCTGCCTCTACTGGGACCCGGTCACCCACGCCGCCGTGATGGAGACCTACCACGGCAGCTACACCTACATCCGGACCGTGGACGCCTCGCCGTTCCTGTACTGGCTCTACGCCGACCTCGACCACGTCTTCGTCGTGACCAAGGTCACCACCACCTACTACGGCCACTACAGCGGCCTCATCAAGAGGTTCTGGTCCGGAGCGGTGGCGGTCACCCAGGCCGCGGCCGGTCCCGGAAGCGACGTGGTCGTGCCGGTCAACGACGCATCGATCTTCACGGTCGGCTCGCACTACCTCATAAAGGACGACGCCGGGATCGAGCGCGTCCAGGTCACGGCCGTGGATACCGCGGCCACGCCGAACACGGTGACGCTGGCGAACCTCGTGAACGGCTACGCGGCGGGAGCGAAGATCGGCGAGGATCCGCAACCGGTCATCGTCGGCCGTTACCAGTCGCCGGGGAGCTTCTACGCGCTCAACAAGTTCGACGGATGGTCGAGCGCCTCGGGTCAGGCCGGTTCCTGCGGGACCGCCCACGCCAACTTCCATACCGCTTCCAACCCGGACCGGCGCTACGGCCTGGTCACCATGTTCCCGTGGCTCGCGGCCCACACTTCTGCCGCGTACAAGGAGCTGCGCGGGGAGCTGATCGAGGTCTACGCCATCGGCAGCGGCGCCGCCGACTCCGAGGACGTCCTCGACCTGGGCGGGGCCACCTACAAGGTCTTCAACCTCTCGGGACCGGGATGGTGCGCGGTGAAGGAGTAGGGACATGGCCGTCAAGCAGGGCAAGAGGAAAGAGATAGCGAAGAAGGCGGCGCGGGTCGTGCCCACGTTCCGGACGGTCCGGACCGCTGGCGCGGCCCACCGCATCAGGGGGAGGCTGAGACGTGGCCGTTCGTAGCGGCAACAAGTTCGCCGTGCAGCCCCTCGCGGGGCGCGTGGTGCCCACGGCGCGGGCCCAGGGGCCGACGGCTCCCGCGGCCGCCTTCGAGGCCGTCGGAGCGACCAGCGGGCAACGGACCGTGGTGCGCCACGCGGACCTCGCCTCGAGGGTGTGGTCTCCCGCCGGTTTCGACGCGGACGGGGGAATCCGGATCGTCCGGCCCCTCGCGCAGGAACCCGACGCGCGCCTGTGGATCACGCGGCCCGTGCGGGAGGACGGGGACACCGCCCTGCGGGTGCACCGGCCGTTCGCCTCCCGCGGGGACACGCGGCAGGCGGTGTCCGTGCGGTTCGACCGCTCGGCCGATGCCGCGCTCCGGGTCCTGCACCCGGTGGACCGTGATGCCACCGCGCGACAGACCGTCTACGCGGTGCTGATCCGGGAGAGCCACGAGATCCAGACCTGAAGGAGGAATACGCATGTCGCTTGGACTCATCGTCAAGACCGGCCGCATCCTCACCGCGAGGCTGCTGATGGGCGACCCCATCGAGGGGATCACCCATTGCGCCATCGGCGAGGGTGACGCCACCTTCACCGATCCCCTGAACCCGCCCGCGCCGGAGATCGACCAGACCGCGCTCAAGAACGAGCGGGCGCGCAAGAAGTTCTACAAGCGCACCTTCCTCAAGGAGGACCCGGAAGGGACGCTCGTCGTCAACGGCATCCACTACATCGAGACCTCGGAGGAGACCCAGACCATCGGCGTCTTCTTCCGCTTCGAGGAGAACGAGGCCAACGGCATCACCATCCGCGAGTACGGCTTCTTCGGCGGCAACGTCCAGTACGTGGACGGCGTGGACTCCGACTACGCCGCGAACGGCGTCTACCACCCGGACACCAACCCGACCGGCGAGGTGCTCACCCCGGGCTACCTCTACGAGGTGAAGAACATCCCCGACTTCAACAAGACCTCCGACACGCGGGTGGAGCTGGTCGGGGTCATCAAGATCTGATCAGGAGGGAACGACCATGTCCATCTCGCGCGAGACCTTCGACCCGGCCAAGAACTACAAGCGGATCCGCTACCACCAGGACCGGGACCTGCTCGACTCGGAGCTCAACGAGCAGCAGGACATCATCAACCACGAGCGCAAGAAGCTGGCCGACATCCTCTTCAAGGAGGGAGCGGTCATCAGCGGGCTCGGCGTGACCGTGGCCGACAACGTGCTCACCATGGCCGAGGGGGTGGTCTACATCGACGGGCACATCGAGCAGGTGCCGGGCGCGGTGCTGACCTACGATCCGGCCAAGACCTCGGGGGCCGACTACGTCTACGTCGAGCTGCTCAAGTACAACTACGGCTACAACCAGGACGCCACGCTCATCAACCCGGCCACCGGCGAGCCCACCGCCGAGCGGGAGAAGTGGGTCCTCTCGCTCAAGGACCACGACACCACGGGCGAGACGCTGCCCAACAACGTCACCGAGCGGAAGGTGGTCCCGGTCTACAAGTTCGACCGGGAGAGCGGCGACGTCACGCCGACGGTCCAGCAGAAGTCCAACATGTACCTGCGGGACCTCCTGGGGACGCTTCCCGGCAGCCGCATCACCGTGGCCTCGATCACCGAGGACCAGCTCTCCTTCGCCGCCGCCGAGGGGCTCAACTCCCTTCTGCAGAACCTGGCCGAGCGGACCTTCGACCAGGCCGGCAGCTACCTGGTCAAGGGGCTCGACAGCTTCATCGGCGACAACGACGGGGAGAACGTGGAGGTGATCACCAACGCCGGGCGGGCCTACGTCCAGGGCTACCGCCTGCAGAAGGACCTGCCCACCACCACGCTGGTCCCCAAGTCCGTCGCCACCAAGTCGGTGCGCGGCGAGCAGAAGACCTTCAACGTCGGGCAGCGGCGCTACGCGCTCAACAGCACGCCCCTCAAGGAGACCACCCAGGTCGAGGCCATCGTCGAGATCGTCTCCAACATCACCCGCGGCTCCGTCGGGGGGGGCGAGGACCTGCTCGTGCCCAACCCGGTGGTGGACATCCTCGAGGTGAGCCAGGGCTCCACCGTCTTCCAGGAAGGCGTGGACTGGCAGCAGTCCGGCAACTACGTGGACTGGCTCGGTTCGGGGAACGAGCCGGCCATCGGCACCACCTACACCGTGCGCTGGACCTACACCAAGCAGATGATCAAGGGCACGGACTACGTGGACGGCGGCTGGTTCGGCGAGTCGGGCCATCCCGCGCCGGGCGAATACTTCTACCTGGTCACCGCCCTGGACGGCTCCGGCGAGACCGGGTACGACCCCGCGCAGGTCGTCTCCCGCAACACCCTGGCCGGGGAGATCAACAAGCTCTCCTGGCTGCCCGTCAACGGGGCCACCGGCTACCGCATCTACCGCGGCACGCAGAACACGGACCGCGCGGACTTCCAGCTGCTCAAGGAGGTCCCGGCCGGCGTCACGTCCTACGTGGACGACGGCGTGGACGAGATCACCGGCGGCAACCCGCCCGCGTCCTCCACCGCCGGCGTGTCCATGTCGCAGGTGAGCATCGCCCTGGACAACCTGAGCATCATCAACTTCGGCCGCCCGGGGCTCGGCGACGAGCCGGTGGACGGCTCCAACTGCAGCGTGGACTACGACTACTACCTGGGCCGCAAGGACGTCATCTACGCCACCACGAAGGAGATCAAGCGCCTGGAGGGCGCGCCGTCCGACTTCCCGAAGCTGCCCATCGTGCCCGAGGGGACCCTGGGGCTGTGCAGCGTCGATTGCCCGCCGAACTCCGTGGACATGACGGTCCAGAACTTCGGCCTGACCCGCGTCACCATGGACCAGATCCACGAGATCATCAAGGACGTGGAGGACCTGAAGTACAACGACGCGCAGTTCCAGATGAACAACGAGCTGCAAAACCGCGACGCCCAGACCAAGAAGGGCATCTACTCGGACGACTTCTCCAACGACGCCCAGTCGGACATCTACCACGACGAGTGGAGCGCCCGCATCGACTCCGTGCGCCAGTTCGTGGCCCCGGACCGCGCCTCCACGCCCAACGTGCTGGAGGTGGACCAGGCGGCCAGCAACGCGCTGTTCAAGGGGAGCCTGGCCCTCCTGCCGGGAACCGAGCGCGTGCTCATCGAGCAGACCGACTGGTCCGAGGAGAAGAACATCAACCCCTACGCGGTCTTCGACAAGCCCGAGGCCTCGGTGGAGGTCACGCCCAACATCGGCCGCCGCGGCCAGACCGGCATCGCGGTGACCGGCTCCAACTTCACGCCCAACGCCACGGACATCACCATCCGCTGCGACGGTCGGGTGGTCGCCTCCGGCATGAGCGCGGACGCCGCCGGGCGGGTGACCGCGTCCTTCGTCATCCCCTCCAACGTCCGCAACGGCAACCGGATCGTCGAGGTGACCGACGGGACCTATTCCGCCCAGACCAACCTGCAGGTCAACGATCCCCTGGTCATCACCCGCATCCAGCGCATCGTGGTGAACCGGACCATCGTCCGCCGGCAGACCATCATACAGCGCATCCCGCCGCGCATCATCCGCGTGCCGGTCGTCCGCACCGTCTGGCGCTGGCGCTGGCGGACCCGCAGGCGCGACCCCCTCGCGCAGACCTTCAGCTTCACCGAGAACCGGGTGATCTCCGCCATCGGGATCTACTTCACCCGCAAGGACGCCTCCATCCCGGTCACCGTCCAGATCCGGGGCGTGACCACGGGCCTGCCCAACGAGGTGGTCCTGGCCGAGAAGGTGGTCTCGCCCGACGAGGTCAACCTGGGCGCGGAGACCAAGGTGGTCTTCGACGACCCCTTCTACGCCGAGGCCAACACCAGCTACGCGGTGGTGCTCCTGACCAACAGCACCGAGTACCGCGTGCGCATCGCCACGCTTGGCCAGATGGGCCAGAACGGCGTCATCACCCGCCAGACCTACGCCGCGGGCGTGCTGCTGGAGAGCTCCAACGCCGAGACCTGGACGCCCCTCAACGGCTCCGACCTCACCATGAAGATCTACGGCTACGATTTCCAGCCCACCGGCGAGGTCCGCTTCCTGCCCGTCACCGGCGTGCAGTTCTCCGACCTCAACCTGGACGAGTACTCCTCCATCCCGGAAGGGACCGGCATCGTGTGGGAATACTCCACCGACGGCGGCGTCACCTGGGACGCCATCGTGCCGGCCGAAGAGGAACGCCTGCCGAACCTGGCCGCCGAGGTCCTGGTGCGGGCCGTCTTCGAGAGCTCCGCGGTCAACGACTCGCCGGCCCTCAACTACAAGGACGTGAACCTCGTCGGCTACCTCAACAACACCACCGGCGCCTACATCACACGGGAGAACGAGCTGACCCAGGGCGTGGAGTCCACCAAGGTCTACACCCAGATGCACATCCCCAGCGGCACCACCGTCAACTGGTTCGCCTCCAACGACGGCGGCGCCACCTGGGAGCCGATGTCCATCGAGTCCACGCGGGAGATCGACCAGGAATGGACCGAGTACACCCTGACCCGGACCTTCTCCGACCCGACGGGAAACAAGGTCCGCTACAAGGCGGAGATGACCGGCAACAACCTGGTCTACCCGCGCATCCACACCCTCGGGGCGACGTTGAGCTGACGGAGGGAGCCGCATGATCGTCCGGCGACAAGGAGGCATGACCGAGTTCATCCCCTCGCCCCGTGAGAAGCGGGAGGGGCTGATCCGCGACCACGCGCTCGAGCTCCTCGCCAACCTGGACGCCCGGCTGCGCCGCATCGAAGAGGCGCTGGGCCTGCCGCAGGAAGGCGCGAGGACCTTCGCCGGCGTCATGGCGCGCATCCGGCGCGAGGAACAGGAGACGCGGCGGATCAACCGGAAGCTGATGGACGCCGGGATAGCACACGGAGAGGAAGTATGACCATGAGCATCACCATCCAGAGCAACACGGACACCGTCCTGGAACTGCCCGGCCTGGCGGGCACCCTCGGGCCGGGGAAGACCGTGACCGTACCGGCCATGACCGAAGAACTCGTGCGGGCCGTGGACCTCGGGCTCCTGCTGGTCCCTTCCGGGGCCGAGCCGCCGCCCGGGCTGCCGCCGGTGCTGTTCGAGCACCGCTACCCGCACGTGCTGCCGCTTTCGGCCGACCGCGCCTACTACGTGCGGGTGCTCCGCGCACCCGGCGGCTTCCACGACGGGACCCGACCCAGGGACTTCGTGGCCTACTACGGCGACGGAGACGGCATGAGCTGCGCCTTCTCCGACGACGGGCTCGCCTGGGACAACGAGAAGAAGGTCTCCTGCATCGCGGAGAGCGGCTACCACGTGGTCTGCGCCCTCGAGGCCCCGGACCGCCTGCGCATCCTCTACTGGGACCCGGATGTCCCCGACCAGCCCTACAACATGGCCGGTCTGAGGACCGCCGTGTGCAACCCGAAGGCCGACGCGGCCGCCTTCACGGAGGACGCGGCCTGCACCGGGAACCTGGTCACCGGGGGCGGCGATCCCGCCTGGAACCGGGGGCACTACGGGCCATCCTTCCTCTGGTACAACCCGGAGCCCACGTCCATCCCCGGCAGGCCATTCACCTGGCGCTACGCGCTCTTCTTCATCGCCACCACGGGCGGCAACGACAGCCTCGGGCTCGGGTACTCGGACGACGCGCTGGACTGGCGGCTGTACGGCGACGGTCCCGTCCTCTCCGGCCTGGTCGACACCCAGCCCTGGGAGGGCGACAACGGTTACGTCTCCGCGGTCCACGTGGAGCGCCTGGCCGACGGCCGCTGGTGGATGCTCTACTCCGGCGGCCCGGCCGGGAACGCCGGCATCGGCTACGCCTGGTCCTGGGACCGCATCCACTGGACGAAGGCCGCCTTCAATCCCGTCTTCCGCGCCGGCGGCGGGCCCTTCCTCGAGCGCTGCTACACGCCCAGCCTCGTGCGGGACGCCGACGGTTCCCTGCTGCTCTACCGCTCGGGACGCGACGACTCCTCCTACCGCACCTTCGTCTCGCGCCTCAGGGCCCAGACCCTCGACTGGCAGGACCTGCTGGCCGCCGACCACCTGGGCCAGGGACTCGCCCCCCGGAGCGCCGTCCGGCGCGGCAGGGGGTCCGAGGCCGAACGGGACGCCGCCATCCCCAACCCGGCCCTGGGCGACGAGTGGTTCAACACCGACCTCTCCGGCGGCGGGAAGTGGGAGAAGTTCACCGGGACCGACTGGAAGAGGACCTGAGGGCTGTTCTTTTTCCCAGGTTTCCAGAACACCCGCCCCGGGCAAGGGACCGCGCAACCCCCGACGTTTCCGCCGGTTGCGGCCAGATGTACATAACACGTTGAAAAGAAAGGACTTATCTTCGGAGAAACCGGCGGAATCGCCTTGCTTTCTGTTCGGAAAGAAGCCTGTATGTGTGTGAGCGCGCGCCGGAACACCTTGCGGCGCAACGGCTTACAGAAGGCAAGGAGACGACGATGGACCTTCGGGAAATCAGTTTCGGAGTCGAGATCGAGACGGTCAAGCGCAGGCGCGAACGGGTGGCCCGGGCCATCCAGTCGGTGGTGGGCGGCGAGGTGCGCCACGTGGGCAGCCCGGCCTGCTTCGACCCCTGGGAGGTCACCGACACCCAGGGGCGCGTCTGGAAGGTGGTGGCCGACGGCTCGCTCATCAACGTCCCCGGCCACCTGCGGGCCGAGGTGGTGAGCCCGGTCCTCGCCTACGAGGACATCCCCACCCTCCAGGAGGTCATCCGCGCGGTGCGCCGCTGCGGGGCCAAGGTGGACGAGAAGTGCGGCATCCACATCCACGTGGACGCCCGGCCCTT
>JAADFN010000077.1 GCA_013152895.1 Acidobacteriota bacterium | reverse complement strand
GCGTGTGGACTCGAGGATGGCGCCGGTGTGTCCATCGTGAAACGGACCTTCACCCAAGATGAGCGATTCTCACCGGCGATCTGCACCAATCTCTTGCGCTCTGGACACGTGCGACGATGCTCGATATACCTCCGGGTTTGGCTCCGCTCGTCGCACGCACCAGAGCATCACGACCGTGGCACATCTCATCCGGCAGAATCGCTCATCTTGGGTTTCAGTCAGCATGAGCTGATTGAGACGCCAACACGCGTGTTGGGAGGTGTGGTTTGATCCGGGTCCTGATCGCCGATGACTCGCCAACGGCGCGCAAGCTCCTGTCGGGCCTGATCGAGAATGATCCCGATCTCGAGCTTGCCGGCGTGGCGGAGAATGGCGAAGAGGCCGTGAGACTGGCCCTCGATTGTGACAATGGACCTGGTTATGCCGGGGTTCGGTGGCTTCGAGGCGATCCGTACTCTCAAGGCCGCCGGGGGACCGCCGGTCATCGTGGTCTCCAGCGCGCTTGATCCCAGCGACGACCGGCGCGTGTTCGCGGCTCTTGATCTCGGGGCCGTGTCGGCACGGGCCAAACCGCGCGGGTTACCAGAGACCGATCCGGCTGCAGCCGCGTGGCTCGAGGAGATCAAGGCGGTCGCCGTCAGGGTTCTTGAACCTGCGCCCGCAGCGCCGTCCGGCGCAACGGCCGGGCGCAAGGGGTGCACCATCCGCGTGGCCGGGATCGCCGCCTCGACGGGTGGACCGCAGGCGCTCCGGTTGGTGTTGTCTTCGCTTGGGCGGCACTTTCCCGTTCCGGTGCTGGTCGTGCAGCACATCGCCCCGGGCTTTCTTACCGGGATGGCCGGCTGGCTGGCAGCCACGACCGGTCTGTCGGTTCTCATCGCCGAAGATGGCATGCGGGCCGAACCGGGGAACGTCTACCTGGCGCCCGATGGAGCCCACATGACGCTGGAGTCTGGCACCGTCCTGCACATCGACAGCAAGGGCACGCGTGGAACGCACAGGCCCTCGGCCGATCCGATGTTCGAATCGCTGGCGGCCACCGCCGGTTGCTCGGCGGTCGGCGTGGTGTTGACCGGGATGGGGTCGGACGGGACGCACGGGCTTGAGGCATTGCACCGGCGCGGTGGATGGATCATCGCCCAGGACCGGGAGAGCTCAATTGTCTGGGGCATGCCCGGATCCGCCGTCGATGTGGGTGCGGTGGACGAGGTGCTCCCACTCTCCCGGATTGGATCGCGCCTCGCGCAGCTCGTCGACCAGGCATGCTCGCACGCGAGGCGGGAAAGAGGGTGACCGGGCAAGGGTGAGCTCTCAATAATGCCTCTGAAGGACCTACGGCGCTCGGGGAACCTCCCACAGGTCGACGCTGTCGACCGTTGCGAGGCGGTGCAGGCGTCGCCTGAGCGCTCCTATCGTTTCGACCTGGCGGGCATTGGAGGCCAGCGGGACCATCGAGAACGGGGTGCCGCCTCCATAGCCGGGCGTGATCAGGATGAGCCTGACGTGGAGGCGTTGCAGGGTGGAGACGATCTCGCTGGCGGTCATGCCCTGCCGGACCCAGCGCTCAAGCGGCGGGGTTTCCTCGATACTCTCGGCGATCCAGGGATGATCGAGGTAGTACGGCGCCGGGAAATCCAGGGCCATGATCCAGCCGTGTTGGATCGCGGCGTTTGCTTTCTGCGCCGCGGCGTATCCGGGGACGTTCCGGCGAAGCAGCTGCTCCCGGTTGAGCCGTCCCTCGAGGTATGCCATCGGCGAAAAGGTTGATGTGACGACCCCTGCGGCTGCGATTGCCGCGGGAAGCGCGACCACGATCCCGGCCGGGATCGAGAGTTTCCCGATCCAGAGCTCCAGCGCCGTGGCCTCGAACGCCGCCATGGCCCAGAACATCGGAAAATCGAACCGCGCCGAGACATGCAGAAACAGTCCGACGGCGATGTATCCAAAAATGGGCGCGAGAAGCGGCCGGATCCATCTCTTCTTGACGGCGATCAGGAGGGCGATGAAGCCGAGCAGCAGGTGATGCAGGCCCACGGCTTCGTCCGGCTGAACGGGCCACAGCCGGGCCGACCATCCGATGCCGAGCGGAGCGTGGATCGCCGCGTGGAACTGGGTGTTCATGAGGACCCCGGAGTGCGGTACGCCCGGGATGGGACGCCCAACGAGAACGTGTCCGATCGGAAAGATGGGATCCCCGGTGGCGATCAGGTTCCGGATCGCGAAGGGCGCCATCGCGACGGCGATGGGAATGGCGATCTTGAGAAAGGCTTGGATCCAGCCCCGGCGAGCCGCCCGAACGAGGGCGACCAGGGCGAGCAGCACGACGGCGGGAGCGGTGGTCGGCTTCGTTGCCAGGGCGCCGGCGAGGGCGATCCCTTCAAGCTCGGGCCGCCCGCGGCGCGTCAGCAGTAGCATGGCCACGGCGACCTGGAACAACGCGCCGTGGTCGATGAAGGCGGCTGCAGCAGGGGCCAGCACGACCGGGCTCCAGGCGAACAGGAGGGGTGCGAGCATGGCCGCCCTCCGGGTTCTCCGGCCGCGGTGCACGATGAGGGTCAGCAGGAGGAGGTTGAGCACGAAGAAGATCGTCTGCATCGCCTTGGCCGCTCCGGCGCAGCCGATGGCGATCGGCACCAGGTCGAGCATCTCGATGATCTGGGGCAGGCCGGATTTCAGGTTGTACGGATCGAAGCTCAGCTTCCCGGTCAACAGGGCGAGCTTTGGTTCCGCCAGGTGATACCGCACCGCGTCGGAACCCATGGGCGGCAGGGCAAGCTGCGGAATCAGCAGAACGATGGTGGCCAGGATCAAGACCGCCGTAACCGGATAGTGCCGCAGGAGCGGCACAACGCGCTGTGCGAGCGACACCGAGGCCCGCCAGGCCCGCGGGATCTTCCCCAGCGAGATGGTGACCAGGAGGCCCGCCGCCACGAGCGCCGCCCACGTGGCCAGTGTCGTCGCGGCGATCCACATGACGAGACCGACGACCGTGATACCCGCCGAGAGCGCGACGGGAAGATCGTGCCATCCCTGCCCACGGAGCCAGCCCGCCGGCAGGATGAAGAGCCCGACCAGCAGGCAGCCGCCGAGGATGGCCGCCGCGACGAGGACGTGCAGCGCCGTTGCGCCCAGGATGACGAGCGTCGTCACTGGGGCCGCTCCCCCTGCGTGGGACGGGGGAGGAGCATGTTGTTCAGCGGATCGCGCGTCTCCCCGGTGGAGCTGATGCGGATGGCGGCGGCAGAGCCGACGGGGCAGCGGTTCTCGCAGATGGCGCATCCGATGCAGCGGGAGGGATCGACGTGGGGGCGCTGCAGCCGGACCGGCGTGGCGTTCGAGCGCCGCACCGTGACGGGCTCCAGCCAGATCGCCTTCGGATCGGTCGGGCACATCTCCTCGCAGACGATGCACGGCGTGTCCATGCCCCACGGGAGGCACCGTCCGCGGTCGATGAACGCCGTCCCGATGCTGACCGGCGGCTGCCCGTCCGTGCCGGTCTTTCGCGCGGGCGTGAGCCTGGTGATCGCCTGGGTCGGGCAGACCTCGCCGCAGCGCGTGCACGTGTACTCGCACCAGCCGCGCCGGGGAACGATCACCGGCGTCCAGAATCCCTCGACCCCTGCCTGGAAGATCGCCGGCTGGATCGCCCCGGTCGGGCACGCTTGCTGGCAGAGCGAGCACTTCACGCACCGCTCGAGGAATTCCGGCTCGGGCAGGGCGCCGGGCGGCCGGATCAGGTCGGGGCGGGCGGCCGAGCGTCCGCCGCCGGTGGCTTCCACGACGGGTCCGACGACGAGCGCTGCGATCGCCGAGCCGAGCAGCCAGCGGCGGGAGAGATCGGGCCGGTCGGGGGCGGGTGGCGCCGGTGGAAGGAGGCCGTAGGTGATCGCATGCTCGGGGCAGGAGACCGTGCAGTTGAGGCAGACCACGCATTCGCCCACGCGGTGCTCGCCGAGTGGTTCATCGGCGCCCTGGCACGCCACCGTGCACAGCTGGCAGTCGGTGCAGGCCGCGGCCTCCCGGTGGATCCGGAAGAGGGAGAAGCGTGCAAAGAAACCGAGCAGCGCGCCGAGCGGACAGAAGGCGCGGCAGAAGAGTCGCGGGATCCAGCGGCTCGCGAGGAGGATCCCGAAGAGCAGCCCCGCGGCGAGCCAGCCCCCGGGAAGCGAACGTCCCCCCGGAAGCACCGGCCAGACCGCGGCGCCGATCCCCCGGGCGAGCACCGAGAGCGGATCGAGCAGCCCCGCCTGGAGCGATCCGGCGAGCGCGAGGACGAGCAGGAAGACGAGGATGCCGTACTTGGTGGCGTACCACCGGCGGTACCGGTTGACGGTCAGGCTTTCGCGGCGCGAGCGGGGCGAGAGCATCCAGGAGCTCAGCTGCTGCAACGTTCCCAGCGGGCAGATCCAGCCGCAGAAGAAGCGCCCGAAGATCAGGGTCAACCCGATCAGGACGAGACCCCAGATCATCGCCCCGGGGATGACGCCGGCGGCGAAGCTCAGCGCGATCATCGAGAGCGGATCGGCGTGGTGGAAGGCGGCGTAGGGGAGGTCGTGGAGATCTCCGTGGGCCAGGCGGTCGAGCAGCCAGAGGAAGAGCAGGAGAAAGATCGCCTGGTACAGGATTCGCAGTCGGCGTCCCCAACTCATGCGGTCCCCAGGTCCTCGAGGAGCCGCGGATCCGCCCGGCCGAGCCCGCGGCCCTCCGCGGCGGCGATGTACCCGACGCGCCTCGGCTCCAGCCCGAGGAGGGTGGCGCCCCAGGCGTCGCAGGCGACGGGGTCGATGCCGGCGGCGAGGGCATGGACCTCTCTCACGTCGGCCAGGCTGCCGCCTTGCGGACCGTTGGCCGTAAGGATGCGGGTTGCATCGATCACCGTCAGGGTCGGCCGGAACGTCGCGGCGAGCTCGGCGATGCTGTGGTTGATATTCTGGTGCAGGCGCGCCCGCCCCCGCCCGAGCACGCCGAACCAGTTCTTCATGCCGAGGGTCGCCAGCGAGAGGCTGTGCTGTTTGACGACCGGCACGTTGATGACCCGGTCGGCGTCGAGCAGTGCCTCCATGACCTCGAGCCCGGCCGCGGGACCTCCCGTCCGGGTGCGAACGAGGCGGATTTTCGGGCCTACGAGAACGATGGCACCCGCGGCGCGCGCCGCCGGTCCGATGCCCGAGTGCTCGAACGACCGGGCGGGATCGTTGCACGAGATGTCCGCAACGATCACGCGGCGGGCCCCGGCGGCGAGGCTCAGACGCACGAGCTCGGCGACGACCTGCGGGTTGGTGTCGGCGGCCTGCTCGGGAAGCCGGTCCCATCCGACGTTGGGCTTGATCAGCACGGTGTGTCCACGCGCGACGAACCGGTCCACGCCGCCCAGCGCATCCAGGGCACGCCGGACGTTGGCCGCGGGATCACTGCCGCGAGCGATCACGCCGGGCGGGAGGTGCGCCTCGTCCGTCCTCCAGTCGGGAACCGGGCGGGCGGAGGGAGAGACGATTCGTCGGTCGTGAAAGAAGATGCCGCCCGCCGTGACGGCACCCCCGGCCGCCAGAGCCGCCGAGATCCTCAGCAACGCCTCTCGCCGGTCGATCGGGTGGCGGTAGGGATCGTTCATGGCGCCGTTCCTCCGAGCCACGCCCGGGCCAGGGCGGCGAACGGGCCGGACGTTTCAGCCCCGGGGGTGAAGCTGACCAGGCGGAGCATGTCGCGTCCGCGGCACCAGACGAGCACGTCGCGGGTGCTGTGCGCACCGGGAAGGCCTGGCACCGGCGCGGCGCCCGGAGGGGTTTCGGCCGCCGCCTGCGCCGCGGCCCCCCGCGGGGAGGCGAAGCGGACCGCGGCGGCCTCGATCGTGAGCGTCCGGCCGCCGGTCTCGAACCGGTACGTGGCGACGGTGCTCGTGGTGAATCCGTGGTCCAGGTACGGCGCGGCGCCCCCGTCGAGCCAGTCGTAGACCGTGGAACGGTCGTAGTGCTCGAGCTGCGATCGCCCGGCCGCCCCGCAGCTCGACGGGCTCGGCAACTGTGGCCCCGGCGCGGTGGCGCTCGTGCCGGCCGGAATCGCCGATTTGGGACGCAGGCGGTGCGCCCGTACGCCGATCCACACCGCCAGCACGGCCAGCGGGAGCAGCACGAGCACGATGATGATGACCCGCCTCATGGGGACCTCCTCTCCCAATTCTGCCACGTTCCGGCTATCGTGGGTGGGATGGAGGCATTACGATGCAATTCCTGACGCTCGAAGAAGATCAGCTTGGAGTCCTGACGGCCGGCATGGCCGTCGATCTCGTCGCGGCGGCCCGCGCTCTAGCCGTCGCGCCGCCCGCCCGGACGCTCCTCGATCTCGTCGAAGCGGGCGACGAGGCGGCCCGGCGGGCCTGGGAGCTGGCAGAACGGGCCGCTGCGAAGGGCATCGCCGCGCGTCCGTTCGAGACGGTTCGTCCGAGGGCGCCGATCCCGCGGCCCCGGCGCAACATCGTCTGCCTTGGCAAGAACTACCGCGCGCATGCGCGCGAGGTCCAGGCGACCGCGCTCGGTGGTGACGGCCTGCCCGCCCGGCCGATCTTCTTCACCAAGGCCACGACGACGGTGATCGGTCCCGGAGAGCCGATCCCGTCGCACCGGGAGCTGA
>JAADFN010000076.1 GCA_013152895.1 Acidobacteriota bacterium | reverse complement strand
GGAGGAGGACCCCGCCGCGTCACGGCGAGCGGAAGGACCCATCGTGATCCGACCGGCGTCCATGGAAGGAGACGCACGGGACCCGCGAGGAGCCCCGGCACCGTCCACGCCCACCGCGATTCCACGCAATGATCCCGTGGGTAGGCTCCGGTCGCAACGGTCGTCCACAAAGACCGTTTCAAGAACGGATGGTACGGCCTCAGGATGCCGGCCGAGCCCCGGGAGATGAGCCGTTGCAGATTCGCAAACCGGTCCGCGCTCGCTTCGGAAAACAGGAAGTTGAGGTCGAGGCCTTCGACGCCAATGACCACGAGCGGATGTGCCGGGGTCCCAAGCGGCTGCGCCGCACGGGGATGCGCCGGGCTGCCGGCCGGCGGCTCTTGCATCAGCCTGGCCAGCGGCAGGAGAGAGACGACGATCACGAGGATGACGCGCCCGGCCATTCGCCGCCGTACCCGTGCGTACCGTCCCACGGCGGCGATGGCCAGGCTGACGATGAACCAGATCACCGCATCCTGTCCGAGCGTCCTGTGACCGCTGCCGGAGAGAAAGACCAGGTGGAGATCGGCGTTGAGCCGGTTGAGCACGGCGGCGAGAAAGAACACGGCGGCGGCCGAGTAGGGAAAGAACCACCGCCACTTCCGGACGCCGCGGAACAGGACGGCCCCGATCAGGATGAGCAGCAGCACGGCGCCGCCGATCGGGAACATCCCCCACAGCCACCAGGCGGCGGCAGGCGCGAGGACGCCGAACCCCTCCGGTGCCGCGTTCGGGTTGAGCCGAAGCAGGATCAGCAGCAGCAGCAGCCCCCCGACGCCTCCGGTCAGGAGGCTCTGGACGAGGACCGAACGAAACCACCGCACGCTCACGTCACCATGGTACGCGGTTCCTGCCATCGCCACGTTTCAGCCCCGCTGCCGCCGTTGCCTGAAGAATGCCGTCAAGAGGGTCGCAGCCTCCCCTGCCATCAGCCCCCCGCGCGCCGCCAGCGGCGGCCCGAGGCGGGGGTCCTCGGCAAGGTCGACGACCGTCCCGCACGCCCCCATCACGGGGTCCGGCGTTCCCCAGATCACCAGGTCGAGGCGCGCCTGCCGGCACGCCGCCGTGCACATCGGACACGGCTCGAGCGTCACGTACAGCGTGCACCCCTCCAGCCGCCAATCCCCGAGCGCACGCCCCGCCTCGCCGAGGACACGGATCTCGGCGTGCCCGGCCGGGTCGTGCTCCGCCCGTCGCCGGTTCCCGGCCCGGGCCACGATCCGGCCGCCGGACACGAGGAGAGCACCCACCGGCACCTCGCCGCGCTCACCGGCCTTCCGCGCCTCGGCCAGCGCCCCGGCCATGAACGCGCGATCCGCATCGTCGAAGACCCAGTCGGGCATCATGGGGCAAGGATACCTCGGAAACACCCCGCGCCCGGGAGGTGCGGCGGGGTCGTTGCGGCTGCGCTACCCCTCGATCCGCCAGACGGTGTCGAGAACGGTGCCGTCGACCCACTTGACGACGGCGACGGGATCCTGGGTGCTCGGGGGCGTCTGCGGGACGCCGCAGATCCGGTCGAGCTGGGCCTTGAGATCGTGGATGTCGCGGATCGGGAGGTCCGATCCCTTGACCGCGTCCAGCAGGTCGGCCCGCCGCGGGTTGATGGCGATGCCGCGCTCGGTGACGACCACGTCGATCAGCTCGCCCGGGCCGCACAGGGTCGTCACCTCGTCGACGATCACCGGGATCCGGTCGCGGAACGAGGGCACGAGCAGCATGGTGTTCCTCGCGGCCAGGCAGTTCTGCCAGCCGCCGATGCCGTGGAGCAGCCGGCCGTCCGAGTGGGTAACGACGTTGCCGTTGAAATCGACGTCGACCTGGGTGGCGCCGAGCACGGCGACGTCGACCATCGAGGCGAAATACCCCTTGCCGTGAAAGTTGTACGAGGTAAACGGCGAGGTGTCGACGTGGCGCGGGTCCTCGCGCATCGAAGCCACGCCATCGAGATCGAACGTCTGTCCGTCGAGGATCGCGCCGATCAGCCCCTCGCGAAGCATCTCGACCATGTACTTGGTCGAGCCGCCGCGGGCGAAGCTGGCGGCCACCCCGGCGGCCTTCATCAGGTCGCGGAGGTAGATGGCGAAGGCCAGCGTGGTGCCCCCTGCGCCCGCCTGGAAGGAGAAGCCATCGTGCATGATTCCCGTCTCGGCGCAGAACCGGGCGGCCAGCTCGGCGATGCGCAGGCGGTCCGGGCTCTCGGTGACGCGCGTGGTCCCCGAAACGATCTTCGCCGGGTCGCCGATCGAGGGGACTTCGACGACGGCATCAACGTTGTTGCCCTGGATCTGCCACGGCAGGCACGGGAACGGTACGAGGTTGTCGGTAACGACGATGACCTTCTCTGCGTAGATCGAATCGGCCAGCGCGAAGCCGAGCAGGCCGCACGCCGCCGGGCCGTCAAGCGCGTTGGCGTTTCCGAACGGATCGGCCGTCGGCGCGGCGATAACGGCCACGTCGATGTGGACCTCGCCGTCCTGGATCGCCTGCCAGCGGCCGCCGTGGGAGCGCAGCACGCCCATCCCGCGCATCTTGCCCGCCGTGCAGTAATCGCCGAGCGGGCCGTTCATCGAGCCCTCGATGTGGTGGATGACGCCGGACTCCAGGTGCCGGATCTGGTTGGCGTGGACGGGGAAGGAGGCCGACGGGAACCACATCAGGTCCCTGACCCCCATATCGGCCGCCGTGTCGAAGACCATGTTGGCCACGGCGTCGCCGTTGCGCAGGTGGTGGTGGGTCGAGACGACCATGCCGTCTGAAAGCCCAACCCGTTCGAGCGCCACCCGCAGCGATCCGGCGCGCTTGTCGCCGTCGGCCGGATAGTCGAGGCAGGTCGCGATCTTCGGACCGGCCTTGCGCCCCGACGGCCTGTGACCACCGACGCCGGCGAACGGCGTTTGCTCCGCGCCGTTGACCTCGGCCGGGACCAGGCGCCCCGCGGCGTTACGAACGAGCGTGCGTGCTGTCATCTGGTTTTCTCTCCCAACGCGGAGGCGCGCCCCCGCTCCCGTCGCCAAGATCGTACCGTCCGGCGCCGCCCGGATCAACCACCGATCGATCATCGACGGCATGCCGTACAGCTCGAGCCCGAACATCTCACGGACTTTCGTCGCGAGAGTGTGGAGAGGCGTTCGAGGCCGGGAGAACCACACGAAACGTCGTACCCCTTGCCAAAGACGTGTCAAGCTCGAGCCTGCCCCCGTGGGACGCGATGACAGCGGAGGCCACGGAGAGTCCAAGGCCGTCATGTCCATCCGCTCTCCGGGTCGTGAAGAACGGCTGACAGAGCTTGTCTCTCACACCCTCGGGGATGCCCGGACCCCGGTCGGTAACCTCCAGGCACACCGCATCGGCGTCGCAGTACGTCCGAAGGAGCACCTGTTCGAACGCCGGTGAGAAATCGCGGGCATTGGCAACCATGTTCGCGACCACCTGCTCCAGGCCGTTCCGATCGCCCTCGACCCAGCAGGGTTCCGGCGCAAGCATGAGAACGACATCTGCTCTCCACAGCTCTGGATCCCCGGATTGGGCAACGCCCATTATGACGATATCGTTGAAATCGATGCGCTCGCACCGACGAGGGTGCTCCCGGGCTATCAGCATGAGTTTCTGGACCACCTCTGCTCCACGCAGAACATCCGCGGTCAAGGCGCTTGTCACGTCCGTGGCGTGCGGCGCGGGCAAGGTCATGGCACCAAGCAGCTCCGTCCGGCTCAACAGCGCCTGGAAGAGATTGTTGAAACGGTGCGCGAGGCCGTTTACGAAGGTCCGAACCAGCTCCGAATCGACCCGCGTGTTTCCGATCGGTTGGCCACTGCATCGCTCTCCGCGAGATTCCTCGGCGGCGAAGGTGTGACACCGCTCCCGGGCGCTTCCTGGCATCCGTGTTGCAGCATGCTCTTCATCCTTCATTCCGTGATCCCAGGGCCAGTGTATCATAGATGGTGCATGTGACGTTATATGGCAGCATCAGAAGTGTGCTTGCCTCACAGCCCCGATAAGGCAAGCTACTTCTCATGAAGCTCGGCGACGCGATCAAGGCTTGGCGTCTTCTTCTCGATCTTTCCCAGGAGGAGCTGGCGGATCGGGCGGCTCTCTCGCGCCAGACGATCGGCCGGATCGAAACGGGCAGCAACTGGCCGAGCGCGCGAACGCAAACAATGCTTGCCACCGCGTTGGGTATTTCCATCGGGCAGCTCCACGAAGGCCCGCCCGCCGAGGGCACGCTCTGTGAGCCCGCCCCCGGCGCCTACGACACTCGCGTTGCCGGCGTCACCATCGACACGCGGTCGCCCCGGCCCGTGGAGCTCCCGTATTACGAGCAGATCCCATCCGAAGGCTGGCGTGACGAGCTCTCACGACCGGATGCCACGTACCACGTCCTCCACCCCCGTGCACGCCGAACCACCAGCGTCGTGCTGCGAATAGCCGGAAACCTGATGTATCCCACCCTCCACGAAGGCGATCTCGTACTGGTAAACACCGCTGCCCGCAAGCCACGATCCGGCGATATCGTGGTCGTCTCCGCACCTGGCTTCACCGGCGTGGCACGCTACAGGATGATCCATCGCCGCCGCCATCTTGCCGGCGACAACCCCTCCTTCCCGCCCATTCCTTTCGCGAACCTCGATACCCCGGTCTTTCTCGGAATCGTCGCCGCTCTCATTCGCAGGGACCTGACATGACGTCGTGACCGTCCCTGTTTCCCGGCTTTCATCACAGGTTCTTCCGCGGGCCAGCGTCATGCCCCCGCGCCTGCCAAGAGAGCTCGAACAGCATGATCAGCCGTGGGTGAGCACATCGCACACCGTGGCATGCATGTCAGAAGAGCTCTCCAGCGCCGTTCGCTATTCTTCGAGCATGCCTGCGGCGACGGCCAGGCGAACGGTGCGCTCGGCCTGGGCGACGACCGGGGGATCGACCATCTTCGAGCCGACGGCGACCGCGCCGAGACCGCGTTCGCGCGCCTCGCGCGCCGCCTCGACGATCCGCCGCGCCCTGGTGAGCTCTGCCTCGGACGGCGCCATCGCCCGGTGCACCACCGGGATCTGCCGGGGGTGGATGCAGCCGACGCCGTCGAAGCCCAGCCCGCGCTCCCGCCGGACGTACGCCTCCAGCCCCGCCGAGTCTCGCACGTCGGAAAAGACCGACGCGATCGGCTGCACGCCGGCCGCGCGCGCCGCGTACACCGTCGTCTGCCGCGCGAGGAAGCTCTCCCACGCCTCCGGCGTCCGTGGCGCTCCAAGCTCCGCCGAGAGGTCCTCGAGCCCCAACGTCAGCGCGACGACCGAGGGATCGGCGGCCGCGATCTCGTACGCGTTCCTGATCCCCAGCGGCGACTCGAGGATCGGCATCAGAAACGGCGTATCGTGACCGGCCAGCTCGCGCAACTTCGCCGCCGTCCGCTCGACCTGCTCCGGCCGCTCCACCTTGGGAAGCAGGATCGTGTGCACGTTGTGCGGCGCAATCGCCTCCAGGTCGGCCGCGCCCAGCTCCCCCTGGTTGATCCGCACCATCCGCTCGGAGCTGCCGAAGTCCATCGCCGCCAGGGCGTTGCGCACCAGGATCCGCGCCGCGTCCTTCTCGGCGGGGGGCACCGAGTCCTCGAGATCGAGGATGATCCCGTCGGCGCCGTACAGCCCCGCCGAGAGCATCAGCTTCGGCTGGTTTCCCGGAACGTAGAGCCGGCTCCGCCGCAGGCGCTCCCGCACCCGGGGCGTCGCGCCACCCGGCGCCGGGGCGGGAAGAACGGGCTCGGCCCCGAACCCCGCCCGTCTCAGGCAGGTCTCGACGCGCGCGAGGATGACCCACTCCAGGGCGCCGAAATCCTCGACAACGAGCGTGCCCGTTGTCACCCCAAAGGCCGCGGCCACCCGGCGCGCCGCCGCCTCGATCGCCTCGCCGTACAGGTAGGCGACCTTGCTGGTCATGCGCACCGCAAGGGCAGCCTCCCCCGGCTCGTACCGCACAACCAGATCGGACCGGATCTTCTCACCCGACGGCCCGGCGTGGGCCGGGACGATGTTCGTGCTCATTGATCACCCCCACCCCGCAAACTGTAGCCGACGAAGCCCCACAAGCCAACCCCGGCCACCCGGTTTACCGTCTTGTCTCCGTGCTCCTTGTGAACCCCGTGGGAATAATCCTTCTACTCCTCTTCCCAGTCCTTGGAAACCCGTGGCGTTGTCTCGTTGCCGGGGTTGGCGGCCGGGTTCCCGCCGGCCAGGCGGATGAGGAAGCCGATCAGCTCCTCCAGCGAGGCTCCCGCCTGCTCCGCTGCAAGCTCGATCTCCCCGGCCGGCGTGATACGGGCGCCGGGCCACCCATCGAGCGCCCCGGCCAGCCCGGGCGGCGGCTCGGCGCCGGGATCCAGCTTCAGCCGCCAGCTCCCCGGACGCCGGATGACGGCCCGGACCCCGGCGCGTCCGGCGGCGATCCGCACCCTCTGTGCATACGCGAGGTTTTGTAGCTGCCCGGGCGGTGGTCCGTACCGGTCGCGCACCTCCTCCATCAAACCGTCAAGCTCCTCCTCGTCCGTCGAGGAGCCGAGCCGTTTGTAAAACGACAGCCGCAGCGCGGGCTCCGCCATGTACTCGGCCGGGAGCTGCAGGTCGAGCCCGAGGCGGAGCTCGACCTCGCGGCGCGCCTCCGCCGGCCTTCCCTCGAGCTCCGCGACGGCCTCGTCGAGAAGCTGGCAGTAGGTTTCGAACCCGACCGCTTCGAGGAATCCGTGCTGCTCCGCGCCGAGCAGGTTGCCGGCGCCTCGGATCTCGAGGTCCCGCGCCGCGATCCTGAAGCCGGCCCCGAGCTCGCAAAACTCCTGGATCGCCGCCAGCCGGGCCCTGGCGACGGCGGAAAGCCTGCGGCCGGGCGGAACCAGGAAGTACGCGAACGCCAGCCGTTCGGACCGTCCAACCCGCCCGCGGAGCTGGTAGAGCTGCGCCAGGCCGAACCGGTCCGCACGGTTGACCAGGAGGGTGTTGGCGTTGGGAATATCGAGACCGTTTTCGATGATCGCGGTCGCAAGCAGTACGTCCGCATCGCCGTCGAGGAACGTCCGCATCGCCTTTTCCAGGTGATGCTCCGGCATCTGGCCGTGAGCGACGGCGATGCGCGCTTCCGGCACGATCCGTTCGAGCCACTGCGCCAGCGCGCCGATCGACCGCACACGGTTGTGGACAAAGAAGACCTGCCCACGACGCTCCATCTCGTAGAGGATGGCCTCGCGGACGACCTCCTCGGAAAACTCGAGCACCGAGGTTTCCACGGCCTGCCGGTTGCGGGGAGGGGTCTCGATCAGCGAGACGTCGCGGAGACCTGACAGTGCCATGTTGAGCGTCCGCGGGATTGGCGTCGCCGACATCGACACGACGTCGACTTCGGTTCGCAGTTTCTTGAGCCGCTCCTTTTGAGCAACGCCGAACCGCTGTTCCTCGTCGACGATGATCAATCCCAGGTCCCGGAACACGACGTCCGCCGCGAGGAGCCGGTGGGTGCCGATCAGCACATCGACCGTGCCCCGTGCGGCTCCTTCCAGGGCTTCTTTCGTTTTTGCCGCGGACACGAACCGGGAGACCATCCGGATCTCGATCGGGAATCCCCTCATCCTGCGCCGGAACGTCTCCAGGTGCTGCTCGGCGAGGATCGTGGTCGGCGCCAGCACCGCAACCTGTTTGCCGTCGAGCACGGCCTTGAACGCCGCCCGCATCGCCACCTCGGTTTTCCCGTACCCGACATCCCCGACCAGGAGACGGTCCATCGGCCGGACAGATTCCATGTCCTGCTTGATTTCCCCGGCGGCCTGTTCCTGGTCCGGCGTCAGCTGGAACTCGAAGGCGTCTTCGAACTCCCGTTGCCACGGCGAATCGGGGGAAAAGGCGTGGCCCCGGGCGGTCCGCCTGACCGCGGCAAGGCGCAGCAGGCCGGCGGCCATCTCGCGAACGGCTTTCTTGACCCTGGCCTTGCGGCGCCTCCACGTGCTGCCCCCGAGGCGGTCCAGGCGAGGGCTGGCCCCGGTGTCACCGGCCGCGTACCGCTGGAGGAGATCGGCACGCTGGACGGGCACGAGCAGGTTGTCGCCCCCGTGGTAGGTCAACACGAGCATCTCCAGCGTCCGCCCCTCCACGTCGACCCGGCGAAATCCCGTGAAACGGCCGATCCCGTGATCGGCGTGCACGACGAGATCGCCCGGCTTGAGATCGCGCAGGTCCGACGCGAAGCTCCGGATGGCGCCTCTTCGCCTCCGCGGGCGTGGCGTCACGGTCAGATCGCGGCGGCCGTAGACGGCCAGCCCTCCGTCCCACGTGAAGCCGTGCTCCAGGCGGCCGGCGACGAGGCTGACATCGCCCGGACCCGGGGGCGGGGGGGAGGGAACGATGCCCCCCTCGTTGAGCAGCTCGGCAAAGCGGCGCTCCTCGCGCCGCGAGGCCACGACGAGCACCTGCGCCATGTCCCGCGCCCGGCGTTCCCTCAAGGTGGGGACCAGGTCCGGCAACCGGTGGACGAAGCTGTCCTGTGGGTGGCTGACGAGGCGCCACCAGCGGGTTGTCCCATCCGCGATTTCCAGCCGCTCGATCCGGAGGGCGCTCCGGTCGATCTCCTCCCTGATCCGCGCCATCTCCACCAGGAGCGACCCGGGGGAAGGCAGGGCGGTATGCCGCTGGCAGAGCGCCTCCCACTCCCTTTCCTGGAGGCGGAGCCACCGGCCCAGGTCTCCGGTAACCTCGTCGCGATCACATACGACGAGGTCGTCCGTCACCTCGAACCAGCTGAGGCTCGCGACCGCCAGCGGCAGCGCGGGCCACCAGAGGCGCCGCTCGGCGCCCGCGCGGATCATACCTGCGAGCGCCGGGAGCTCCCGTTCGAGCGAGGCGGCAAGCCGCTCCCGGGTCTGCCGGTCGGCCGGAAACGGATCGAGCGGCAAGAGCTCGACGGCCGGAAGGGCATCCCCGTCCGTCGAACGTTGCGTTGCCGGATCGAAGCCGCGGATCGTCTCGACCCGGACGTCATCGAGCTCGATCCGGATCCCGGTCTCCCCGCCAGGGTGCACGTCCACGACCGCCCCGCGAATGGCGAACTCCCCCGCCACCTCGACGAGATCGGTCCGGCGGTACCCGAGCTCCACGAGGCTCAGGGCGAGCGCGGAGGTGTCGAGCTCCTCCCCGCGGCGCACCACGATCGTGCGGCGCTCGATGTCCCGTGGATCGGGAATCCGTTCCAGCAGTGCGCGGGCCGGGGCAACAACGAGATCGAGCTGGTGGCCGGCCAAGCGCGCGAGCAGCCGGGAAAGCTCGAGCCGGGAGGCGAGCGGGGGCTCCGCGCCGAGATACGGTGCGGCCAGCTCGGCGGGAACGACGGCGGTCCGGAGATCGGGCGCCAGGAGCTCGAGCCCTGCAACCAGCTCCTCGGCGTCGCTGAGGCGCGGGACCACCGCGAGCGCGCATCCGGATGGCCACCCCTCCCGCGCCAGGGAGGCGAGCACGAGGGGCCGGGCGGAGGGAGTGGCCCCCCCGACGGCCAAAAACCCGCCGCCGCCCGCGAGGGCGGCGGCAAGCTCCGGAAACACAGGAAGTTGTAGCGTCACTCGCGGTTCTTCCCAGACGGCCTAAACCATCTTCAACAGATGCCCCAGCTTTTGCTTCTTGGTCTTCAAGTACGTCCGCGTGTCATCGGTCGGCGGAATCTCCAACGGCACCCGTTCGACGATCTGGAGCCCAAAACCGGCGAGGGCCGCGTACTTCCGCGGGTTGTTCGTCATCAGGCGCATCTGCCTGACCCCCAGGTCGAGGAGGATCTGGGCGCCCGTCCCGTAATCCCGGGGATCCGGCGGAAAACCGAGGTGGACGTTCGCCTCGACCGTGTCGTCACCACCATCCTGCAGCTCGTAGGCGCGCAACTTGTTGAGCAGGCCGATCCCGCGTCCCTCCTGCAACAGGTACAGAAGCACGCCCCGTCCCTCCTCGGCGATCCGCTGCAAGGCCTGATCGAGCTGGATACCGCAGTCGCACCGGACCGAGTGGAACACGTCCCCCGTCAGGCACTGGGAATGCACCCGCACCAGGATGGGCTCGTCCGTATCGATCTCACCCATCACCAGGGCCACGTGTTCCTCGCCCGTGACGCGGTTCCGGTACCCATAGACCGTGAACATGCCGTAGGCGGTCGGGAGACGGGGCGACGCCACCCGTTCAACGAGCTTTTCCGAACGCAGGCGGTAGGCGATGAGCTCCGCCACGGTCAAGACGCCGAGACCGTGCTCGCGCGCGAGCTCCATCAGCCTGGGAAGGCGCGCCATGTGGCCGTCGTCGTCCATCACCTCGCACAGAACGCCCGCGGGGGTCAGGCCCGCGATCCGGGCGAGATCCACCGTGGCCTCCGTGTGGCCCGCACGTTTCAGGACACCGCCCTCTCTCGCGCGGAGCGGGAACATGTGCCCCGGCCTCCGGAGATCGCCGGGCTTCGTCGCCGGGTCGACCAGCGCGCGCACGGTGGCCGCCCTGTCGTGGGCGGAAATGCCGGTCGTCGTCCCCTGGCGGGCCTCGACCGACACGCAGAACGCCGTCTCGTGATTCGAGGTGTTGTGCTCGGGGTCGACCATCAGCGGGAGGTTCAGCGCGTCGCACCGCTCGCCGGTCAACGAGACGCAGATCAAGCCCCTCGCGTATCGCGCCATGAAGTTGATCGCCTCTGGCGTCACCCGGTCGGCCGCCACGACGAGATCGCCTTCATTCTCCCGGTTCTTGTCATCGACAATGACGAGCAGCTCACCGTTGGCGAGACGCCGGGCGGCTTCTTCGACCGTCAGGAAGCTCTCACTCCGGCTTGGAGCGTTCGTGTTCACACGTCCCCCTGGCGCCGCCTACTTCTTCTTCGGCGGCAAGATGATTGGGATCATCGTCGTTCTCGACACGTTCTTGACGAAATCCTTGACGGTGGTCTTGAGCGTGTACGTTCCGCCTTTCGGCATGATCGAGAGTGGAAGCTGCGAGCCGAACATGTAGACGTTGTCTTCGACCTTGGACAGCTGCAACGATCTGTACGGCGCGTTGGAAATCACCTGTTTGCCAAAGTACAGCTTCAGGCGCATCTTGACGTCGGGCCGACCGGACGAATTCAGGCCCGGGTTCACGATCAGGCAGAAGTAGCTGAGGTTATCGGTGTAAGCGAAATGCCCATCGGGACGCGGGACGACGTGATGCCCGCCGTAGATGAACGGCGTGCCCGCGACGAATTTCTTCACGTCGATCACCTGCTGGCCGGCCACCATCGGTGTGATATAGGTCGCGCCCGAGGGAATGTTCTCCATCGTGACGGTGAGCTTCCGGACGGCCACCGGCGAGCCTTGCGCCGCGAGCGCCAGCTCGAGGGTCGACGTGCCCGCGGGCGCAGGCACGGCCACTTCGTACAGCCGTCCGCTCTGCGTTTCGAGCCCCGTCACGGTTTTCTGGAACGTCCCAAGCACCTTGCCACCAGGTCCGGTCAGACGCCCCACTATCGTGTCGGCCGGCGCCACCTTGGCCGGCAGAATGATAAATGCCCACGCCGGATAGATATTGGCTTCCTCGACGCCGGGGCTCACGCCCGCGGTTGCGCCTTGGGGCCACGGCGCCGGGTTGATGCTGAGCCAGGCAAGCTGGGTTGGCGTCGCCGCCGTGGTGCCGGGCAGCAACGGATAGACCGGCATCTTCGTCAGCTCCGGATGCACGAGATCCTTCTGGGGCACGGCGCTGAGGCACTGCATGGCCCACTTGGCGTCGCGGATCCTGCGCTGCAGCTCGAAATGACCGTTCCCCTCCGTATCGAAAAACGCGAACATCACGGTCTTGAAGCGTTTCGGAATGTGAACGGCCGGGGGAATCTGATCCCGGTTGTAGAGCCACACCTCCGCGACGCCCTTGGCCCGGTTGAAGGCGATGCCAAACATGACGGTCGAAACGTCTGCCCCGGCAAGGGCGGGACGCGTATCCTGACGACCAGGGCCGTACAGGCTTGTCAGGAACTTCTCGAGAGATTCTTTGCCCCGGTTCGCCGGCGGGCCCATCAGGATGAACACCTTGCCACGATCCGTCATCGCGCCGCGAACGCCTTTTTCCGCGAACATCTTGTCAGCCGCCGCGACGCGCGCCTCAAAATCAACCTTGAATTCGTTGACGCGCGTCGACAGATTGGGATCCCGTTTCGCCCAGAAAAGATCGATGAACTGCTGGGCCTGTTCATCCGTCGTCAGCTGCTTGTACGCCGCATGTTCCTGCTGCGTCATCAGGTATCCGGCCGGGCCGTTCGGCCAATCGGCATACTTTTGAGATAAAGCGGCCCATGCCGTCACCGAGCTCAGGAACAGCGCGCACAGGATAACGAGTGTCTTTTTCATGCATCCCCCCTTTGCACGGACGCGCCGCGCGCCGGCATCTTAGCCTGTGTTCCAAAAACCCGCAAGCGCTCCCGAGCTCAGCGAGCTCAGCGAGCTCAGCGGAACTCCCGGTTTCGGCAGCCCGTCCGGAGTGTGGCGAGCGGTATACTCCGTGAGAGGTCGCACCAGTCACGTGGGAGGAACACATGCACACGACTCTGGATATCTTGAAGTCTCATCGAAGCGTCCGGGCGTATCGTGACCGGCCGGTTCCGGAGGACACGCTGGACGCAATTCTCGAAGCCGCGTGGCGAGCGCCCAGCTCCTTCAACGCCCAGGAGATCTCGGTGGTCGTGGTCCGTGATCCGGAGCGCCGCACCCGCATCTCCCAAATCGCCGGCAATCAGCCATGGATTGCGCAGGCGCCGGTGTTCATCGCCGTTGTCATTGACTACCACAAGACGGGTCTTGGGGTCGTCAAGGCCGGGCGCGAGCAGCAGATCCAGGGGAGCGTCGACGGGCTGCTCATGGGCGCCATCGACGCCGGGATCGTCCTCGAGGCGTTGATGGTGGCGGCTCACGCGGAGGGACTCGGCATCGTGCCCATCGGCGGTATCCGGCGCGACCCCCAGGCCATGATCGACCTGCTCGGGCTGCCCAGGCTCACGTTTCCGGTGGTCGGTCTGTGCATGGGGTACCCTGCCCAGGAGCCCATCCAAAAGCCGCGGATGGAGATCTCCGCCTTTCGCCACGACGAGGTTTACGATGCATCGGCGCTGCCGTCTGCCATCGACGCCTACGACATCGAGATCGTCGAACACTGGCGCCGGACGGACCGGTCCAACGGGTTGGCCTGGAGCGAGGCCATCGCCAACTACCTCGGGGTCCCGGACACCCGGCCAGTCGCCGAGGTCCTTCGCCAGCAGGGGTTCGACGTGACCTGGGACGGTTGATCGACGAGAGAACCGCTTCGATCTCTCGCCTGGCCGGACGTTCATGCGCCGGCGCGCTCCCGTTCCCGGAGGACCCGCCGCAGGATCTTGCCCGACGCCGACTTCGGGATCTGGTCAACAAACTCGACCGCCCGGATCTTCTTGTAGGGCGCAACCCGCTCGGCAACGTAGGCCATCAGCTCATCGGCAGTGATCTCCCCCCGCGTGACGACGAACGCCTTGGGAATCTCGCCGGCCTCGGGATCGGGAAGCGGAATGACGGCAGCGTCGGTCACGGCGGGATGGCTCAGCAGGAGCCCCTCGAGCTCGGCCGGGGCGACCTGGAACGCCTTGTACTTGATCAGCTCCTTGAGCCGGTCGACGATGCTGAGATAGCCGTCCTCGTCGATGACGGCCAGGTCGCCCGTGTGCATCCATCCGTCGTCCGTCAGGGTTCTGGCGGTCGCCGCTGGATTGTTGAGATACCCCAGCATCATCTGGGGGCCGCGAAGGACGAGCTCGCCGCGTTGACCCGGTCCCAGGTCCTCCCCGGTCGCGGGATCGACGATCCGCGCCTCGGTGTTGGGAACGATCAAGCCGGAGGTCTCCAGCCGGATCCGCTCCGGATCGTCCGGGTTGACCGAGACGACGGGACCGCTCTCCGTCATGCCGTACCCCTGCTTGACCAGGCACCCGATCCGCTCCTGCGCAGCCCGGCCGACCTCGGCGTCGAGCGGCGCCGCCGCGCTGACCAGCATCCGGAGCGACGAAAGGTCGTACCTGTCGACCAGTGGATGCTTCGCCAGCGCGAGGAGGATCGGCGGGACCACGTGGATTCGCGTCACCCGGTACTCCTGGATCGTTCGGAGGAACAGCTCGAGATCGAACTTCGGCAGGGTGACGATGGCCGCGCCCCGGTAGAGGCTGAAGGTCATGATCACCGTGAAGCCGTAGATGTGGAAGAACGGGAGCACCCCGAGCAGGATATCGTCCGGGCTGACCGGCTCGACCACCTCGGACTGCCGCAGGTTCGCGCACACGTTGCGATGGGAGACCATGACTCCCTTGGGCAACCCGGTCGTCCCGCTGGAGTAGGGCAGGGCGAGCAGATCGGTCGCCGGATCGATCTCCGGATGCGGTTCGGGAGCGCCGGTGGCCAGGAGCGTCTCGAGCGGCGTGGCGCCGGGAGCTTCGCCGATGACGAAGATCTCTTCGACTGCGGTTCCCTCGATCGCCTCCCTGGCGCGCCCGGCGAACGGAGGTACCGTCACGAGGAACCGGGCGCCGGAGTCGGTGAGCTGGTGGGCGATCTCCCGCGGCGTGTAGAGGGGATTGATCGGCGTCAGGATCCCACCGGCCAGCGCCGTCCCCTGGAGCACGATGGCGTATTCCGGCAGGTTCGGGCTCAAGATCGCGAGGACGTCACCCTTGGAAAACCCCCGCTCCGCAAGACCGGCCGCCATGCGCCGCGAGAGCTTCTCGAGCACGGCGAACGTCAAGGTTCGGCCCGTCGGACCGTCGATCAGCGCCGCCTTCTCACCCAGGTGACGGGTGTGCCGGAAGAGAAACTCGGGAACGGTTTCGCCTGGGATCTCGACATCCGGAAACGTGCTGTGGAAGATCATCGTGTGCGCCCCCCTTGTTTTCCAGATCATACCGCAGGAGCGCATCCGTGGAGGCCCACAAGGCTGCATGGGCCGCAGTACGTTGACGCCACCGGGTCAACCGCCGTTTAACCGTGCGGGGTGCGAATGTGGCGCACGGCGCACTCGGCGTAGCCCGAGCACTTGCGGCAGACCGGGTCTTCGGCGAAGCCGAACTCCTCCGGGGCACAGATGGTCACGGAGGGGTCTTTCGCAGCTTCGAGCTCGGCGAGAAACGCTCGGTCATCATCGCCGAGCTGATCGCCGGCCGCGGTCCGCGCGGCAAGCTCCCGGACGCGGCGGTCCCAGCCCAGGTTGCGCCGCTCGACGAGCGTTTCTTTCGCCGCAGCCGTCAGGTCGACGTGCGCCTTCTTGACCTTGTACGCCACCATTCTGCGCGACGGCAGGCGCCGGGTTGCCAGGAAGAAGATGAACCCCGCCGACATTCCCACCGCGTTGGCCACCCCTCCGGCGAGACCGTACGAGGCAAAGGCCTGGAACAGCAGGTAGCCGCCGCCCAGGATGGCCAGCCACTTCACCTTGACCGGCAGGATGAAGAAGAGGAGGAACTCCGTGTCCGGAGAGAGAAAGGCGTACGTAAACAGCAGCGAGGTGTCGAGGAAGATATCCCCTGCCAGCGGCTGGCCGAAGAGGAGGGCCGTACCCGCGGCACCGGCCACCGAGATCGCCCAGAAAACCAGGAACCGCAGGGAGCCCCACTCCTCCTCCAGCGGCCGCGCCATGATCCACAGGATCAACATCGAGAAGAAGAACCCGATCATCCCCCCGTGGAGGAACTGGAAGGTCACCAGGCTCCACGGCCGCTGACCGACGGCGCCCGGGATCAGGGCCAGCAACACCCGTTTTGCCGGGGCGGTCGTGGTCATGAAATAGAAGGCGAAGTGTAGGAAGAGCAACGCCTCGGTCAGGTGCCACTGTTCTCGTCGCATCAGCGTCTCCCAAGCCTGCGCTCGATCTCCGCTTCGGAAAGGCGCAGGATGATCGGCCGCCCGTGCGGGCAGCGGTACGGGTCGTCGCTGGCCGCCAGGTCGGACAGCAGCGCGCGCTGCCCGGCCGGCGTCAGTGGATGGTTGGCCTTGATCGCGGCCCGGCACGACAGCGAAGCAGCCAGCTC
This sequence comes from Acidobacteriota bacterium, assembly GCA_013152895.1. Taxonomy (GTDB): domain Bacteria; phylum Acidobacteriota; class Thermoanaerobaculia; order Thermoanaerobaculales; family Sulfomarinibacteraceae; genus JAADFN01. The sequence continues at coordinate 9,682 of JAADFN010000076.1, read as the reverse complement.
CTCCTCGAGCTCCTCGGCCACCCGGCCGGGGACGCCATCGAGGTCGGTCGCACGTTCCAGCAGCCGCTCGACGGTTTCCCGCACCGACTCCGGCGAAAAATCGGGCGGGACGGCCGAGACGCGAACCGTGTCCGGGGCGAACAGGTCCGCCTCGATCCCCACCCGCTCGAGGATCGGTGCGACCCGGCCGAGCGCGGCCGCACGGGCCTCCTCGACCTCGATCAACAGCGGCGCCAACAGGCGCTGCGAGGGCGCCGGGGCGCCGGCCATGCTTTTCCTGATCCGGTCGTAGAGGACCCGCTCATGGGCGACGTGCTGATCGACGATCGCCAGCCCCTCGGCATCTTCCAGAAGCAGAAACGAGCTCCTGTACTGCCCGATCAGCCGCCCGAACGGCGTGTCCGGCGCGCCGGGCCGAGCGCCGGAGCGCGGGGCGGATGCCGACCCGACGGACTCCCAGCTCCCGGCAGCCGGTTGCACGACCGGCGCCGGCCCGTAGACGGGATGCTCGAACAACGGCGTCTCGGCGATCCCGGGATCGGGCGCGCCACCGCCCTTGTAGGAACGCCGCTCCGCTTCCGGCATCGGCGCCAGCGGTTCGAGCCGGGTGACGCCGACGTGCCCGTGAGACGCCGCCACGCCGGACCGGACGGCGCGCTCCACGGCCGCGAAGACCTGGCCGGAGCGTGCGAACCGCACCTCCGCCTTGGCGGGGTGCACGTTGACGTCGACTTCCTCCGGGGGAAGCTCGACGAAGACGACGACCCGCGCGCCGCCGGATCCGCCGCCCGCCTCGCGGAGCACGCGCATCACGGCGCCGACGAGCAACCTGTCCCGGACAGCGCGGCCGTTGACGAGAAACGTCAGCGCCGGACGACCGGTGCCGCCGCCGGATGCGATGAAGCCCCACACCCGCAGCTGCCCGGACCGCTCCTCGAAACGGTGTGGCACGCCACCGCGCCGGCCCAGCGCCGCGAAACGGGTCGCCGGATCGGCGGCCGGCGGCAGCTCGAGCAACGTGCGCGTGGCATGGACCAGCTCGAAGCCGACATCCGGCCGCGCCAGCGATGCCGCGGCGACGGTCTCCTGGGCGTGGCGCAGCTCCGTTTCCGGCGACCGGAGAAACTTGCGCCGGGCGGGCACGTTGAAGAACAGGTCGCGCACGGTGACGGCCGTTCCCCGTGGCCGCGCGACGCCCTCGACGCCGAGAATCCTGCCGCCCTCCACCGTGACCCGGACGCCTCCCTCGGCAGGGTCGGCGCAGGTCGCGAGCTCGAACCGCGAGACCGCGGCGATCGACGGGATCGCCTCGCCGCGGAAACCGAGCGTTGCGATGCGCCCGAGGTCCTCCGGCCGCGCGATCTTCGAGGTCGCGTGCCGTTCGAGCGCGAGGAGCGCGTCGTCGGCGTCCATCCCCGAGCCGTCGTCGCTGACGCGGATCAGCGACCGCCCGCCGGCCGCGAGCTCGATGCGGATTCTCGCCGCCTGCGCATCGAGGCTGTTCTCGACGAGCTCCTTGACCACCGATGCCGGGCGCTCCACCACCTCGCCCGCGGCGATGCGGTTGATCAGCTGATCGGTGAGAACGCGAATCTGCGGCACCCGCCCATGATAGCGTTATCATTCTCGTGATGCCGCATCGCACCGTTGCCGTCGTCCAGGCGCCGGCGGTCCGGGGCCGCCCCGGCCCGAGCCGGAGGCGGTACGGCCGCATCCTCGCCACGCTCGACGCCGACATCGTGTTGCTCCCGGAGCTCGCACTGACGGGCTACGACCCGGCCCTCGACTACGCCACCCTCGCCGAGACGGACGACGGCGAGACGGCGGCCTGGGCGCGCGGGTGGGCCATCCGCCTGGATGCGCTGGTCGCCATCGGGTTCCCGCACCGGAGGGCGGACGGCGCGATCGAGAACGCTCTCGTGATGGCATGGCCGGGCGACGGCGGGAAGATCTACGCCAAGCGGCGCCTGTGGGGCTCAGAGGCGGCAATCTTCGCCGCTGGGACGGCGCCCCCGCCGGTTGTCACCTTCCGCGGCGTCCGCATCGCCCCGCTCATCTGCTACGACATGACCTTTCCCGCCGAGACCGCTCGCCTCGCGGGCCGGATCGACCTCCTCCTCGCCGCCTCCGCCTGGCCGTGGTTGAGCCCGGGGCACGCGGCGGCCGGCCGGGATGTGGCGCGCGCCCTGGCCACCCAGCTCGCGGCCGCCGTGGCGTGGGCCAACCAGGTGGGGTCGTGCCGCGTCGGGACGCCGGAGAGCCCGCGTCCCGATCGTGGTGCGGGACGTTCTCTCGTCACCCTGCCCTACCGGTCCGCCGAGGCCCGCTGCCCCGCCCGTGGACGCGGCGCCGCCGTGCTGAGTATCGACCTCGCCCGCCTCCGCCAGCTCCAGGCGGACAAGCTCGGCATCTCGCCGAAGTTGGATATCGCCGGCTGAGACGGGTGCCGCGGCATCATCGGGAAGCGGCACAGCCGGTGCGCGGCGTCACCTGGCAGCAGATGGATGATGAATCATTCGGGTTAATGATCCTTGTCGAACACGGAGAGATCCGGCTTGGAATCGGGCGTGACGATCCGGTCCGGGTCCGCGAGATCTTCCTGGATCAAAAGATCGATCAGCAGGTCCCGCACGCCGCCGCGCCCCCGCTGGTTGAAGCGGCGCCTGACGGCGGAAGGTTTCAGCTCGATCCCCGTCATCGTCTTGAGGTACTCGCAGAAGACGCGCGGCCGCGACATGATGCTGACGATGAGAATCACCAGGAGAATGGCGATACCGAGCGCGCCGGCGACACTGACAAGCCCGAGGCCGGCGAGGTTGTTCCAAACGACGGAAATCATGTGTCCTCCACATCGTCGTCGACGGGTCCGTTCAAGGCGTGCGTCGCATCGACCTCGTCGAAGTAGTTCTTCGGCACCAGGACCTCGCGCCCCTTGGCGCCGTTGAGAGGCCCGACCAGTCCCTCCGCTTCCATCATATCGAGAAGGCGCGCCGAGCGCGTGTATCCCAGGCGAAGCCGCCGTTGAATGAAGCTGGCGGACGCCTTGCCGGTGGTGATGACGAGCCTCGCGGCTTCCTCGTACATGGGATCGTCTGCCGGGCCCGGCGCCTGGGCGGAGGACTGACGCCCGCCCCGCTTTTTCTCGCCGAGAGGCCTGTGTGTCAAGACATCGCGCTGGTACTCGGGCGTGCCAAACCGCTTGATGTACCGCACCACCGTCGCGATTTCCTTGACCGTCACCAGCGGCCCGTGCAAACGCTTGATGGTCGGGCTCCCCGGTGCCAGGAAGAGCATGTCGCCACTGCCCAGCAGGTGTTCCGCGCCCATGGCATCGAGGATCGTCCGCGAGTCGAACTTGCTGCGAACCCGGTACGAGATCCGGCAGGTGAAGTTGGCCTTGATGATGCCGGTCAGGATGTCCACCGAGGGGCGCTGGGTGGCGCAGATCAGGTGCACGCCGACGGCGCGGGCCTTCTGCGCGAGCCGCGTGATCGATTCCTCCACCGCCCGGGAGCTGGTCAACATCAGGTCGGCGAGCTCGTCGATGATGATCACGATGTAGGGCAGCGGCTTCAGCTCCGCACCCGCATCGATCTCGTCGCCGAGGCGCTCCTGGACCTTGCGAAGCTGCGCCGTATCGGTGACGAGGCGGTTGTACTGCTCGAGGTTCCGGACCCCCAGCGCGGCCAGGAGCTTGTACCGTCCATCCATCTCGGCCACGGCCCATCCCAGCGCGTTGGCCGCCTTCTTGGCGTCGGTGATGATCGGCGTCAACAGGTGAGGGATGTCGGCGTAGACGCCGAGCTCGACCATCTTGGGATCGACCATGATGAACTTGACCTCGTCAGGCTTCGCCTTGTACAGGACCGAGATGACCATCCCATTGATCCCGACGGACTTTCCGGCGCCCGTGGATCCGCCGATCAACAGGTGGGGCATCCGCTGCAGATCGGCGAAGAATGGTTTACCGCGGATGTCCACGCCCAGGCTCAGCGTCAGCTTGGACGGTGCGCTCCGAAACTCGTCGGTTTCCAGCAACGCCCTCAGCCGGATCGTCTTCGGCTGGCGGTTCGGCACCTCGATCCCCACGGTCGCCCTGCCGGGGATCCGCTCGATCCGTACGGAGATCGTGCCGAGCGCCAGGGCGAGGTCCTCCGACAGGTTCTGAAGCGCCGCGATCTTGACGCCGGAATCGAGCTGGAATTCGTAGGTCGTAATCACCGGGCCCGTCCGGATGTTGACCACCTCGCCACCGACCTTGAATTCCCGGCACTTCTCGGTCAACAGTTTCCCCGTGGCGAGCAACAGGGCCGAATCCTCCTGCTCCTCCACCTCCGATGGCTCGAGGAACGACAGGCTGGGGAGCGTGTAGCCTTCCAGATCCTCGACGAAGTCGAACTCCTCCTGAACGACAGGCTTTGACGCCGGCTCCCGGGAACGGGCGGCCCGCTTCCCCTTTCGTGGTTTCGGCCGTGAACGGGCTTCCTCGCCGCCGTCCAGCGCGGCAGATTGCACATCCGTATCGGAAAGGACCTTCCGGTGAATCCTGAACTTGCCCTTTCCCTTGAGCTCCTTGACGGTCAGTCCAGCCGGGCCACCGCCTTCGCTCTCGTCCATCCGGCTGAGCTGCCGCTCGAGCACGCGGCGCCGGGCTTTCCGGCGTTCCTTTTCCGCGCGGCGCTCCCGGCGCCGTGCGAGGCGCAGGCCGCGCGCCACGCGCCACCGCTCGATCCACCGGTCCACCGGCCTGGCCACGGATTTTCCCGAAACGAGCAAACCGCCGGCCACGACGAGGAAGAGCAGAAGGACGAGACGGCCGGCCGGCCCTGCAACCCCGACGAACAGATCGTCCACGGCTCGCCCCAGCAGTCCACCGCACGACACCGCTGCGCCCCGGAAGGTCACATCGCCGCACACGAGGTTGACAAATCCGGGCAACCCCGCCAGAAGAAGCACCCAGCCGAACATCGTCAGGCGAGGATTCGCAAGCCTCTTCCCGTGCAAGACCTTCCATCCCCCCACCGCCGCCAGCACGGGCGTGATCAGCGCCGCGACACCGACGAGGCCGAAGAGGGCCGCGGCCAGGGTCGCCCCGAGCCAGCCTGCGAGGTTGACCGGGCTCTCGCGGAGGGTGGATACGTGGAACGGGCTCGGATCGAGCGGGCTGTATGTCAGCAGCGCAACCGCCAGGAGCACCGCCGTCAGGAGCAGCGCCACGGCGGCGGTCTCCCGAACGACCCGTTCGTTCACAAGAGGCCTCCCAGGCTGAGCGCAATGACGAGCAGTCCCACTGGAAGACAGTACCACGCAAACCTGTGGAAGCTACGGGAGCTCACCGTCCGGATGACGAGGCCGAGCGCGACGTACCCGGTGAGCCCCGCCGTCACGGCGCCCACGATACACGCCGCCCAAAACGGCGAACCCATCGCCACGATCTGGCTCCGTGCGCCGAGAACCTCGATCAGCGTGGCCCCGGCGATGGCTGGGACGCTGAGCAGGAACGAGAACCGCGCGGCCCACGTCCGGTCGAGGCCAATGCCGAGCCCCGCGGCGATCGTCGTTCCCGACCGGGAAAGACCAGGGAAAACCGCGAGACCTTGGGCCAGGCCAACGCCCGCCGCTTGCTTCCAGGTCATTGTGCCCTCGGTGTTCCCGCTTCCGGAGAAGAAACGCGTGCTCCACACGATGATGCCGGTCACGACAAGGAACATTCCCACCTCGAGGGGATGGCCGAAACCAGCCTCCGCCACGTGCCGCAGCGGAAGACCGAAGACGCCGGTCGCCACCGTGCCAAGCGCCAGGAACCAGATGAGGCGCCAGCCGGAGGTCGTGGTCAGCCAGCGGATCAGCAGGCGCCGTTCGGCCCAAAGAACCGCGGCGGCCGTACCGACGTGGAGCATTGCATCGAACACGACGCCGGGCTGGCGAAAACCGGGAATCAGCGCCTGGGCCAATGCCAGGTGACCGGAAGAGGACACGGGGAGAAACTCGGTCAACCCCTGGATCAGACCAAGAAGAACCGCCTGCCACACGCTCATGAAGATCCTTCCCGCGGGCGCTCGAACGCGCATAACCGCACCTGCAACGCCCGGCGTTTGTCAAATGGTACCACCGAGCCGGGGTTGATGCGCCATTCCCTGCCAGCGCTTGCCCCGCGGCATCACCAGGCGCCCGCTACCGGCCCCGGAGCCCACGTCGTGGCGTCGCGCCGCCCTTGCGGCTTATCCGGTCGGCGTGGCCTCGATGATCCTGACCCGAAGGCCGCTGGCACGCATGTTCCGGAAACGCTCCACGAGCCGGGAGACCGGATGACCGAGCCACCGGAAACGGTCCGGAAGGTGAAAAAGCACCCGGCCTGCCGTGCGCGGATCGAGCTGAGAAGGTTCAAGCCTCCTGACGATCACGTCGTCGCGATCCAGGACCCAGTCGAAGAGGGCGCCGGCATCGACCAGGCCGTCAGGATCCGACCCGCGAACGAAGAACGGCTTCCCAACGCCCCGAAGATGACGCGCGATCTGACCAAGCGGATTGTGAGCCTCCATCCGGACGACCAGGACCGGCTCGCCGAGCGGCAAGCCCGGTGCCACGGCCCGGGCCTCGTCAAGCAGCCGGGCGTGGGCTTCCGAGACGAGCCTCCAGTCGGCCAGATCGGCGCGCGTCATGGAAACGCTCGCCCCACCGGCCAGGACGCCGGCGAACGCGATCACGGCGACGACGGGGCGGATGGCCCGTTCCGGAAGCCGGCGGAGCGCCTCATGGACCACCCCCGCGATGAGAAGCAGGAATCCGGCGTACGGGATCGCCGTGTACCGTTGGGGCTGGAAGGGAACGAAGAGCGTCGGAACGAGCGGGACGAGGAGAAACGCCGCTCCCACGGCGGCGGGCCGGGAGCGCGTCCGCCATCCAGCGGCGATCAGTGCCACGATCGCGGCCGAGGCCAGGACCCCCGTCCAGTGCAGCTCGAACGCGGAAGGCGCAAGCTTCTCCATCCAGAGAAACGACGCGAGCATGTTCGGAACCTTGAGGAGCGGGGACCACGAGAGGCTGAAATACCCGCCCGTCGTCGGAATCAGAAGAAACCGGAGCGCCGTGTACAACACCGCCAGCGCGGCGATCAGCAGCGCGGGCCTCAACGACCTCCGCCAGTGCCATCCCCCCGCCCCCAGGTCGATGACGAGGACGAGCGCCGGCGTCATGACCCAGCTTTCCTTGGTCAGCAGAAGCGCAACGATCAGCAGCGCCACGCCGGCCCGGCGGCCCGGCGACCACGCATCGCCCCGCTCCCTCCACGGCCACGCGAGCACGAGCCCCATCCAGAAGATCAGGAGCAGGTTCTGGTGGCGGATCGCCGCGGACACCGCATTCTCATCGGTAAATGGTGCGCACGACCAGAGCAGGGCGATGGCCGTCGCCGCCACCGTGGAGAGCCCCAGCTTCCTCGCGGCGAGGAGGAGGACGCACGCTGCGAGAACCTGGAGCAGCAGCGTCGTCATGTGGTACCCCAGCGGGTTCGTCCCCCAGAGGAGCCGGTCGGCAATGAAGCTCCAGTTGGTGATCGGCCGGAAGAACTGCCCGAGAGGTGCCAGGAGCAGCCTCGCATCGTGGAGGCTCTCGTGGGCGAACTGGGCCATCTGGTAATCGTCCCCACCAAGCTCGAAGCCGAGCACCGGGCGGTAGACGACGAGAATTGTAAGCGCCGTCAGGCCCAACCCTGCTGGAAGCGCCCACCGCCCGATCCGTCCGGACGTGGCGTTGCCGTTCACTCCAGCTCCACGGCCGCCCTGCCGCGCGCAAGCCTCACCCAGCCGTCGAGATCGATCTCTCCCGGGCGGCTCGATGGATCCAGGCCGGCGGCGAGCAGGTCATCGGGCGAAACGAGGGGGCGGACGGCGTTCGACAGCATCTTTCGCGGCGTCGTCAGGGCACGGGCGGCCAGCGACAGCGCCCGGGCGAGCGTCCCCGCATCGTGGCGCGGCGGATGCAGATCGATCACGAGGACCGCGGACATCACGCGGGGACGCGGCCGGAACGCCTGCGGCCCAACGGTAAAGGCGAGGCGCGCGTCGGCCCAGGCCGCCCGTTCGAGGGCGAGCAACCCGTGGGCCTTCTGGCCCGGCCGGGCAACCACCCGGCGGGCCACCTCGAGCTGCAGCATGACCACCATGCGCGTGATCACCCCGTTGAGGGGAAAAAGCCGGCGGAGGATCGCTGTGCCAACGGAGTAGGGAAGGTTGGCCGCGAGCTGCCACGGCGCCTCCCCTTCGAGAAGCTCCGCGAACGGCGCCGTCAGCGCATCCTGCCGACGGACCTCGACGTTCTCCACTTTGAGCCACCGCTCGAGCCCCGGAATGAGCCCCTCGTCCATCTCCAGCGCGAGCACGCGCTCGAACCGCTCGGCCAGCGCGCGGGTCAACGCCCCGCGGCCCGGGCCGATTTCGACGACCCGCGGTGGCTCCCCGTCGAGGAGACCGGCGATCCGGCCGACCACCCGCCGGTCGGTCAGAAAGTGTTGCCCGAGCCGTTTTCGCCGCGACCTGCCCATCCGTTCCCCTCTCCGCACGCCGGACCGGGCGTCCGCGCTACTTTCGGCGGCACGCCTCGGCCAGCGGGATGACGAACCGCTGGATCGTCTCCGCCAGCGTGTCGCTCGAGCCGGCCCGTTCGATCCGGTTGACGATCGCAGAGCCGACGACCACCCCGTCGGCCAGCCGGGCGACCTCCTGGACCTGGCGGGGCGAGGAGATGCCGAAACCAACGGCGACGGGCAGCTTGCTGAGCTTCTTGACGGCCCGCAGATCTGCTTCGAGGGAGCGTCCCAGGGTCGACTGGGCCCCCGTCACCCCGGTCCGGGAGACGTAGTAGAGGAATCCGCGTCCCAGCCGGGCGGCCGCGCGGATCCGCTCCTTCGTCGATGTCGGCGTCACCAGGAGAATCGGGTCCAGGCCGGAATCCAGGAACGCCGGGCGGAAACGCTCGACCTCCTCCACGGGCACGTCGGTCAACAGCACTCCATCCGCCCCTGCCGCGGCCGCGTCCTCGGCGAAACGCCAGATGCCGTACTGCACGACCGGGTTGGCATACGTGAACAGCACGATCGGAAGATCTTCCCCCTCCAACCGGATGTCAGCCACGGTATCGATCACTCCACGAGGCGTCATACCCGCCCGGAGGGCGCGCTCCGCCGCCCGCTGGTTGGTCGGTCCATCCGCGATCGGATCGGAGAAGGGGATCCCGAGCTCGAGCACGTCCGCGCCGCCGCGCCTGAGGGCGCGGGCGATCTCGACGGTTCGCGCGGGGGTGGGATCTCCCGCGGTAACGTATGCCACGAATGCCGCGCGCCGCGCCTTCCGCGCCGCTGAAAAAACCGCCTGGAGCCGGCTCATGACGTTCTCCCCTCGAGGCGATCGACCTCGTCCAGATCCTTGTCGCCCCGCCCGGACACATTGATGAGGATGTTGGCCTTCAGTGGCATCGCCGGTGCGACCTTCATCGCGTAGGCGATGGCGTGAGCCGATTCCAGCGCCGGAATGATACCTTCCGTCTCGGAGAGAAGGTGGAACGCTCCGAGCGCCTCGCGATCATCGACCCGGGTGTAGCTGACGCGTCCGGAATCGTGCCACATCGAGTGTTCCGGCCCGACGGCCGGGTAGTCGAGCCCCGCCGAGACCGAATGGGTGGACGC
>JAADFN010000075.1 GCA_013152895.1 Acidobacteriota bacterium | reverse complement strand
GTCAGGCACGTGGACCGCGGTCGACCTGGAAACCGACCAGAACCTCTATGCCTTTGCATCCGTGGCCGCAAACGATATCTGGCTCGTAGGCGCTCATGATACGCTGGTGCACTACGATGGAAGCACGTGGGAGCAGGTGAAGTACCTGGATACCGACAAGGACACGATCCTTTACGACGTATGCGGCATCTCGGGGAACGATTTCCGGGCCTTTGGAAGCAAGGTCGCCTTCAACTATGACGGCACGGAATGGAAGGAGGCGTACCTGCCGTTGTATGCCAGGGATGCCTGGTGCACGAACGCCCAGAACATCTGGGTGGTGGACGGTTCGGACGGGGTGTTGTTCAACGGCCGCGAGTGGTTGAGCCTGTCCAGAATTGTAGGGTTTCCGCAGTGGGAGCCATATGCTGTGTGGGGCACTGGCGTCGATGATATCTGGGTCTTGTGCCGTCACACGATTGTACACCATCCTTGAAAAGGACCGCGGTAACTGTTTCGAATCCTTTCAAGAGGGATTGAGGGCGTCCCGATCCACGAATCACTGCCGAACGCACATGATACCTCGAGTCCGGTAACACCGATACTCTCATTATATTGAGACCATGGCCACTGTGGCGGCAGCCAATATATAGGTGAAATGGAAATGTGATTGCCTGAAATCGAGACGTGGCTGTCGGCGACTTTTTCAATCGGCATTTTCCCATGGCCTTTTTCGGCTTCTTCCATTAGGATGGCACTGCAAATCACCTCATCGCGCCTTTTCGGGCAAGTACCGTCAAGCAGCGATAGGAGCACAGGGGCTGGCGACAGGGAGCAGACTATGCGGCCGCCGGGCGGCGGCAGTATAGTCGAAGGAGGACTATCGATGGTAAATCAGCCGACCGAATTGGCCAATGGAGGGTACGGGTCGTTTTCAACGGAATCGACCGTGAACAAAGGGGCGGCGATCTTGATCGCGATCCTGGTGGTCGCCTCCTGCCGGGGTGGACCTTTGGAGGAAGGCGGCCGGGCCGCGGACACGGGAGCCGCGCTGCAAGATACCCATCCGGCGGCCACAAAGGTCAGTGACGGGTTGGGCGAGGGATGGCTTGCTCATGTCCAGAAGGGGATCGCCGTGGAGGAGTACAGGATCACCCGGCAGGGCGGCCGCTTTCACGCGGTGAACCGGGCCGGTGGGTTCAGGGCGTGGTTCGACGACGGCGTGGTGGAGATTGTGCCTCGTACTGGTGAGGACGGCCGGTGGTCCGTGAGACTGGCCGTGACCGGCTTGGGCAGGCTTGGCCAGGTCGCGGACCTGGAGCGTGCCGAGGCCGGTCTTGGCGGGTGCTATCATCGTGGCGAGTCAAAGGGGGTGACCGGCAAGTGCCTGCAAAGGCTCGAGCTGGAGCGTGGAGCATTCAAGGAGTGGTATGAGAACAGGGCTGATGGGCTCGAGCAGGGTTGTTTCATAGCAGAGCGGCCGGCAGGAGTGGACCCACTCGCTATACGGCTTGAAGCAGACGGGCTGGAGGCCAGGCCAGGCCCGGGCGGCGCGGTGCGCTTGGTGGACGGCTCTGGCAAGGCCCTGCTGGGTATATCCGGTGTAAGGGCCGAAGACGCTGAGGGCCGCACACTGGGCTGCCGGCTCGAGGTTGGCGACAACGGTGTGCTCGTTGTGGTGGATGACCTGGAGGCAGAGTATCCTGTTGAGACGTCAGTCCGGTTGGTGGGCCTCCTCGGCCTGTCCGGGTCGGCCGACTGGACTGCCGAGTCTGACCAGGCAGGCGCTTACTTTGCCTATTCGGTGTCATCCGCGGGCGACGTGAACGGCGACGGTTTTGCCGACGTGATAGTGGGCGCGCCTCATTACGACAACGGCGAAGCCGACGAGGGCCGGGCGTTCGTGTTCTACGGCTCTGCATCCGGCCTGCAGCCGAACGCGATCTGGACGGCCGAGTCCGACCAGGCTGGAGCCAACTTCGGCTCTGCCGTGTCCACGGCCGGCGATGTGAACGGCGACGGTTACGCCGACCTGCTCATAGGTGCGAGCCGGTTCGACAACGGCGAGACCGACGAGGGGCGCGTATTCGTGTATTACGGGTCACCTGCGAGTCCGTCCCTGACTGCTGACTGGAGTGCGGAGTCCGACCAGGCAGGAGCAGGCTTTGGTGCGGCCGTGTCCACGGCAGGCGACATTAACGGCGACGGTTATGCCGACGTTATCGTTGGTGCGAGCCAGTTCGACGACGGCGAGACAGACGAGGGCCGTGTCTTCGTGTATTACGGATCCAGGGCCGGCCTGCCCACCACCGCGAGCTGGAGTGCGGAGTCCGACCAGGCAGATGCGTACTTTGGCTCCTCTGTGTCGAGCGCGGGCGACGTGAACGGCGACGGCTATGTGGACGTGATAGTGGGGGCGACTCATTACGACAATGGAGAAACCGACGAGGGCCGTGCGTACGTATTCCTCGGTTCCGCCACAGGCCTTTCCACGACCGCGGCCTGGACAGCGGAATCCGATCAGGCGAACGCCCGCTTTGGCTCCTCTGTGTCGAGTGCCGGCGACGTGAACGGCGACGGGTACGCAGACGTGATAGTAGGCGCCCTGTACTACAACGGCGGCGAGGAGTACGAGGGCCGTGCGTACGTGTATCACGGCTCTGCATCCGGCCTGTCCTCGACCGCGGCCTGGACAGCCGAGTCGAACCAGGTATGGTCCTGCTTCGGCAACTCTGTATCCTTTGCAGGCGACGTGAACGGCGATGGTTTTGCCGACGTGATAGTGGGCGCCCGTTACTTCAACAACGGTGAGGAGAGCGAGGGCCGTGCGTACGTGTATTACGGGTCGTCGAGCGGCCTTTCTTCTTCCCCGGCCTGGACCGGGGAGCCGAACCAGGCAAACGCCAGGTTCGGATGGAGCGTATCCAATGCAGGCGACGTGAACGGCGACGGCTTTGCCGACGTGATAGTGGGGGCGTACTACTATGACAACCCCCAGAGCAACGAGGGCCGTGCGTACGTGTATTACGGCTCTGCCTCGGGCCTGTCCTCTTCCGCGGGCTGGAATGCGGAGCCGGGGCAGGCAAAGGCCGATTTCGGATGGAGCGTATCCTATGCAGGCGACGTGAACGGCGATGGTTATGACGACATCATCGTGGGTGCGCCCAGTTATGATAACGGCGAGGAGGACGAGGGGCGTGCGTACGTGTTCCTCGGCTCTGCCTCGGGCATGTCCTCTTCCGCGGCTTGGACTGCCGAGCCGGACCTGGAATACGCCAGCTTCGGCGTCTCCGTGTCTTATGCCGACGATGTGAACGGCGATGGTTATGCAGACGTGATTATAGGCGCGGATTTCTCCAATAGTGGCGTCACGGAATTCAAGAAGGGAAGGGCTTACGTGTATCACGGCTCTTCACACGGCCTGTCGGGCACGCCCGACTGGGTTGTTGATTCCGGCCGTCTGGGCGATGGCTTCGGTGGGTCCGTATCCACTGCCGGCGACTTGAACGGTGATGGTTATGCAGACGTGATCGTAGGCGCCCCTGGTCACTACCAAGGGCGTGGGAAGGTATTCGTGTACTACGGTTCACCGGACGGCCTGTCCACGTCTTCCGACTGGACATTCAGCTCGGGCCAGGCAGGCGCCAATTTTGGGAACTCTGCATCCACTGCCGGCGACGTCAACGGCGACGGTTATTCCGACGTAATCATCGGTGGATATCTTTTCGACAACGGAGAGAATAACGAGGGCAGGGCGTACGTGTTTTACGGTTCTGCCTCTGGCCTGTCATCGTCTGCCGACTGGACGGCCGAGTCCAACCAGGCCGGTGCAATGTTCGGTACCTACGTGTCCACTGCAGGTGACGTTAACGGTGACGGTTTTGCCGACGTGATCGTGGGTGCACCTAATTTTGGCAACGGGCAGAAAGGCGAGGGCCGTGCGTACGTGTATTACGGCTCTGCCTCGGGCCTGTCCGCTTCTGCGGACTGGACGGCCGAGTCCAACCAGGCTGGTGCCAACTTCGGCAATGCAGTATCGACGGCAGGCGATGTGAACGGCGATGGGTTTGCAGACGTAATCATAGGTGCAAAAGTATATGACAACGGGAATAACATAAAGGGCCGTGCGTACGTGTATTACGGCTCTGCAACTGGCCTATCCGCTACTGCTGACTGGACAGTGGCATCGGAGACCGAGTACGCATACCTCGGCAGCTCTGTGTCTACTGCGGGCGACGTGAACGGCGACGGGTTCGCAGACATCATCATTAGTGAGCCAAAGGGCGGCACTACCATCCGAGGAGGCCGGGCTTACCTGTACTACGGGGGCGGTGGACCCGGTCTTGCCCGGCGACCGCGCCAGTTGAAAGGAGGCGGCACCGGTCAGGTCTCCACCTTTGGGCGGACGAGTAACGCCGACCTCGGCCTCGAGCTCCTGGCACGCACCGGGCTTGGCCGCACCAAGGTCAAGCTGGAGTGGGAGATCGAGCCTCATGCAACGCCGTTCGACGGCTTGGGCCTCGGCAGGTCACTGGACTGGGTCGATTCAGGCGACCCAGCGGACGGCGCGGCCAGGCTCCTGGAGACCATCTCTGGCTTTGCCCCCGGCGACTACCACTGGCGCGCCAGGCTGTTGTACCACCCGGCCGGTCCCATGGGCGGCGGCCACTCTGCGTGGCTGGTGTTCGACAGGGCAAAGGTCGGTCAACCCGACTTCCGCATGTTCAAGAAGCAGGGTGACCCCTGCACGAGCGACAACGAGTGCTTGGGCACGCACTGCGTGGACAACGTTTGCTGCGACAACGAGTGCGGCGGCAACGACCTGGACGACTGCATGGCGTGCAGCGTGGCCACTGGTGCCGACGTGGACGGCACGTGCAAGGACCTTACGGGAACTCCTTGTTCCGACGGAGTATTCTGCAACGGCGAGGATACGTGCGATGCCGGCGAGTGCGAAATACATGCAGGCAACCCCTGCCCGGGTCCTGACGGAGACGGTAACTGCTCGGAGTCCTGTGACGAGGAGAGCGACACCTGCACCGCCGCCGACCCTGATGACAGCGTATGCGACGACGGGCTCTTCTGCAACGGCGAGGACAAGTGCAGCGCAGGCGAGTGCGAAATACATTCAGGTAACCCCTGCCCGGGTCCTGACAGAGACGGTAACTGCTCGGAGTCCTGTGACGAGCAGGGCGACACCTGCACCGCCGCCGACCTTGACGGCAACGTATGCGACGACGGGCTCTTCTGCAACGGCGAGGATACGTGCAGCGGCGGCTCGTGCTCCGCCCACACTGGAGACCCGTGCAGGGGGCCTGACGATGACGCGAACTGCTTCGAGTCCTGCAACGAGGATGCGGACAGTTGCGACAGCCAGGATCCTCCGGGCTCCCTTTGCAATGACACCTTGTTCTGCAATGGAGAGGACAGGTGCAACGAGGTGGGCGTGTGCCTCGGCACCGGCAATCCCTGCCCGGGCCCTGACGGCGACGACGACTGCGCCGAGTCCTGTGACGAGGAGACAGACAGGTGCGACGCCTTGGACCCGGCCGGCTCTGCGTGCGACGACCTGGACCCTCTCACCGGAGGGGACGTGTGCTATGCCGACGGCAGGTGCCAGGGAGAGCTCGTGCCCGGAACTTGCGGCGATCCCACGTCCATCGAGGGTCTGCCTTACTCTGTCGAGCACGACACCACGGCCAGGCCGAGCGCAGTGACCTCTTACGGCGATGGATGCGGAGGCGACCTGGCCGCCGGCGACCGGGTGTACAAGCTGGGCCTTTCCTCCGGCGACTCGATCGATGTGAATGCCAAACCCGGACCGGGTTACGACGTGACCCTGGCGATATTGGCCGAGTGCGGCGAGGGCGAGGCCTGTCTTGCGTTTGCCAATCAAGCCGGCGAGGGCGAGGCCGAGCATATTGGTTACGAGGCGGACGAGGACCAGACAGTATATGTGGTGGTGGACGGCGCGGCAGCGGACGAGTCAGGCAGCTATGACCTGGAGATCAAGTA
>JAADFN010000074.1 GCA_013152895.1 Acidobacteriota bacterium | reverse complement strand
CCTCTCCAAGAGTGCCGGTTCCTTCAAGATCGACGATCCGCTCGATCCGGCGCACAAGTACCTGTCGCACTCCTTCGTCGAGTCGCCCGACATGATGAACGTCTACAACGGCAACGTGGTGCTGAACGGCGACGGCACGGCGTGGATCCGGCTCCCCGACTGGTTCGAGGCGCTCAACCGGGACTTCCGCTACCAGCTGACCTGCATCGGTGGCTTCGCACCGGTGTACATCGCCGACGAGATCGCCGGCAACCGGTTCCGGATCGCCGGCGGCACGCCGGGCATGAAGGTCTCCTGGCAGGTCACCGGGATCCGCCACGACGCCTACGCCAACGCCCACCGCATCCCGGTGGAGGAAGACAAGCCAGCGATCGAGCAGGGCACCTACCTCCACCCCAAGCTCTTCGGTCAGTCCGAGGAGAAGGGCGTCGAGTGGGCCACCCATCCGGGGATGATGCGCCGGATGAAGGCGGAGCGGGAGGCGCACGCTCGGAAAGACGCGGCGGGCGGACAGCACTGATCTCGAAACCACGAAATCGCGGGAAGCAGATCATGAGCAATGATCGGGTTCTCAGGCAGGCACACCGGCTCTCGGCGTGGCGGCGGCGCCAGGTCGAGAGCCTCGGCATCCACGGGCCGGGCCCGTGGATGCCGATTCGACACGCTCGCCCCTGCCGAGACCACGGGCGCCGGCCGACAGGATAGAATGGCACGAAGAAAGGCACCAGGAGCGTGGAAAGGGAGCTTCCGATCCTTCGGTTGTGGTCCGGCTGGACCCAGGAGCGGCACCGGGGAAGTCTCGGGACCGTCGCGGCACCGGCGCTGGTCCTGGTCCTGGCGCTCACCGCTCACGCCAGCCGCCTCCCCGTGCAACGCTACACCATCGCGGATGGCCTGCCCTCGGACCGCGTTACTCGCGTTCTCCAGGGATCCCGTGGCTACCTCTGGATCGCCACGAGCGAGGGGCTGAGTCGTTTCGATGGGTACTCCTTTCTCAGCTTCGGACGAGCAGAAGGACTGCCCACGATCGGGGTGAACGACCTGCTGGAGACGCCGGGCGGCGAGCTTTGGGTGGCGACGAATGAAGGCCCGTGCCGGTTTGGGTCGGTGGCCGGCGACCCGGCAGGGGGTGAACAAGCTGGCGGTAACCGCGATGCCTCGTCGGGAACGACCCGCTCCCCCGCCTCCGATTTCCTCTGTTTCACGGTGGGTGAAAGCCGGGCTTCGAGCTCCGTTCTCGTGCTCCACGAGGACCGGGGCGGGACCCTGTGGGTGGGAACCCGCGACGGGCTTTACCGCGCCCTTGGTCCGGCGAGAGCGCCGAGCTTCCACCGGGTTGACCTTGGCTTCGAGGCACCACGACCGGCTCGAACGGAGTTGCGGGACATCACCGAGGGGGCCGACGGCACGCTCTGGGTCGCGACGGCCGAGGGCCTGGCTCGACGGCGGCCGGGAGAGCGGTTCACCGAAGTGCTGTTCGCCCGGTCCGGCCGGCGATCGGGAGTCAACGGGCTCCTGTGCGACGGCAAGGGACGGCTCTGGATCGGCGCCCACACCGGCGCCTACGTGTGGCCGGGCGCCTGTTCCGGTGGGCCGGGTTCGGCCCCGGCGCCCGGTGACCGATCGCCGCCGGGACACGACCGGAATGAAGGACCGACCCGGATCGGTGGAAGAGCGATCGGGCCGGTGTTCGGGTTTCATGAGGATCCAAACGGAAAGGTCTGGCTGGCGACCAGCCGGGGCCTCTGTATCTTCGCGGACCGTGGCCTGGCCTGCCTCGACGATCCTCCGGAGCTGGGACGACCGATCCACGGGATCGCGGGGGATGACGCCGGCGACCTGTGGCTTGCCTCCGAGAGCGATGGCTTGCTCCGTCTCGACCTCAACGGGATCGTCAGCTTCGGGGTGGAAGACGGCCTGCTCGCCACCCGCGTGAACGCGATCTTCGAAAGCCGGCGCGGAGATCTGTGCGTCACGTCCAGGAACGTCGTGTCTCGATACGTGAACGGAAGGTTCGTCTCGGCGAAGCCTCGCCTTCCCGGCCAAATCGACGAGCTCAGCTGGGGTTGGAGCCAGATGACGGTTCAGGATTCGGAAGGAAGGTGGTGGCTCCCCACCCAACGGGGACTCCTCCGGTACCCTGCGTTGCCAGCCATCGAAGCTCTCGGCCGGGTTCTCCCGGAAAGGGTCTTTACCACCCGCGACGGTCTCGCGGCGAACGGCGTATTCCGTCTTTTCCTCGACGGCAGCGGTGATCTCTGGATCGCCACCATCTCTCCCGACATCGGGGGGCTTGCGCGGTGGCGCAGCGCCACGGATACCATCGAGCGGATCGTGCTGCCGGAGCCGTTCGAACGGTACGCGGTGACCGCGCTGGCAGAGGATGGCGCCGGAAACCTGTGGCTAGGCTTTTACAACGGAGGGTTGTTGCGTCGCGGGAGGGACGGCGCCTTCGACGTTTTCGGCCCGGGGGACATCCTCACGGGCGGGTTCGTGGAGGAGCTGTACCTGGATCGGCAAAACAGGATGTGGATCGCGACGGCGGCCGGGGGCGTCAAGCGCGTGGATCGTCCGGCGGAGAGCGGGCATCCGGATGCGGTCGCCTACACGACCCGCCAGGGGCTCGCCAGCAACCGGGTTCGTTGCATCGTCGAGGATCTCGACGGGAGGATGTACTTCGGAACCGCGCGCGGGGTTGATCGCCTCGATCCGCAGACGGGCAACGTGGATCACCTGGGCACGGACGATGGCTTGCCACGCAGCGAGGTGCTGGTGGCCCATCGTGATCGTGACGGGTTCCTCTGGTTCGGCACCCTCCACGGCGTCGCCCGTCTCGATCCCCGGGCGATGCTGCAAAGACCGGCGCCTCCCATCTTTGTCCAGGAGCTCAACGTCGCCGGTACTCGGCTCCGGTTCTCTCCCCGGGGTGAGCGACAGGTCTCCGGGCTCCGCCTCGACCACAACCGGTCATGGCTGGAGATCGGGTTCGTCGGCATCAGCTTCGGCCGGGAGGGGAGCTTGCGCTACCAGCACCGCATGTTGGGGTTGGACGAGTGGTGGGGCGAGCCCTCGCCGGGACGAACGGTGACGTACGGCGGCCTGGCGCCGGGCACGTACACATTCGAGGTGCGGGCGGTCGGAACAGTGGGGGCCCTCAGCCCGGTGCCGGCATCGGTCTCATTCGTGGTTCTGCCACCGCTCTGGCAGAGATGGTGGTTCCTCGCGGGAGCGGCCGGTCTCCTGCTGGTGGGGCTGGTGGCCGTTCATCGTCTACGGGCTGCGCGGCTCGTCGCTGTCGAGAGGGTCCGGACACAGATTGCGACCGATCTCCATGACGATCTGGGAACCGCTTTGACCCGAATCTCGATTCTCAGCGCCGTGGCCGAACGTCAGATCAGCGGCTCCGGGTCCCCCGGGGAGGCGTCCGCCCAGCCAGCCACCGCGCTCAGGGAGATCGGAGCCACGGCGCGCGGGCTGCTCGACGCCAATCGGGAGCTGGTGTGGTCGCTGGACCCGGGGCGGGACGACCTTCACAGCATGATCGCCAGGTTGCGGCGATTCGCCGGGGACACGCTGGGAGGCGTCGGGATCTCCTGGGAGATCGTCACGACGCTCTCGCAGGAAGAAGCGCGGTCCATACCACTCGACCCGGAGACTCGAAGACACCTGTACCTGTTGCTCAAGGAGGCGATCAGCAACATTGCGCGGCACTCCGGCGCCGGCTCGGCAACGATCCGGATCGAGGCCAGCAGGGAGATCGACGTGATCGTGGAAGACGACGGAATCGGGTTCGATGCCGAAGGCGGCGACGGTTCCGGCAACGGCCTCCGGAACATGCGCTCGCGGGCCCGCGCCCTCGATGCGGTCTTCCGTATCGAGGCTGCGCCAGGGAAGGGAACCCGGGTCAGCGTGACGATTCCGCGCAGGGACCACTGGGGGGGCAGAGCATGAGTATGCTCTGCCGCGGGCCATCCGCCCATGGTAATAATGGAAACATGGGGGAGCATCGTATCGGCGGCACGTCATGACCCACGACACCATCCGCCTGGCGATCGTGGAGGACGACCGGGCCTCGCGGGAGGGGCTTCGCTACCTCGCCGAGGCGACCCCCGGCTTCACGTGCGTGGGCGCGTGGGGTTCGGCCGAGGAAGCCCTGCGAGCCATCGAGCGGGCCGCTCCGGACGTCATGACCCTCGACATCCACCTGCCCGGGATGCCGGGCTCCGAGGCGGCGGCGGTCTTCCACGAGCGGTGTCCGGACATGGCGATCCTCATGCTGACCGTGTACGAAGAGGAGGAGAAGGTCTTCGAGTCGCTGTGCAACGGTGCCTGCGGCTACCTCGTCAAGAGCACACCTCCCGCCGAGCTCCTGGAGGCCATCCGGCGGGCCCGCTGCGGCGGCGCCCCAATGTCCCCGGAGATTGCAGCGAAGGTCATCCGGATGTTTCGCAGGATGCACCCGGAGACGAGCGAACAGCCGGCCCTGACGGCCCAGGAGCTCCGTCTCCTCGGCCTGCTCGCCGAGGGCCACACCTACGAATCGGCCGGCCGCGAGTTGAACGTCACCGTCAACACCGTGCGAAACCACGTCCGTTCCATCTACGACAAGCTCCACGTTCACTCAAAGTCCGCCGCTGTCGCCAAGGCCCTCCGAGCCGGCCTGATCTGACGCCGCTCCCGCCACGCGACAGGATCCCGGGAAAATGGCATGTTCATGCTCTACCCAGCGTGATCGCCTCCATCTACAGTGGCTCCACAGCATCAACCGACTTCCAGGTCCGCTCACGGGAGCTGTGAGGTCATGGATCGAAAGGAGGCACGTCATGAGGAGGTCTCGTATCGCTTCGGCCGCCGTCCTTCTGGCCGCCGTTACGGCATCGCCGCTGCTGGCGTCGTTCGCCGGGACGGACGTGTTCCTGCCCTCGGTGGGGCGCGGACCGGGGAAGGCCGGCTCCCAGTGGTACACCACCATGTGGGTCTACAACCCCAACCCGTCGTCCGTGAACATCACCATCTCCTTCCTCGAGCGCAACCAGCCGAACCCCCATCCACTGACCTACAACGACACGATCCCGGCGGGGGACGTGCGCAAGTACGACAATGCGGTGTACACGCTGTTCGGCGTCGAGGGCTTCGGCGCGTTCCGGGTGACCGCCACCGGGCGCGTCGTGGTCAACGCCCGGATCTTCTCGCAGGCGCAGCAGGGCCAGGCCGAGAGTGTCGGACAGTTCATGGGGGCGGTGCCGGCATCCTTCGCCATCGGGGCCACCGGCCAGGAAAGCCAGCTTCTCGGCGTCTACCAGACCTCGCCGGAGAAAGAGTCGACGTACCGCTACAACTACGGCTTCGTGGAGACCACGGGGCAGCCGGCGACGGTGAGCGTTGCCGCGTACGCCGAGGATGGGACGCTCCTGGGCACGGACACTGTGACCCTGGGCGGGTACGAGGCGCGGCAGTACAACGTCAAGGACCGGCTGCTGACGAACCCCGACGTGCACAACGCGCGCATCGAGGTGGAGGTAACGGCGGGCGCGGGCAGGATCATCGCTTTCGGCACCGGGCTGGCGAACAAGTCCAACGATTCGTCAGTGTTCGAGATGCAGTTCGCCAACGAGCTGCTCGCCGAGAACAGCTCGGGCGGCGGCGATATCACGGCGGTCAACGCGGGCGAGGGGCTGGCGGGCGGTGGGACCTCGGGCGACGTCACGCTTTCGATCGCCAACGGCGGAGTGACCAAGGACATGCTGGCGGCGCCTGGCGGGGGCTCGGGCCAGGTGCTGGCCACAGACGGGAGCTCCCTGAAGTGGCAGGACGCGGCGACGGGTGGGCTGACCCTCCCCTACTCCGCCACTGCGTCGAGCACGGGGACGCTGTTCGAAATCATCAACGCCCAACCCGGCGGCGCGGGCGCGATCCATGCCACATCGGACGGGACGACCATCTGGAGCCAGAGCACGTCATCCAACCCCGCCTCGAAGGCGATCGAGGGGGCGGCC
>JAADFN010000073.1 GCA_013152895.1 Acidobacteriota bacterium | reverse complement strand
GACGCGAACGGAAACAGGGTGCTCCTCAACCGGTCGCTGATCGCTGGATCGGCGCTTTTCGCGGGACCGTCGACGGTTCTCAGCGCGGGCCGTACCTACGCCTTCTGGGACCCGGGGACGAGGGACTTTGCGGTATCGGTCTACTGGCTCCAGGCGATCGATCTCGATGGGAGCTCGACCTGGTATGGCCCGTTCCTGGCAGAGCCGGCTCGCGGGAACGTCTCGTTTGAGGGCCTTGGGAAGGCCTCCCGGGAAGGGCGCACGATGATCTTCAGCCCGTCGTTGACGGCGCTGGGCCGTGCGGCGTCGACGGCCCAGGGGATGCACCGAGTGCAGCGTGTCGCGCGCCGGGTAAGCAACCGCGCCCTGTCGGCAAGCCGCCAGTGGAGAATCGCGGGCTCGCCGGGGGTCAAGCTCCTGGTCGATCACGAGGGGCTCTACCGCGTGACTCGAGCACAGTTGGCCCAGGCGGGCTTCGATCCAGGACCAGATCCGACGTCTCTCGAGTTGTTCTCGGGTGGTCACGAGCACGCGATGCGTCTCACGGGGATGGCCGATGGAAGGTTCGATATGGGCGACGCCATCGAGTTTTACGGTGTCGGCGTTGATACACCGTTTACCGGGCACAACGTGTACTGGTTGACGGATGGCCTGGCGCCAGGCGAGAGAATCCAGGTTGTTCATGGCGCGGCGACAAACCTCAAGCCGGTAACGACGTTCCCGGCCGTGGTCGAGCGCCGTGACCGTACGACCTACGTGGCGGCCGTGACGAACAACGGCAACCGCGACAATTTCTATGGTGCCGTCATCGCGGCCGACCCGGTGAATCAGACCTTGGACATCGATGCGCTGGCGACCGGGGATGCCTCGAGCGCGCGCACCTCGCAGCTCAAGGTGGCGCTCCAGGGGATCACGAAGGGAGATCACGAGGTCTCGGTATCCTTCAACGGGCATTCCCTCGATGGGATGAGCTTCAGCGATTATGGGCATCCCGTCGCGACATACAAGATTCCCGAGAGCTGGCTCGTTTCCGGTACGAACGTGGTCACGCTCCAGGCCAAGGGTGGAGATACCGATGTCAGCATCGTCGACTGGATCCGCCTGACGTGGGATCGGCCCTTCGTGGCGCGCAACGATGCGTTGAGCATGACGGCGCCGGCTGGTGCCAAGGTCCATATCACCGGGTTCTCGAAGCCCGGGATCCGGCTGTTCGACGTCACGAATCCGCGTGATCCTGTCGAAATCCAGGGTACCGTGACGCGTGAAGGCGCGGGCTGGAGCATCGAGGCTGACGTGGATGGCGAGGCCGGCGGCGCGCCGCGGGCCTTGTACGCGGTCGCGAGCACCGGGATCGCCGCACCGGCCTCGATCGAGGCGAACGTGCCGAGCGCATGGTACCGGGCGCAGAACCACGCGGACATGGTCATCATCACGAATCGCAGCCTGCGCGATGCCGCCGAGCGTCTGGCGACGTACCGCACAAAGCATGGGCTTGAGACGGCCGTCGTGGATGTGACGGACCTCTACGATGAGTTCAGCTACGGGCTCAAGGACCCTGCGGCGATTCGCGCCTTCCTCACGCGCGCCGAAAAATCCTGGAGCGTCCCGCCGAAGTATGTGCTGCTGATGGGCGACGCGAGCATCGATCCGAGGAACTACCTTGGCTTCGGGGACCGCGACCTCGTCCCGACGAAGATCATCGCGACCAACTTCCTCAAGACCGCCGATGACGACTGGTTTGCCGATGTCAACGGCGACGGATTCGCGGACCTGGCCATCGGTCGTCTCCCCGCGGATTCCCTCGATGACGCCGAGACGATGGTCAGCAAGATCATCGGCTATGAACAAAACGATCAGACGTGGCCGTGGAGCAAGCAGGTGACGCTCGTGGCCGATGCGACGAGCCCGAGCTACACGTTCAGCAACATCGCGAAGGCGCTTGGAAGCCTCGTGCCCGCGGGAATCGAAAAGAACACGATCAACATCGGTCAGGCTGGGAAGGCCGCCGCCAAGCGGGATATCATCGATGCGTTCAACGCCGGGCGCCTGATCATCAACTATGACGGTCACGGCTCCGAGGCGGTGTGGTCGTCTTCGAACGTGTTTGGCAACGACGATGCGCGTGCGCTGACCAACGCTGAAAGGTTGCCCCTCGTGGTCGCCATGAACTGTTTGAACGGTCTATTCGAAGACGCTTACCAGTCAAGCCTGGCCGAAGCGCTTCTCCAGGCTCCGAAGGGTGGCGCGGTCGCGGTGTGGGCGTCCTCCGCCCTGACCGATCCGACGGGTCAGGACCTGATGAACCGGGCATTCTTCAAGAAGCTGTTCGATGGCTCGCACCCATCCATCGGCGATGCGGTTCGGGCCGCAAAGGCGGGTGTCACGGATCGAGATATCAGGAATACGTGGATCCTGTTTGGCGATCCCAGCATGCACCTCAAACAGTAGCTGGCTGCGGATCCCTGATGACCCTTTTTGCCTCCCTGGTTTTCCGGGGAGGCATTTCTCTGAGACATCGTGGCCGGCAGGTGTGCGCAACGGCGTTGTGCGGCAATGCAGCGTCCTTCCCGTGGGCGGGGCATAATGGTGCGTGATGTGGGTCACGCTTGTTGAGCTGATGTCGAAGGGGAGCCAGAGGCTGAGGGATCTGCCGCGGGCGTTGACGCTGGTGTGGGAGGCTGCGCACGGATGGACGGTGGCCTGGGGGGTGTTGCTCGCGCTTCAGGGGGTGCTCCCGGTCGCATTGGTCTGGCTGACGAAGGTCGTGGTGGACTCCGTCGTTGCGGCCGTGAAGGGGCATGGCAGCTTGCGCCGGCCGGTTGAGCTCGCGGTGATTGCGGCGTTCCTGCTCCTGTTGGCAGCGGTGTTGCGGGCCCTGACCCGCTGGGTGCGGACGGCCCAGGCCGAGCTCGTGCGCGACCACGTGGCCGAAATGATCCAGGAAAAGGCGGTCGCGCTGGATCTCGGGTTCTACGACTCGCCGGAATATCACGATCGCCTCCACCGGGTGCGGCAAGACGCACACAGTCGTCCGGTGGCCCTGGTGGAGAGCCTGGGAACGATGGCTCAAAGCACGTTGACCCTGGTGGCCATGGCGGCGGTCCTCCTTCGTTTCGGCTGGTGGCTGCCGTTGGCGCTCCTTGGGAGCACGGTGCCGGCGCTCGGCGTCGTCATGCGGTACGCGCTCAAGCAGCACGACTGGTGGGAACGGACGACGGAGAAGCAGCGGCGCGCCTGGTACTACGACTGGCTCCTGACCGACAGGACGACGGCGGCCGAGGTCCGTCTGCTGGGAACTGGCGGCCATTTCCGGACGCTCTACCAGCATCTCAGAGACGGGCTTCGGGCGGAACGCCTGGACCTGGCGCGTAGCGAGGCGATCGCCGAAATCACGGCTGCCGGTTTCGCCCTTGTCGTGCTCGGAGGCGGCGTTGCGTGGATGGTCTGGAAGGCCGCGCGGGGCCTCGTTACCCTGGGGGACCTGGCGATGTTCTACCAGGCTTTCAGCCAGGGGCAACGGCTGATGCGATCGCTGCTTGAGACCGTCGGACAGATCTATTCGAACAGCCTTTTCTTGGGGAATCTCTTCGAGTTCCTCGGCCTGGAGCCAAAGCTCGAAGAACCACGCCGGCATGGAGAATCTCCAATCGCCGAGGGACCCTCGCTGGCGTTTCGAGGTGTCACGTTCCGATACCCCGGCTCGCCGGATCCTGTGCTCGATGGCTTCGACCTGGAGATTCCCGGCGGGCGGATCGCGGCGCTGGTAGGGGACAACGGATCGGGGAAGAGCACGCTCGTCAAGCTCGCGTGCCGGCTGTATGACGTCGAGGCGGGCGCCGTTGAGGTGGGGGGCGTCGACGTGCGGCGCATCCCCGTCCAGGCGCTTCGAGCGATGATGAGTGTGCTCTTTCAGGAGCCGGTTCAATACAACGAGACCGCCCGCAAGAACATCGTGCTCGGTGATCTGGAAGCCCCTGCTGAGGCCGCGAGGATCGAGGCGGCGATCGATGCCGTTGGCGCGCGGCACATCATCGGCAAGCTGCCCGGCGGGCTCGACACCCAACTCGGGAGATGGTTCGCCGGCGGCGTGGAGCTGAGCGTTGGCGAGTGGCAACGGCTGGCCCTGGCACGGGCCTTTTTCCGGAAGGCGCCCGTCATCCTGCTGGATGAGCCGACGGCCGCCATGGACGCCTGGTCGGAGTCGGAATGGATCAACGGGCTCAAACAGCTCGTTCGCGGCACGACGACGCTGATCATTACCCATCGTCTGACCACGGCTTCCCACGCTGACATCATTTTCCTGATGCGGGCGGGCAGGATCGTCGAATCCGGAGCTCACGAGGAGCTCCTCGCCCGCGGCGGTCCCTACGCCGATGCATGGCGCCGGGGCACGTCTGGCTGATGCATGAAGATCCGTCGTGCCTGAGGGCAGGTGGATGGTGATGAACGGGGCCGTGGTGCTCACTCGAGAGGGAGAATCGGCGAGACCGCGGCTTTCGCTTGATCATTGTGTATCACAGCGGTTTCGTCGTAATGGTGTCCGCGATCGTCGGTGTCCGCACCAGGGTCTCATCGACTCATCGTTCGGGATATAATGTCTTTATGGTG
Organism: Acidobacteriota bacterium; assembly: GCA_013152895.1. GTDB lineage: Bacteria > Acidobacteriota > Thermoanaerobaculia > Thermoanaerobaculales > Sulfomarinibacteraceae > JAADFN01. The sequence continues at coordinate 1,406 of JAADFN010000073.1, read as the reverse complement.
ATTCCGGACTTCGTCCTTTCCTTGATGTGGGAATACGACATGGAGTCCCTCTCGGCCGTAGATCAGGTGCCCGATGCCGTTATCGAGCGCGTGATGGCACGTGGTGGTATCGGTGAGATGCGCTGGCTTCTCGACGCAGTTCCGGTCGAGCGCCTTCGCACCTACCTCAAGACTCGTGGTATGCGTGCGCTGCCGCCGCGGGAGCTCCGGTTTTGGTCCTGGATCACAGGCATCCCGGAGCCGGAAGCCAGCGGCTGGGTGCAGATGGCGCGGAAACGAGAAGCCCTGTGGCGGAGCTGAAACTGCATTGGGAAGCCACGGTCCCCGGGATGCGGCAGGTGTACGAGCTCATCTCCAAGGCTCTTCGTGGAGAAAGCTTCTACCTGGCGGGTGGTACCGCTTTGGCGCTGATGGAAGCACACCGGATCTCGTTCGACCTTGATTTCTTTGCAAAAAGCATCAAAAGTCCGGCTGCTCTCGCGGAACGTCTCGACGAGCGTCCGTTGGAGATACGTGTCACGTCCGTGGCACCCGGTACCCTCTACGCCGTTGCAAACGGCATCCAGGTCAGTTTCATTGCGACCCACTACCCCTTGCTGCTCCCGGCAGCAGCGCCCGGGGATGGTCTGATCCCCCTCGCATCGAGAGACGACCTGGGTGCCATGAAGCTCGCTGCCGTCGCTTCGAGGGGCAGCCGCAAGGACTTTGTCGACCTTTGGATCCTTGTCCGCCGCCACAGGTCACTCCAAGAGTACCTCGAGCTTTACCGGCGGAAATACGTCTCGCACGACGTCGGGCACGTCTTGCGGAGCCTCGTCTATTTCGACGATGCCGATTCCGAACCTGAGTTGCAGCTCACCGCCCCCGTCGACTGGCGCAATGTCAAGGCCGATTTCAAGGCGTGGGTTGCGCCGTTACTGCGGTAGCGGGCTCGCACGAATCCCGCGCGTCGGCACCCCACTTCGCCCCGCTCCCTCATCCGGACCCCCCCGACCCCGTCATCCTGGAAGCGCTCGATCCGCCCAGATCCTTCGCTGCGGGCTTGTAGCCCTCCGCTCAGGATGACAGTGGGGGAGGGCGCTGAGGAGACGTTCCCTCGTCCTGTCATCCTGGGGAGGTGCTCTCTCTTCTCTGTCATCCTGAGGAGGCGCACGTTTCTTTCCCCCTGTCATCCTGAGGAGCCGAAGGCGACGAAGGATCTGGGCGGGAGCCTCCTTCGGGAGCGTCGTGTGCGCTCCTCGACCCGCGCCGATCCGTGCAATCCGTGGCTTCCCGGTATTCTCTTCCCCCTCAGCCTCTGCTATCATAACTCCCAACATGATCGTCGCCCCGCATGTGTCGGCGATGTTCAATAAGTTTCTGAAGAGCAAGGACTTATGACTTGTATCTTCCTGCGGTAGCCTTGT
>JAADFN010000072.1 GCA_013152895.1 Acidobacteriota bacterium | reverse complement strand
GATCGGGGACCTCGCACACGCTGGCGACGTACAGCAACAAGAATGCTGCGACGTCGGGGTACGTGACGAAGTCGTTTGACGTGGTTGGCTATGCGGGTCAGACGGTGACGATCAAGTTCAAGGGTGCGGAGGATTCTTCGAACTCGACGAGCTTCTACATCGACGATGTCTCGCTGATGGCGGACGGAAACTGACTCCGGTCTTGACGTTATGCGGTGTGGGCGGCTTCGGCCGCCCACGCTTTTTTTGTGTACCCTGCCGATCGCACCGGTGAGGACGTGGATATGCGGGCGAGCTGATGGAGTACAATCGAAGGCGCTCTGGGAGGGAATCATGGCGCACCCGTACGTTGTGAACCCGCGTCTTTTCTCTGCTCATGCGGGTTCTTCATTGTTCCGTTCGGCGATGGGGGCGGTGGCGGCGCTCGTCCTGGGCATTGGCATGCTTGGCTCTGCGGCATGCACCGTCAATCCCGTGACCGGGAAGACGCAGCTCGATTTCATGGGCGAGACCCAGGAGATCCAGCTCGGGAAGAACCTCTATCCCCGGTACACCCAGCAATCGCTCGGTGAGGTTCCCGATCCCCGGTTGGAGGCATACGTCGATCGGGTCGGGCTGAAGCTGGCCCGCGTGTCCCAGCGGCCGCAGCTTCCGTGGACGTACAACGCCGTCAACGATCCCGAGGTCAACGCGTACGCTTTGCCCGGGGGCAAGATCTCGATCACGCGTGGGCTGTTGTCGCGGCTGGACAACGAGGATGAGCTCGCCGCCGTGCTCGGACATGAGACGGGCCATGTCAACGCGCGCCACGCGGCCCAGGCCTACACTCGCCAGGTGCTCGCCCAGCTCGCGCTTCTCGGCGCGGGGATCTACATGGATGCCCATGGGACGCGGAACGCGCGCCTGTACACGGTGGCCGGGATGCTCGGCATGCAGCTCATGTTCGCCAGCTATTCGAGGAACCAGGAACGGCAGGCGGATCAACTTGGCTTCGAGTACATGACGAAGGCCGGGTACAACCCTGAAGGGATGGTCGGCGTGATGCGGATTCTGCTCCACGAGGGGAAGGCGCAACCGTCGCTGCTCCGGCGCATGTTCGCCGATCACCCGATGAGCTCGGAGCGCCTGGCGACGGCCGAGGCGAGCGTGGCCGCCGAGCCGCCGGCGGTACGTACGCGCCCGATCCGGAGCCAACGCTTCCTCGCGGCCGTGCGCCACATCCGCGAGACCCGGCCTGCATATGATCGCTTTGCCAAGGCGCGGCGGCTCCTTGCGCGGAAGAAGACCGCCGAGGCGGAGTCGCTGCTGGAGGAATCGGTCGCCGAATGGCCGGATGATGGGCTGCTGCGCGGGTACCTGGCCGGAGCCGAGGCCGAGGACGGCAAGCTCGAACGCGCCATGCAGGACGCGCAACGGGCGGGGGACAACGCGCCGCACATCTTCGTGGTGCAAATGCTGGCGGGCAAGATCTTTCTGAGAGCCAAGCGGTACGCGGCCGCTGTACCGTTTTTCGACAACGCATCCCGGATTTTGCCGAACCTTCCCGAGGTGGAGCTCCTGCGGGGTGAGGCTCTGGAGGGCGCCGGCCGCACGAGGGAAGCGGCGCGGGCCTACGAGAAGGTCAGGCGGCTCGCGCCCGGGTCCGATGCATCCGCGGAGGCGTCGAGGCGTCTGCGTTCCCTCGGCATGGCGACGGCGAAGTGACGAACTTTTTTCGCGCGGCCGTCGTATCATGAAGTGATGCACAGGAGAACGCGGCGGCCCCTCCTCGAGTTGCTGATTCCCGGTGTGTTGGCCTTCCTCGTGGCGGGGCTTTCCATCATGGACATGTTCCTGCCCAAGCCGTACGACGGCGTGGTCCTGGAGGCTGACGCGCCCGGCAGGATGGTCGTGCGCCAGGTGATCCCCGGCTCGGGCGCCCAGGCCGCCGGGATCCGTCCGGGGGACATCATCGTTGGCATCGATCACTCCGTTCTGGAGTCGACGGGCCAGGCCGCGGAGCAGCTCAATCGCCACCACATCGGGGACACGGTGGCGTACCTCGTCCGCTCGGGCGAGCACGTTCGCGAGGTCGAGGTTCGCCTGGGCAGACGCCACATCGGCGACACGATGTATCTGCTCGCCTGTTTGTTAGGCTTCGTCTTCTTCTTCGTTGGCTGGTTCGTCGTTAGCCACCAGCCGAGATTGCCCGCGGCGCGGGTCTTTTTCATGATGAGCGTGCTCTTCATGCTCTTTCTCGTGTGCCGTCTGAGGCCGGCATCCTACTCGTGGGTGGATGCGTTCGTGTTGACCACCGGCACCCTCGCGCTCCTGTTCCTCCCCGCGACGTTCCTGCACTTCTTCATGATCTTTCCGCGCCCGGTGTGGCAGTGGCGTCGTGATCCGCTTGCCCGGGCGGCGCGGGTGCTGAGGGAGTACAACGTCCTGTGGCCCGTCATCTACCTTGCGCCCGTCACGGTGTACGCCGCCAACGTGGCTTTCGCGTCCCGCAGCGGGCGGTCCCTGGCCCTGATCAGCGGCGCCCCTGCTGCAAACTGGTGGGTCATGCTGGTCTACATGGTGCTCGGTCTCGGTGCGCTTGCCATCAGCGCGCGGGCGTTGCCCGATCAGCGTCAGCGGAGCGGAGCGGCGATCGTCTTCTTGGGCGCGGTTTTCGGCGTGGTGCCGTTCCTCGTGTTGGCGGTGGCGACCCCATCGTTCTTTCACACAGAGAAGTTCCTGTTCTACGGCGTGCTGCCGCTGATCCTTGTGCCGCTGACCTTCGCGTACGCGATCGTTCGCTTCCAGCTTCTCGAAATCCGCGTGTTCCTGCGCAAGAGCTTGCTGTATACGATCACGACTGCGGTCATCACGGGCCTGTATGCCGGTGGGATCGCCGCCTTCAACTGGCTCTTCAAAGGGACGGCCATCGCCGAGAGCCGGTACTTTCCCGTTGTTTTCGCCCTGGCGATCGTACTGCTGTTCGAGCCGCTGCGCCGCAGGATCCAGGCGCCGGTCAACCGGTTCTTCTTCCGGGGGAGAACGCAACTGCGGCGTGCCATGGACGAGATGGGTGAAGCGTTCGCCGCCCAGATCGACCTCGAACCGGTTGTCAGGCAGCTCGTCGAACGGCTGCCACAGCTCCTCGGGCTGGAATTTGCAGCGCTGTACCTCGTGCGCGGGGAAACGCTCGTACGCGTGGCCGGGCCCGCGTCCCTCCCGGAACATTTTCCAGATCTCCAGATCCTCCGCAATCATCTGGCGCGCCGCGGAGGGATCCTGCGCCTGGCGCAACTCGCGCCGCTGGAAATGCTCTCTCCGGAGATCGAGAAGATCAACCGGCAGCTCGAAGACGCGGGCGTCGAACATCTTGGCGTCCTGGCCTCCCCGCGCAGGGGTATCGGGGTCGTGTTGCTCTCCAAGAGCTCGAGGCAGATCGTGCTGGAGCCCGAGGATCTTCGTCTCCTTCGGGGCCTGTTGCGGCAGGCCTCGATCGCACTGGAGACGAGCCTGTTGCTCGAGGAGAAAACGCACCAGGCGCAAATCGAGCGCGAGCTCAAGATCGCGGCCGCTATTCAACAATCCCTGCTACCCGCTGACATCGAGATGACCGAAGGGTGGCGCGTGGCGGCCGTGTGCCGGCCCGCACGGGAGATCGGCGGCGATTTCTTTACCGTGTTGCCGGGCCGGGATGCGTCGCTCCGGACCATCGTGTACGGCGACGTGTCGGGCAAGTCGATCCCCGGCGCCCTCCTGATGATGGCCGCACACGAGGTGCTTCATGCCCTTGCCATGGAACATCCCGAGCCGGGGGAGCTCTTCGACCTGGTCAACCAGAGAATTCATGCGTTGAGACGTGGCAGCACCGTTCTCGGGCGCGGGAGCTTCGTCGCCCTGGGCTCACTGGCGTGCTTGCCCGGTACTGCACGGCTGCAATACTGCCTGGCCGGACAGCCCCCTCCCATGATGCGTCGCGCATCGGGCGAGGTCAGGGAGCTGCCGATGCCGGCCCACCGGATCCCGGTCGGCGCCCTGGCCGCGGGCGGGTACGAGGCCATGGAAACGCCGATGGATGCCGGGGACATCGTTGTTGCCTACTCGGATGGCGTCGTCGAAGCGATGTCGCCCAGCGGGGAGTTCTTTGGGAGCGACCGGCTAAAAGGCGTCATCGCCAAGGCCCCGAACGATCCCCATGTGATCGTGGACAGTGTGTTGCGAGCCCTGGATACATTTACCGAAGGGCGTCCACCGTACGACGACATCACACTGGTGGCGCTGGGATGCTCGTCATCCGCATGATGCAGCGCTCGTCTGGCATACGATGCTGGGTGAACGGACGGCGAGGCTGTGAAACACGGGCGGCCCGCCGGCGTATGTCCAAGAGCAGTCCGCGCGCACGAGTGCGACGGGCGGCGAGCGTAGGGAGAAGAGCAGGAGGACGTGGATGAAAAAGCGGATGATTGTGGTGGCTGGCGTTGCCGTCGTCGCGATTGTGGTGGCGCTTGTCGTCTCGGTGGAGCGCCGGCCCGAGTGGACGACACGTTCGCCCCGGGCTCTGGCCGAGCTCAATGCAGCCATAGATGCGCAGATGAAGGTCTACGCCAGTGATGCGAAGCGCCATCTCGAGCGGGCACTCCAGCTTGATCCCAATTTCGTGATGGCAAAGTTCCTCTTGTACGAGCAGACGGAGATGGGGACTACAGCGCAACGAAAAGAGTTCAAGAAGTTTGTCGACAGCATCGACCTGAACAGGCTCAGTCCCAGGGAACGGTTCATGATAGAGATGTCGCAGGCTTCTCTGGCCGGACGGCCAGAAGAGGCGGGCCGGATCCTCGACCGCTACCTCGCCCGCCACCCGGATGATCCGTTCGCGCTCAACGCGAAGGGGTCGAACCTGTGGCGCGAGGGCAAGTTGGACCAGGCGAAGAACGTCTTTCTTCGCCTGGTCAAGATCGCTCCCAACTGGGTTGTCGCGTACAACCAGCTCGGCTACATCGCGATGGAGCAGGGACGTTTCGCGAAATCCGAGGATTACTTCAAGACCTACGGTTTCATCGCGCCGGATCAGGCCAACCCGCACGATTCCCTCGGTGAGCTGTTCATCCTGACGGGACGATACCGCGAGGCTCTCCGTGAGTTCAACCGCGCCATCACGATCAAACCGGACTTCTGCGCCTCGTACATGCACATGGCCATCACGCATCTTCTCATGGGGAGTCTCGACCAGGCCCGCGCTGACGCCGCCGCGGCCGATACGCAGGGACACTGCCCGCCCCATGAGCTCGCGATGCTTCGCTGTATCGTGAAGCTGTGGCCCCTGGAGACCGCGCACCGCTGGTCCGATATTCTGCGCGCCGCGCACGAATCCGGATGCGATACCGGCGGCTCACAGCCGAGCAGTATCACGGTTACGTTGGACCGTGCGGCTGCCTTTTCTGGAGATATGAAGGCGGCCGGGGCGTTTGAAGCGCGGGCTGCCCGAACCCTGGAAAAGGTCAAAGGGAGTCCCGAGGAGAGCATCGTGCGGGGCGTTCTCGAACACATGAAGGCGATGCGTCTCGCGGCGCAGGGCCGCTACGATGAGGCGGCAGCACGGCTGCGGGCCGCTGACAGCTCGATCCCGTACCGTGGGGCGGGCAACGGCCTTTTCAAGCTGGTCACCCGCCTGGAGCTGGCCGAGGTTCTTCGGGCGGCCGGGCGCCCGGCCGAGGCGGCCCGGGTGATTGCGAGCGTTGGGAAGGTCAACCCCGCCATGGCCCGGGCGTTCAACTCGGGAGCGTGGCGTCCGCTTGGCCTGGCTGCTCATCCCGCGTCATGATTCGGGGTTGCGGGCGCTCTTGATCGCCGTTGCTCCGCTCAAGGGCTTCGGGAAGTGTCGGAGGGCCGGGATTTGCGTCGGGGCGCACGACAAGAACGTGGTGTAGTTGGGTCATGCGGCGGCCTTGGTGGTTGATAGCCAGAAGGGGTTGAGGCGGTTGCTGAGTTTGGCGGAGCGGAGGGCGATGATGGCGTTTGCGCCGCGTTGGGACCAATGCATGCCGGGGTGTTTGATGCGGGTACCGACGACGAGTTTGCAGCCGGCCTTGACGACACCGGTTGAGGTACAGAGGCCCGCGGCGTGGAAGCGGTTCACAAGACGAGCAATGTGTAGTAGGCCCGCAAGAGCGTCATGTCCCTCAAAGCCTTCGTGAAAGCCTTCTTTCGCCCGCCTCAGCGGACGCCTCCCTGACCAGCTCCAACTCCTCGTCAGCAAGCTTCTCGCATGCCTCCCAGTACGCCCCCAGCCTGGAAATGGGCAATGAATTGCCTCCCAATCCACCTAACTACCACTCTCATGTCCAACGTCCAAGGGCAGACAGACTTGACATCCAGGTTATGTACGGCTAGCTCTGATCAAGGAGTAACCGATGGGACAATCGAGGATTGGGTCGGATTGGTGCAGATGCGCTCCTTGTGGCAGGATGCGCGCTTTCACGGCGGCCGGGTGTTCGGGTTGGCGGGAGGGACGTTGGCGCTGGACCCGGATTGGGGTGTATACCCGGTGTACCACCAC
>JAADFN010000071.1 GCA_013152895.1 Acidobacteriota bacterium | reverse complement strand
ACCGTGGCCGCGATCGCCAGCGCCGGCCCGGCGACCCGGACCAGCAGGTGCGCCGTCAGCGCGGCCGACACGATGACGAACGCCATCTTGAAGCCGTACCCCGGTGCGCCGGCCATCCCCCCGGCAACGGCGACGCCTGCGATCGCCCCGGCCACGAGCGCGAGCCGTTCCCGGCCGAGCGCTCCCGCATGGCCCCAGGCTCCCGCGAGGGCCAGGCCGGATGCGCCGAGCGCAACGGCGAGCGAGACGACGTCCCGCTGCGATGCGGGCTCGCCGAGGATCCACGCCACGGCACCCCCGAAGAGCAGCAGCTCCGCCGCCCGTCCCGCCAGCCCCCCGCGCGTGTGTACGACCGCCCGTGCTGCGCCAACGCCAAGCAACGCGATCGCGGAAACGATCGAGGCGTGCAGCGCGCTCGTCCGGCCGAGCGTCGCCATCAACGCCGCAAAGACGATCCACGCCACCGGCGCGGACCACCTTGCCGTGTGAGACCGCAGCGACCGCATGATTGTCATGGAAGGATTATCCCAGATCGCGCCGCCAAGAGCACCGTAGCCAGGGCTGCAGCCATGGCAAGGGTATCCGCGGCCGCAGCAGGAGGCGGATGCGGTATGCGGGCCAGGGCACCTGAGCCTGTCCGAACGACAGCCAAAGGGCGGCTCCAGTCGCCCCTTTTGCTACTTGCGATGACAGGCGAAACACAGGCGACTGCGCCGGATCGGCAGGGTGAGCTTCACGTTGCCATTCTTCAGGGGGCGATGGCAGGTCGTACACGTAATCCTCCCGGCCAGGAGCTTCAAGTGGGGATTGAGCTCATCGCGGGGGATGAGCTGGCGATCGTTGACCGGGTAGATGATATTCACCGGATGCGACGACGGTGTCATTCTCAGGCGCTCGGCCACGCCAAAGGCCGTTCCGCCGTCACTGTCTTCGGGAGGGTTAAACGCCGAGGCCACGGTCCCGTCATGACACGACATGCATGCCGCGCTCACACCACCAACTTCGGTGAGGCCGTTCCCCCCGGCGAGAAAAACCCTTCCTCCCACCGTCAGCATCTGCCGGCCAGCCGTGCAGATGTCCTTGCCAGTCGCAGCCGAAACAACGGTAACAAACATGAGCAACACGAACACCACACTTATCTTTCCGCGTCGCGTAGCGAGGACTCCGAGGCGCCGTGCGATGTGGCGTGCTAGACCTGAGGGCCGCCCAGCCAAACTCGGCGGTACATCGAGCAGCCCGAATCGAGGAAACGCCGCAGCGTGCGGCACGTCGCCGGCCGGAGTAGAGATGCTGTGAGGTACGCGGGCGGGCGCCACGCGACGATCATCGCGACTGAATGATAAGCTGTTCCATCTCCCCATAAGTGACCTCCTCGTTTACAAGGAAGCACAAACCGTTCCATTTCCCTTGGGATGATGTACGCGCTTGGGAATAAACAGATTACGGGCTTATTGACAACTCCAACCAGCTCCCACTATGTCCGGGGATACGACACTCCAAGTATTATGCGACGTATTCTCCTCACGGTAAGGCAGCCACGGCAAAGGCTTCCTCCTCGAAACCCGCGTATCCTCGCCTTGTCTGAATCCCGGACACGAGATCGGCGTCCCGCACCGTCCGGACACCGTCGCTGTACCAACCGGCCGGCCATCACCGATTGGGGGAAGCATCGTCGCCCCTTCGTCTACCGTCCAAGGAGAATGGAGACTTCAGCATGCCGCGAAGGTGCTCGAAGCGGCGTTGAGGGCAAGAGCGTGAGCCTCCGGACGCGGGGGGCGTTATTGCAGGACGGGGTGGTACCAGGCTCCCGTCGGACCTGCTCACGAAGCTCCGTTCGCGCTCCGATCGCGAGTGATCGCCCGCGACCAGCGGGCGCCGAGCAGGCCAGTTTTCAGGGCTTTCACCCCTCCGTCAAGGCCCGGGGGCTTCAGGGCAGCCAACCCTTCGACCGTCATCTCCTCGCTGACGAAGCCATTGGTGAACACGAAGCGGCCCCCGGAGGTCTGCGCCTCATCGAACGGAGGGAGTAGCCCCGCGTCTTGCTGCGCCCGGTACCAGGCCCGGCGAGCCTCCCGGCAGCCACGCCCGTAGGCGGTCACTAGCAGAACGCCCCCCGGCACGAGGAGCCGGGCGATCTCGCCAAGGATCCGCCTCCTCAGCTCGTCACCCCCCAAGGAGCCGACCGTCGCCTGGGCGAATACCACCGTCGAGAACGTCTCAGGTGCGAACGGTGGACGCTGCGCGTCACTGGCCACCCACCCGACTCCGCCCACCGACCGCCGTGCTGCCGTCAGGTACCGAAGCACCAAGTCCATTCCGACCAGCGATCGTGATCGGAACCGCGCGGCAGCGAGGAGCCTGCCCGCGCCGCAGCCCACCTCGAGCAGCGGGCCCTCCGCCGCGCAAGCCTTCAGCCACTCCGCCTCCTCGTCGAGAATGGCGGCAAAACCCGGCGGCGCAACCTCGTACGCCCGAGTCACCCACTCCGGGTGATAGCTGTCCCTGTAGCGAAGGTGCGACCCACTCACGGCGACAGTATACAGCGGAGGGAGCCGCGGGCAAGGGGGCTCGAGTTGCGAAAACGCCCCGCCCAGGCGGATGAGCCGAAGCCTGGCACGGGCCCGGGCGGCCTACGAGCAGTCGAGGACGAAGGCGCCTTCCACGTCGCCGGCGCGGACGCGGTCCAGGGCGGTCTGGGCCTCCTCCAGGGGAAGACGCTTGGTGTGAGTCTCGATGGGGATCTTCGGCGCCAGGGCCAGCAGCTCTTCGCCGTCGCGGCGGGTCAGGTTCGCCACGGCGCGGAGGACCCGCTCCTCCCACATGAGGCTGTAGGGGAAGGAGGGGATGTCGCTCATGTGGATCCCGCCCGAGACGACCGTGCCGCCCTTGCGGACGACCTTGAGTGCCTCGACCATCAGGGGACCGACCGGGGCGAAGATCAGCGCTGCATCCAGCTCCTCCGGGGGCCGCTGCCCGGACTCGCCGGCCCAGGCGGCCCCCATCCGCCGGGCGAACTCCTGGCCCTCCACGTCCCCGGGCCGGGTGAAGGCGAAGACCTTCTGCCCGTGGTACCGGGCGATCTGGGCGACGATGTGCCCTGCCGCCCCGAAGCCGTAGATCCCCAGCCTCTCCACGCTCTCGCCGCCGCCGAGCCGCCAGGTGCGGTAGCCGATCAGCCCGGCGCAGAGCAGGGGCGCCGCCGGCTCATCGTCGTACTCGTCTGGCAACGCAAAGGCGTAGCGCACGTCGGCCACCTTGTACTCGGCGAAGCCGCCGTCCAGGGTGTAGCCGTTGAAGCGAGCGTGGTCGCAGAGGTTCTCCCGGCCCGCCCGGCAGTGGACGCACTCCCCGCATGTCCAGCCCAGCCAGGGCACGCCGATCCGCTGGCCCACGGCGTAGCGATCGGCGCCCTCCCCCGCCGCCACCACTTCGCCGACGATCTCGTGGCCCGGGATGACCGGCAGCTTCGGGTCGGGCAGCTCACCATCGGCCAGGTGGAGGTCGGTCCGGCAGACGCCGCACGCCCGCACCCGGAGCAGCACCTGCCCCGGCCCCGGCTCCGGCACGGGAACCTGCCGCAGCTCCAGGGGCTTCCCCGGCTCGTCCAGCACCATCGCCCGCATGGTCTTGGGAATCTCCACGATCGCCCCTCCCCTCCCGTTTTTCTCGCCCTCCAATGTAAGCCGGGATCGGTCCCTGGACAACCGGTGCAACGATCAGTTGTGATCCTTGATGCGATGGAGGGAAAAGTGCACCGTCGCACCCGTTCGTATGCCGGCCTCCATGAAGGTCACCAGGACACCTTCTACCTCCACAGGCACGCGCTCCTCCGGATCGAATACAAGGAAGGTCCGGCCACGTATCCATGCAGTCCCCGGAGAATGCACACCCTCGGGGAGATCTATCTTCGAAATGTCGGTGCGAGCCTCGATCAGGGCGAAACGGCGGCCACCGCGCTCAAGGTCCGCAACGTAACGAACCTCGGTGGTCCCCTTGACCAAGAGCTGCGAGCCCATGGCGTTGAATGGGAACATCCTCGGCACGGATGTCGACGCCCCCGGCACCAGGATCTGCCCGATAACGGGGAAGTAATCGAGAAGCGTCTGTCGCTGGCTCGGTGTACCCTCCACGAACTGCGAGTCCTCTTGGAAACCCTGCTGCACCCGGTCCCCGGCAAGCCCGCTCATTGCGCTCCGGAGGGCCTTGAAAAGTCCAAGGAAGCTCTGGCTGTCGCTCCCCTGGTCCCCTTTTCCGGCGGCGGGCGCCACCTTGGTCACGACATCGGCGGTGCCGTCACCGCGAGCATGAACGGCGATCACCGCTCGACTGGGAGCGGCGAGCATCCTGAACAACCCGGTCCCGGACATATCGGTTTGCAACGAGTACCCGATGATCCGTTGTGTTTGAAAGTCCCAGCGAAGGTCGAGGGAGTCCCTGGAGGGCTCGGTCCGGAGTCCGGTGGGCGAGGTCAACGAGGCCAACGCCGTTTTCGCTGCTTTCTTGGCATCAGCTCCCGTGGTTCGCCCGCCCAACACGCCTTGCACGGCGATCAGCTTCCGCAGACCCTCGTCCGTCATGGAGCCGTCAGGATCGAGGGTGCGTCGGGCATCCTCGAGTTCCTTGTCACTGACGTCCTTGGCAGCCTCGTCGAAGATCTTCGCAAACTTGCTGTCTTCTTCCGCTCCAGGGGCCGGTTTGAGCTCGGGTTCGAGCCCTGGTTCAGCCTTGGGGGCTTTCTTCTCCTTCACGAGTTTCGCAAGCGTAGGGAGGTCGACATTGCGGGCAACGTCGGCGGGGGTGTCCCCACGGTCGTTCTTTACCCCGAGATCGGCACCCGCAGCCACGAGCGCCTCCACTACTGGGCGGGAGTTCGCAAGCACGGCCATGTGAAGGGGGGTATCACCGTCCTTGTCACGGGCATCAAGAGTCGCACCCGCGTGGACGAGCAAACGAACCTCGTCTGCGGAGCGGCCATAATATGCCGCGGCGTGGAGGGGAGTGCGGCCGAAGCGATCTCGTGCGTTTGGGTCGGCTCCATTTGCCAGCAGAATGCCAACCGTCGTCGGGTTGCTAGCCAAGGCTGCACGGATAAGGGGGGTGTCTCCACATTCGTCTCGCCGGTCTACGGATGCGCCGTGCCCGAGCAAATAGGTGACAACTGCCGGGTAACCCCCAGCCGCGGCTTCCAGCAACGGCATCGTCGGCGTGTTGGCGTCGCAGCCCTTGGCGATCCCTGCACAACTGAATTCGGCGAAGTCGACAGGAACGTGCTGCTTCTCGATCAGGTACCTCACGACTTCGAGATGGCCGTGGCCCGCTGCTGCGTGGAGCGCGGTGCCAAACCACTCTTTCCGGCCGGTGAAGGGCTGGGCATCCACCAGGCAACCGCTGGCCCGGACATCCGCCCCGTGCTCAACGAGTACCTGTACCACCTCGAGATCCCCTTCGCATGCCGCCCACATGACGGCCGTCGCTCCTTTCTTGTCACGACTGTTGACAGGCGCACCGGCCTTCAAGAGCTGCCGTACCTGCCCGACCTGGGAGGTCCGTGCCGCTTCGATCAGGCGCTGACCGAGGTCAGAAGCTTGGGGCTTGTGCCCATCGCCTGCGCCACAGGGACCAACCACGGCGAGAGAAAAAAGGACCATGAGGGCAAGCCTCGGGACTCGTTGGGCCGGCTTTGACAGTTTCCTCATCACCCTACCTCCTTCTTCAATCGTCGCCAGTCAGTCCCCTCAGGAACCGTCGAAAGCTCGCAAAGTGAGTTTGTTACCAACACAGGGCGCTCCCCGGTGATCGAACGTAAAATGTTTGTACCACAACGGTCGAATGATCGCAAGAAGTGTCCATTCGACAACGCCGCACATCCGTCCGGCCGCACGAGACGCTCATCGGCGTCGTGTATCGAGCCTCTTCACCGGCAACAGCGGAGATGCCTCGCTCGCAGACCGCTATTCGGCCGGCGTCGCGGCTGGCAGGAAAACCGGATCACCGGTGCGGTTGTCAACAACGGAGGCGTAGGCCAGCACGCCGCCTCCGCCGCCGGCGGTCGTGACAACGGCGTAACCGCCCACAACCGGGGTCCGGGCGAGCCCGTCAAAGACCCGCGTCAGCTGGCCGAAGCTCTCCGGCCCCAGGTCCAGTTTCCGTTGTCCCAGGTCCGTCCCATCCCCCGAGAACAGCTCGATCTGGA
>JAADFN010000070.1 GCA_013152895.1 Acidobacteriota bacterium | reverse complement strand
GTCGCCTCGCTGGGGGACTGCGCGCCGTGTCTCGGCCTTTGGCCTCGGCGTCGGCTTGCGGCGGATTATCAGAACCGATTGAGGTGCGCTTTGCGCCCGCCTGTCTGCTGATCAGGCGGGATCGCGGGAGGCGCTGTAGCGTGCTCGGATGGCGGGAATGAGGTATTCGGAAAACGCCGTTTCGAGATCGTACTTTGGATCGAGACCCCACTCATGACGGGCGGCGGAGTCGTCGACGTCGGCGGGCCAGGAGTCGACAATCGCTTGGCGTTTCAGGTCGGGTTCGAAGGTAATGCTGGCGTGGGGAAATCCTTGCAGGACCAGGTCCCGGATCTCGCCGGCCGAAGGGTTGAACGCGGCGATGTTGTAGACGGTCTTCGTGAGGCGCTGGCGATCGGTCCGGGCAAGTTTGAGCAGGGCGTTGACCGCATCGGGCATGGTCATGAACGGGATGCGCGTGTCGGGGCGGACGAAGCAGGTATACGGATTGCCCCTGGCGGCGGCGTGGATCATCTCGGGCGCATAGTCGGACGTTCCGCCCGAGGGGACGGTGACGGCGCTGATCAGGCCGGGAAACCGGATCGAGCGAAAATCCACCTTGCCGGAGAGCTTCTCGGCGGCCAGCTGCTTGTAATGCAGGTTGAAGTAGCGCCCGAGATGTTCGCAGTACAGCTTGTTGCATCCGTACATTGTCGTGGGCAGGGTCCACTCGTGCTCCTTGACCCGGCCGGCGCTGGCCTTGACGTCGAGACTTGGCAGGCCGTACGCCGCGATCGAGCTCGGGTAGAGGAAAACCACCGGGCGGCCGTGCGATTCGCCCTGCGACTGGGCGAAGTCGAGCATGTTGAGGGTGCCCTCGACGTTGACCTGGTGGGCCGCCAACGGCGCGAACTCGCCCCGGGTCGAGAGGAGCGCGGCGAGATGGAAGATCATGTCGATTTCATACTCGGACAGGATCCTGTTGAGCAGGCTCTTGTCGAGGATTGAGCCGACGAATTCCCGCGTGACCTTGGGACGCAGCATGTCATCGAGCGGGTTGAGATCGATCGTGATGATGGCCGAGCGCCCCTCCTCGGACAGTTGCTGGATCAGGCCGTGGCCGATCTCACCTCCGGCGCCGGTAATCAGAATGACGGGTTTGCGCATGATGACCTCCGTGGCGGGGCGGCCGAAGCCGCCGGCATCAGGGTGTCGAACCGCGTGCACGCTGTCAAGGGGCGCGCGCCCCTGGATGCCGGCCGGCGGGGGAAAGGGCCGGGGGGCCGAGAACTTTCCGGGAGCATTGTGCGTATACACAGACGGCTGGAAGCTGAGGCGGAGGGCTATTATGGCGAAGCTGATTCGGGTTCTGATCATTCTTGCAGTTCTTGGCGGGGGGGCGTTCCTCGTGTATGCCAAGGTCGTCAAGAAACACGAGGCCAAACCGGGGCTGACGACGATCAAGGTCACTCGCGGCGATATCACGGAAAAGGCGCTGGCCGTTGGCGAGATTCAGCCCAGGGTGAAGATCCAGGTCAAGTCGAAGATCTCCGGGATCGTCCGGCGCTGTTTCGTCGAGGTCGGCGATCACGTGAAGGCCGGTGATCCGCTCTTCGAGGTGGCGCCGGATCCGACGCCTCAGGAGCTTCTCAACGTGGACAACCGCGTCCGCTCGGCCCAGGCCTCGTTCGACAAGGCAAAGGCGGACTTCGAGCGTAGCGCAACGCTTTATAAGCGTGGATTGCTGCCCAAGAGCCAGCTCGACGCGTCCCGGGAGGCGTACGAGCTGGCACGGTTGAACCTCGAGCAGGCAACTGCGGATCAGGAGCTGACGCGGAAGGGCCGGGTCACCGAGGGTGCGACGCGCGTGGAGACCGTCATCCGTGCGCCGATCACGGGGACGGTTCTCTCCCGCGACGTCGACAGGGGCGATCCCGTCGTGCCGCTGACCTCGTACCAGCCCGGCACGCAGCTTGCGTCGCTTGCCGACATGCACGACCTGATCTTCAAGGGAACCGTCGACGAGATCGACGTCGGCAAGATCATGGTCGGCATGCCGTGCCGGATCAAGGTGGGCGCCTTGCCGGACGCGATCGTGAAAGCTCACATCTCGCGGATCGCTCCGCAGGCGAAGAAGAGCGAGGGGGCAACGCTTTTCGATGTCGAGGCGGAGCTCGACAAGGGAACGCATATCATCCTTCGAGCCGGCTACTCCGCCAACGCCAACGTCATCATCAAGGAGGTCACGAACGTGCTTCTGATCCCCGAGCGGCTCGTTCACTTTGGGGACGGAGGGAAGAAGACGACGGTCGAAGTGCCCGGGAAGGGGCCCGATGCGAAACCCCGGACGATCGCCGTGAAACTTGGCCTCTCGGACGGCCTCAACATCCAGGTGCTTTCCGGGCTCAAGGAGGGCGACGAGGTTATCCAGCGTCCCCCGAAGGAGATCTCGTAATCCCATGAAGGGCTTTGGCTCCATCTTGCGCCAGCTCGTCCGCGACCTGGCCAGCCAGAAGCTCCGGACGTTGCTGACCACTCTCGGCATCGTCTGGGGAACGGTGGCGGTATGCCTCTTGCTTGCCTTTGGGTTTGGCCTTCTGGCCAATCAGCGGAAGAGCATGGCGGGGATGGGAGACCGGATCGTTATCGCATGGCCTGCGCGAACGTCCAAACCGTGGCAAGGCGTCGGGAAGGGACGGCGGATCCGAGTGGATCAGTCCGACATCAGGTACCTTGAAAAGAGCGTTCCGGGCATCAAGGCGATTTCGGGCGAGTACAACTCCCAGATGCGAGCGCGGTATGGCACGAAGGTGCGAATTGTCAATGTCTCGGGCGTGTTCCCCGCGTACGGGCCGATGCGCAACATGATCCCCCAGGAGGGAGGACGGTTCATCGACCCGATCGACATGGCGCAGCAGCGGCGGGTCGTGTTCGTCGGCAACAAGCTCGCCGATGACCTGTTTGGCAGCCAGAAGATCGTTGGCAAGACGGTCATGCTCCACGGATCTCCGTTTCTCGTCATCGGCGTGCTCAAGCCGAAGGAGCAGAATTCCGCCTACAGCGGCCGCGATCACAGCAAGATGGTGATCCCCGCGTCCACCTTCCACGTGCTGACCGGCCGTAAATACTTCAACGATTTCATCTTCAAGGCGAACCGCCCGGCTCTCAACAAGACGCTGACCAAGGGGATCCTGGCGGCGCTCGGCGCGAAGCTTCACTTCGATCCGACCGACGAGCAGGCGATCTCGGTCTGGGACACGACGGAGATGTTCACATTCATGGACACGTTCATGTTCGCGTTCAACGCGTTCTTGGGCCTGATGGGTATGCTCACGCTGGTCGTCGGCGGGATCGGCGTGACCAACATCATGAGCGTGGTCGTCGATGAGCGGACCCGCGAAATCGGGATCAAGATGGCCCTCGGCGCCAAACGCCGGCTGATTCTGGGCCAGTTCCTCCTGGAAACGATGGCCCTGACGATCATCGGGGGGGCGATCGGTCTCGGCATCGCGGAGGGGATCTGCACCCTCGTGGCGCACGTTGGCATCCAGGATTACGTCGGGACGCCCGTGGTCTCTGCCCCGATCGCGATCGTCACGGCTGCGCTTCTCGGCCTGATCGGCGTGATCGCCGGGTACTTTCCCGCCAGGGATGCGGCGAACCTGGACCCGGTGATTGCGATGAAAATGTAGGTCCGGAGGAATCATGCAAAGCCTACTGCGACCGCACAGACACCGGCCAGAGCAGCCCTCCTCGACCCTCACCGCCTGCGACGTACCTGCTGGTACGCCTCGGCGGCTCAGGCCTTCGGATGGCCACCCTGACCGGTGTCTGAGCGGTCTCGCAACGGCTTTGCATGATTCCTCCGGACCTTTGGGAAGGTGGTGGGATTTGAGTGGGCGCTCGTTACGATTCATGGCGAGTCCTCCGGACCTTTGGGATAGAGGGCGGCTCAGGCCTTCGGATGGCCACCCTGACCGGTGTTTGAGCGGTCTCGCAACGGCTTGTTGGACCTCGGCGGAGGGTTTGGGATGAACCGGCGGCCGCTGGTGACGTGGCAGCTGTTTCTGAGGACGGCTTCGCTCCAGCGCAAGCGGGCGGTGCTGACCATCGCTGCGATCACGTGGGGAACGGTGTCGATCCTGTTGCTGCTGGCCTTCGGCCAGGGGTTGAAAGAGCAGTTGATCCGCGGCAGGCGCGGGATGGGTGAGAACATCGCAGTCGTCTGGGCCGGGAGCACGTCGAAGGTCTGGCAAGGGCTCCCGACCGGGCGGCCGATCCGGCTGCGCCTGGAGGACATCGGTTTTCTCAGGGCCCGGATGCCGGACGTCAAGATCGTCGGCGAGATGACCGACTGGAGCGCTCTCATGACCTGGGGCAAGAAGACGCTCAACGAGCCGGTGACCGCCTCGAACTGGCAGTTCGGGGAGGTCCGGAACCACTTCCCACAACGGGGCGGACGCTTCATCGATCCGCTCGATGAGAAGCTGAAGCGGCGCGTCGTGTTTCTCGGCGACCACCTGGCGGAGGAAATCTTCGGAAAGATCGATCCGGTCGGCAAGGTTCTCACGATCGACTCGCTGCCCTACATGGTGATCGGCGTCATGCAGCACAAGATCCAGATGGGGAGCTACGGTCCACCCGATGAAAACCATGCGGTCGTCCCGATCACGACCTTCGCCGCCCAGCAGAGCCGCCGACGGCTCAACGATATCGTGCTCAAGGTCACGCGTCCGGAGCGCATGGCGGATGCGGTTGGGCGACTCAGGCACGCGCTCGCCGCGAAGTACCGTTTCGACCCGTCGGACGAGCAGGCGATCAGTGTCTGGAACACGGTGAAGAACTCCGAGATCATGCGCAACATCACCCTGGGTATCCAGCTCTTTCTCGGGCTGATGGGCGCCCTCACGCTCTTCATCGGGGGGATCGGCGTCGCCAACATCATGTATGCGGTGGTCAAGGAAAAGACGAGGGAGATCGGCGTGCAGATGGCTTTGGGGGCGCGGCGCGCCTGGATCACCGGGCCGATCGTGATGCAGGGATTGATCTACACGCTCGTGGGGGGTGCGACCGGCACGATCATCTCCGTCATCCTGGTGGCCCTGATCGGGTTCATCCCGACAACGGGCAACCAGGCGCTCGAGTTTCTCGGCAAGCCGCAGCTCTCCTGGCCGATCGCGGCGGCCACCGCCGTGATCCTCGGAATGATCGGAACGGCGGCGGGGTACTTCCCGGCGCGGCGCGCTGCGAGCGTCGACCCCGCTGAGAGCCTGCGCTACGAGTGAGGAAAGGAAAACGCATGAACTGGCCATGGTCAGCGAAGAACGACAACCCGCGGACGCCCGGGGACCCGGCTCCCATCATCAGGATGCAGGGGATTTGCAAGGTCTATGACAAGGGCACTGTCAAGGTTGAGGCGTTGCGCGGCATCGATTTCGAGGTGGCGCGCGGGGAGTTCGTCGCGGTCGTTGGGCCGTCGGGATCTGGGAAATCGTCTCTGCTCAACCTGATCGGCTGTCTCGACACGCCCACCGATGGCCTGTACGAGCTGAGCGGCGAAGCTGTTGCGGATCTCGACCGCGACGGGCTTGCCGAGATCCGGAACCGGCGGATCGGGTTTGTCTTTCAGAACTTCAACCTGCTGCCCCAGCTCAGCGCGTTGGAAAACGTCGAAATGCCGCTGCTCTTCGGCGGCGTACCGGCGCGACGGCGGCGGAAGAGGGCTCAGGAGCTACTGGAGCAGGTTGGGCTCGGGGACCGACTGACGCATCGGCCAACGGAGCTTTCCGGCGGGCAGATGCAGCGCGTCGCCGTGGCCCGGGCGCTGGCGATGGATCCGGACGTCATACTTGCCGACGAGCCGACGGGGAACCTCGATACATCCTCGGGTTCCGATGTGCTCAGCCTGCTGACTCAGCTGTGGAAGCAGGGGAGCACGCTCGTCGTCGTCACGCACGACATCTCGATGGCCGAGCGCGCGCCCAGGATCGTCGAGATCCGTGATGGCGTCATCGTCAACGATACCGGGGGCCTGCAGTAGCCCGGATGTGCTCCGGATCCTCGTGGCGCTGGCGCAGCGTCGATGAGTGGAGGTTTTGTGGGAACAGCCCCGGCCGCCCGGGAGGCCCGGCCTGCGGCCGGCCCGCGGTCTTGATCCCGAGCCGTTCTGCACGCGAGCGTGCAGCTCGTCTCGCGCTCAATCCCGCCGGGGCTGGCGCCCCGCCCCGGGCTTGTCG
>JAADFN010000069.1 GCA_013152895.1 Acidobacteriota bacterium | reverse complement strand
CTTGCAATTACCAAGCACCGCTTCTTCCGGCCTGAGTTTGACCTCGGTTATTCTCGGACTCTCGTACTTCCTACGGGAAGTATCCTGCGCAGAGTCTTGCACGTCCATATTTGGCCTCCAGCTCGCCAACACGTCATAAGAATCCCCACGGAGCATTGGCACTCCTTATACGATGGCGTGATTATGAAACGTTCGGCATGCCTTGTCAACAGGGGCTCAGACCGCGCTCATCCGCCCACGACGAGAGCGCCCAGATGCATCAACTCTCGGCGGATCTCATCGTAATGGTCTCCCCCGGGGCAATAGGGGCAGTCGCCGTGCGGCGGGATCTCCATGCGTAGCGCGTAGGCTCTCAGGTGCGCCACGTGGCAGAGGAAGTCGACCGGCTCTTCCGGATCGCCATTTTCCAGGAAACCGTACGCCGGGCACATGCCACACATGGCGGCCAGCCCGCAGCGGGTACACCGCGTCGTCCGGGTCGCGAGTGCTGTCCGCAGTGAAAGCAAGTGCCCGTGCCACGCATTCTCTACCCTTCCCGAGACGAAGTCGTACGGCGCCTGCCTGATCATGCCGCAGGGAAAGATTCTCCCAGAAGGATCAACCATCAATGTATTCCAGGCAGCCCCGCAGGAGTAGAGCAAGCCACTCCCTTCTACACCTTTCGTCACCGGGTGACGCGCGCAGAAGTCGCCCCACTCTTGGATGCGCTTTTCATCTCCGATGTCGAGCTCGACGATTTCAGCTGGGCTGAGCCTCGAGCTCAGCGGCTGCATCCCACCATCGATACGCGGATTGATCATGGCGTCGAACCGGAACTCGACGCCAAGTTTCTCCGCCCACTTCTTCATCGCCCCAAGCTCATGCACGTTTTCCCGGAAAACCGTGCTCTTGAGCCTGAGCGGCAATCCCCGCTCGACCATTCGCCGCACGCCCTCCCGGCACCGTTCGAACGAACCGGGAACCCGGCTCACACGTTCGTAGGTTTCCCGGGTGTGACCATACAGCGTGATCTCGATGGCGAAAGGCCGCCAGTCGGCAAGAACGGAGGCCGTTGCATCGTCCAACAAAGTTCCATTCGTGAAGATCGTGATCAGAAAACCCCGGCGTTTTGCGTCCTTGTAAATGGTAATGAAATCTTTTCTGAGAAACGGCTCGCCTCCCGTGTAGAGCAGCCACAGCGTCCCAAGCTTTGCCAACTCATCGAGGAGCCTGCGATGCTCATCAAGGCTCATCTCTTCCCGCTGGGCGACAGCATCTCCGGCCGGCAGGTTCGTGTAACAGTGCACACAACGGTTGTTACACCGCCGGGTTACCTCGATCGTCGCCGTGACGGGAATTCGGCGGCCGCCCGTGGCGGCGTGTATTCGCCGGCTGAACTCGGAATAGCTCTCCCGCTCCATGGATCTGCCGCTCACGCGTGAGGTTCGCGGATACGGATCAGCTTGCGATCCTGGAGAAGCTGCAGAAAGTCCGCAACGTCAGATGCCGCGACAGTCTTCTCAACCTCGTACTGTTCTTGCAACGCCGCAATCGTCTCTCCCACGCTTTTCCCAGAAGCGAGGCTCTTCCAGATCAGCGTCCCGACCTCGTTGACCCTGAAAATGGAATCCAGGTCGTCCCTGTGATGCCTGATCGGGACGATGAGAGTCTCACCCTCGATCGTACGCACGACGTACTCGCCGTCGGGCTCGTACCGCATATCCACGTTCATTCCTTCCTCCTGAATGCCACTATACGACACCGCACTCTTCACGGATCCCCTACCGGCAAAAGAAGGATACATGAAACCCGGAAAGGGCGAACGGAGCCTTGCTACAATTGCTTCGATGCCGCCCATCGACACACGCTCGTTCCAACCCGCTGGCGCTGCAGCGCGTGCGCAAGGTTATCGAAGTCCGCTTGACCTGGTTCTCTTCTTCGAGGCTCTTCTGGCTGCCCACCGCGCGCAGGGCATCAGGTCCAGGTCTTTTTCCGATGTCGTTGCCTCCCTCGTAAACGTGCATCTTCCCTTGCGAACGTCCGAGCCTCCGCGTGCCATCGCTGCGGCAATCCGCGCGTTGACGCGCGGGAAACGTCATTCCGGATGGCTCGACACCTGCCTCACGCGCTCCCTTACCGCCGCCGTGCTGGTGAAAGCCCCCGTGCGACCCGCGCTTGCGATCGGGTTTCGGCCCAGCCTGGGAGAAGCTCCCGTCGATGGTCACGCATGGCTGCTGTTCAATGGGCACTGTTACGACCTTTCATCCCCCGGCGATCTCGACGCCCGACCCTTCAGCCAGGTGCTGACAGTTCCAATGATCCGGTCGAAGCCGGGCGAGCGAAACCACCTGGATGCTCCGACCCTGGAACCGCTGGGGCATGGCGCAGATCATGAAACGAGCTTCCCTGCCAGGAAGGACCCATTCGATGAGTGATATCAACGCTCTTGCCGGTCTCCTGCGTTCCGGAGCCCTCGCGCACACGAGGCTTGCGGACAGCTCCGGGGTGCTCCTTCACGCGGACACGCTTCAAGTCTTGACGCTCAACGAAACCGGCATGTTCCTGGTCGACCGGCTTCGGGAAGGAACCGAGACTATTGATGGCCTGGTCGATGCCCTCGTGTCGCATTTCACGGTCAACGAGAAAACCGCCAGGCGCGATGTCTCTGCATTCCTGGACGAGCTTCGACGTCTGCTCCAACATGAGAGCACAGCATAATCCCACCCTACAACTAGGGACACTGTTTATCTCTTGCACCTTCCAATCTCTTGAGCTAACCTAGTTTCAGAGCAGCGAGGATCAAAAAGGAGGAAAGGACGATGGCGCGCGTGGCGAGGTTGAAGATTTCGGAGCAGGATGCGTGGTACCACCTTCACAGCCGGGTTGCTGGCAGGCGCGGGGAGTATGGACTTTCGGAGGGGGCTTCGACCCGGCGGCTGATCGAGATCATTCGGCATTTTAGTGCGATCTATTTCTGCGAGGTGGCAGCGTTTTCGGTGATGGGAAACCACTACCATCTCGTGGTGAAGTTTGATGCGGCGCGTGCTGTAAGCCGCGAGGTGTTGCGCTCCAGGGCTCGCCTGATGTACCCGGGCACGGTGCCTCAGTTGCGGGTTTCCGGGTGGTCTGAGGACGAGTGGGAGCACTACCGTCAACGTCTTTTCGACGTTTCGGAATACATGCGCAACATTCAGTCGGCCTTTGCGCGATGGTACAACCGGGTCTACGAACGGCGGGGGCGTTTCTGGGCGGATCGTTTCAAGTCCGTGCTCCTTGAAGACAAGCGAGCGGTGCTTGACTGCATGCTGTACGTGGAGCTGAACGCGGTGCGGGCGGGTCTCGTCGAGAGGCCGGAGGAGTGGCGGGGATCTTCGATCTACCTGCGGGAGCTTGGCAAGGACTCGTGGTTGGCGCCGCTTGGAAATTTCCTGGATCGGGGCAGTGGGAAGAAGGCGCTGGTGGAGTTTCGCGAGCGGCTGTACTACCGGGGCAACGTGCCGACGAAACCGGGGCAGGCTGCCATTTCACAGAGGGTGCTCGACACGGAGATCGCGCGCGGTTTTGATACCAGGGGGATGTATCGGAAGCGGTTGGGCTACTTCGTTGACGGCCTGGCGATCGGGAGCGAGCAGTTTATTCGGGATCAGATCGCCCGGATGCGGGACGAGGGCCGCTACCTGCGACGGAAACATCCGATATCACAGCTGGGGGGCGTGCATCTGTCGTTACGGGAACAACGCAGCACCGCGGTGGTCTTCTGATCCCCGAAGGACACGGTCCTGCAAGACTCCTGAACCCGGCGCATGCCACGATGCCAGAAGGCTCGCTCTCGTCGTCCTCACCTGGACCCTCCGGGTGAGGTGTACCCTCTGCTCCTATAAGCGACCGCGCTGTCAAGGGAAGGTGACCGGTGTTACGGGCGAAGGCGGTCACTTTGAGATGGATTTCGTCATGGCGGTCGCTTTCATAGGAATACGCTTCCTCCCAACCCGAGACCGGGATGTCATCCCCACCCGTTGATATGTTGAAAGGTAATCCGCGCAAAGATAAACAATGTCCCTTGTTCTTGTGACGGTCAATACCGCAACGGGGCGATATCCCGAAATCCGCTTTTGATGGTCGCAGTCACGGCACGGCTACTCCTTCGCACGAGATAAACAGTGTCCCGTTTTCCAGGAGAACAACAGTGTCCCCTTTAACAGCCGGAACTGTCGTTGGGAGCTTGGCACCATGACCACAATCGCGTAGACTAGGGCTGCGATGTCAGAGCATAAGGATCTCATCCTCGAGTTGGTGAGCTTGTGGGCGCACAGAAAAGAACCCTCAGGCCATGTCCCCCGTCGTGCCATGCATCTTGCTGAAAAGGCGGCGTTGGATTCGACCGTGCCGACGGCGATTCGTTCCATCGCCTGGGCGGTTGTCGAGGATGTCTACGAAACCCTCGGCTGGGAGCTCCCTTCCTCGCCCGGTCTCGGCGTGTGCCATAGTGCAGCCGTCTCCGCAACTCAGGCTGCCCACATGCTTCTCAACGAGGTCAGATCCGTTCTTGCCACGATCGCGGGTCGTCCCATGATCCTCGGCGAGCTCGGCCTGGCTTCCGCCATGCTCGGCCGGTGGGATGTCATTCCGCCCCGTGGTGCCGTGGTCGTCAACATCGATGACAATGACTCTCCTCTCTCTGCGACGAACCTGATCCCCACAAGCGGGGTCCACGTAGCACATGCGGGCAGGCTGGCTCCCGCCTTGGCTGAAAACGCCGTCACGAGCGACATCTCAGGTACGCCGGTCTCCCTGCCATCGGCCGGCCTGGTCATCTCGTACTCCGCCAGTAGCGCCGCTGACGGGGATCCTGCCGCGGGTCTTCTCTTTTCCATCGCTGCCCGCCATTGCGCGCACGAGGACTCGTGGGATCGCGCGCTCGATGCCATCCGTATCACCGGCCAGGGGCGTCACCTGACGGCGGCGGCCCGCCGATGGGGCGTCACCCTCCCCCGGTCCGCCCCCCGTTCCCCGCTCGGCACTCTGGGCACCATTGTGAGCGGCCTGAAAAAACGCATTCCAATCTTCTGATCCCGCCACCCCTCCTGTGAAGATGCCGGAGCTCATGAATCGCAACGTCCGATGCGCCCCGGAGGTCACCGTAACCCGTATTTCTCACACACTTTCGTCGCGAGAGAGTGGAGACACCCGCCAGGGCGGCATTTCGACCAAGGTGCCGCCGAGGCGTGCTCCCAGCACGTCGCAGGCGGCACCGCCGGGAGAAACGTCGCAATGGCGAGTGTCTCCGCTCTCGCAGCAGGAAGGGTGTGAGATATGCGGGTCAGCCGGCGAAGCCGCAGCGGCTGTTAGGACGGGCGGTGCGAACGGTCCCCGTTCGCGGCGTCCGGCCCAACAGCCGCCGGAGCGCGCAAAGCGGTGACCGCGAAAGAAAAAGCCGCCCGGCGGCGGCTGTCATCTCAAGTTGGTCGGGACGCGGAGATTTGAACTCCGGACCCCCTGAACGTGGGGGGGCCAGCGGGACGCTGGCACCACCACGTCGCGGTCATCCCGAAGGGATGGCCGCCACCCCTCCTGTGAAGATGCCGGAGCTCATGAATCGCAACGTCCGATGCGCCCCGGAGGTCACCGCTGCGGGCGAAGCCGCAGCGGCTGTTGGGACGGGCGGTGCGAACGGTCCCCGTTCGCGGCGTCCGGCCCAACAGCCGCCGGAGCGCAGCGGTGACCGCGAAAGAAAAAGCCGCCCGGCGGCGGCTGTCATCTCAAGTTGGTCGGGACGCGGAGATTTGAACTCCGGACCCCCTGAACCCCATTCAGGTGCGCTACCAGGCTGCGCTACGTCCCGACATGAATCCGTTACTCCGCATGCTTGAGATCCGCCATGATCCGAGCGATCTCGGTCCGGACCTCCCGGAGCGTTGACAGCAGACGTTGTACGCGTTCCTCGCCTTCTTTGTCAACCTCGGCCCCCCGCTGCGGCGGCATTCTGCCGGCGGTGGTGGACGACGCGCGGGGCCGGCGGGCGGCCGTTCTGCGCGGGGAAACCTTGGTGGCTTCTCCGGCATCGGTGGCTGGACCCGGGCCGGGGGCGATCCGTTTCCTGACGCCCGCGATGGTGAGGCCCTCGTCGAAGAGCAAGCGGCGGATTTCGAGGATCAAGGCGACCTGGTCGCGGCTGTAGAGCCGCTGCCCGGTCCCGCTCTTCTTCGCCTCAAGCTGTGGAAACTCGGTGCCCCAGAATCGCAACATGTACGGCTGGACGTTGGCCAGCTTGCACACCTCGTTCATCTTGAAAGAGCTCTTCCCATCGGGAAGGACGGCGTCTGGGCTCATGATTCCTCCTCATCCGCAGGAACGAGCGTCAATCTCAGTTGGAGCGTGACTCTCCGGTTCCCGATCCACCCCCCGGGAACGGGGACGATGATGTCGAGCTCCCGGACGTCTCCAGACCTGGCCAAGGCTTGCGTCCCCTCGAGCGTCAGATGAAGCTGGTTCGCGGAGGGCTCGATCGCATCTCCGAAGGCCTGGGCCCTTTGATCGTCAGAAAGCCGGACGACGGCAGAGGCGGAGGCGGACAGGGCCGGCTCTGGCTCTTCCCCGTCGACCGGGAATGGATCGCCCGAACCGAAGATCACGGGCTCTGGTCGACGTACGGTCCCGCTTCCGGCGGCGGGCTGGTCCGTTGCCGCCGTGGCCTCGTGAACCGGCGCGGGAGTCGCTTCCGGCTGCGCTGTTTCATCCGACCCGGGTTCTTTCCCGACTTCTTCTCCCAGCGCGAGCCCCGGTTCTTCTTCGGACGTCGGGCCGGCTTCGACCGCCAGACCGATGGTACTGGCCTGGACAACGCCGGCAACCAGCTCATCAACGGCCCGGACCGGGATATTCCTGGTCGTGAAGAGGTCCTCTTCTTCGGCTCCTTCAACCGCGGTCTCTCCGGCGGAGGAAAGCTCGGGCCCGGCTGCGGAAGCGAACACGGAATCCTGCGCTTCCTCGACGGTCCAGGCCGGACCGGTTTCGGGCCCGGGCAGATCGAACGGGGAGGCGTCCCGTTCACGTGCAAACGGTTCAACGGTGTCCGCCGCTGCGGAACCGGAATCCTCGAAAACCGCCGGTATTTCGGCTGACGGCTGGGACGCCGTAACGGCCGATTCGCCGGTTGCGGGAGCAACCTCGACGAACGCCTCTCCGCCGGATGCGGGGGGTGCCCACGGCTCGGGCTCGGCGCTCGCAGTTTCTCCGGTCGACATCTCGTGCCCAAACGGCTCGTTTGGGGCAGCCTCGAGTGTCCCGGACTCGGTGGGCTCGATCGGCGCAGCGGCCACGCTCTCCACGACCGGCGGCTCGAACGCCTGGCGTCCCGCGGATTCTTCAGCGGCGCCTGTAACCTCGCTTGCGGGCCGTTCCTGGCCGGAAGGTTCTTGAACAACCGGGTGTGTGACCGCGTCCGCCTCCTCTTTGCCCGCGGGACCGCCCTGTGCGGAGACATCCCCTTGTTCGACGGGACGCGCGGGCGGCCGGTCGCCGGCGAGACCGGGGAACGGGCGGATTTCCGCCCCGCCCGGGGGCGCCGTTCGCAGGTCCGGGGATGACTCGGAAACGGGGGCTGATGCGAAGGCGAAGCTCCGCCTGGAGGCGGCGTCCTCGTCGTACCTGTTCCGGAGGTTCCGCATGACGAGCTTGATGATCCCTTCGAGCGTTTCCTGGACGCCGACACCCGTGGTGGCGACCGACTCGAAGATCGGGGCGTCATACTCGTTGAGAGTCTCGTCGAGCTCTTCGAGGGTGAGGATATCTGTCAGGTCCCGTTTGTTGAACTGTAGAACGTGGGGGAAGCCCGCAAGCTCAATCCCCTGTAAGAGGAGGTTCTCCTTGAGGTTGTGCCATGACTGGATGTTCGAGCTCAGCATGGCCCGCTGGGAATCCGCCACGAAGACCACGCCGTCAGCGCTCTTGAGAACCATCTGGCGCGTGGCGTTGTAATGGACCTGCCCCGGCACCGTGTAGAGCTGCAGCGTGACGTCCATGCCACGAACGGTCCCGATATCCAGGGGCAAGAGATCGAAGAAGATGGTCCTGTCACCCTCCGTCGCGAGGGAAATCATCTTGCCCCGGCCGTTTCCTTCGAAATTCTCGTGGATCCAGGTCAGGTTGGTCGTCTTCCCGCACAGACCGGGACCGTAGTACACGATCTTCGCGTTGAGCTTTCGCAGCGCGTAGTTAAAAAAAACCATTGGTCACCCTCGGCTGCCTCGACCTCTGATGATAACCCGTATTGGCACGCCTGCCAACTCGAACCGGTTCCGGAGGGTATTCTCCAGGTATCTCTCGTACGAGAAGTGGACCGGACCGGTGAGGTTGGTAAAGAGCACGAACGACGGCGGAGCTGTCTTGATCTGCGTGGCGTAAAAGAGCTTGGCTTCCCGGCCTCCGCCGCCCGGCGGCGGATTGCCCTGCCAGGCTTCCTTCAGGACGTCGTTGATCTCGCTGGTCGTCACCTGCAAGCGATACCCGCGATGGAGATCCAGCACGACCGGAAAGATCCTCTTCACGCCTGATCCCGTCAATGCCGAGACGAAAACGATCGGCGCGTGACGAATGAACTTGAGCTGCTGGCTGACCTGGTCCAGTAGCCGGTCCCGCCAGGTTGCGCGATCTTTCGCGAGGTCCCACTTGTTGACGATCAGGGCGATCGCACGTCCCGCTTCCCACGCGTAGCCCGCGATGTGCGCATCCTGCCGCGCGATCCCATCCGCCGCGTCGACGAGCACGCAGCAGATGTGGGCGCGCTTGATGGCTTGCCGGGCCATGACGACGGACAGCACTTCGGGACCGCGATCCGTCTTCCCCCGCCGCCGGATGCCCGCCGTGTCGACGAAACGAAAGCGTTTTCCATCGCGCTGGAGAAGCACATCCACCGCATCCCGGGTCGTCCCGGGGATCTCGCTGACGAGAACCCGCGGCTGGCCAACGAGACGGTTGAGCAGCGATGACTTCCCGACGTTCGGTCGCCCGATCAGGGCGATCCGGATTTCGTGCTCCTGCTCGCCGGCATCCTCGTCTTCCCCATCGTCTTCGTCCGCGGTCATGTCTGGAAGGAACGGTTCGAGCGCTTCCCACAGCTCCGCAATCCCGGTCCCGTGCTCCGCCGAAACCAGCACCGGCGTCCCAAGACCCAGGGCGTGAAATTCTTGAGCCTGGAGCTCGACGTCGCGGTGATCGGCCTTGTTGACGACGAGGACGACCGGGACGCCGAGAAACCGGAGGCGGCGGGCCAGCTCGAAGTCCTCCGGAATCGGACCGGCGCAGCCGTCCGTCACGAAGACCACGGCGTCAGAGCTCTTGATGGCCTCTTCGACCTGCGAACGGATCAGCGGGATGAAGTGATCTTCGTCCTCCATCAGGAGGCCCCCCGTGTCGATCAGAATCACGGCGTCGCCGCCTGGAAAGCTCGCTTCGCCGACGATCCTATCCCGCGTCACGCCCGGCAGATCGTGAACCAGCGCCCGGCGCGTCCGGGTAAGCCGGTTGAACAACGTGGACTTCCCCACGTTGGGACGCCCTACAATGGCGACGACCGGCCGGCGCTTCACTTCGATCCGTGCCCCGCGACGGACGGCGTTTGCCGGGGCGTGGCCGCCGGCTTGGGGGTCTTGAGCTTCCACGGCGATCCCCTCTCCGTCTCCAGAACGGTCCGGCTGGTGACCAGCCACGCGCCGTTGATCTTCCGCAGTTGCATCACCGAATGTTGCACCGTCGCGGGGTTTTCTCCCTTGAGCTTGCCGGTATACGCATCGAGGCGCTTGACATCCCACACCTCGAGCACCTGCACGGTCGCGTTGACGACCCTGAAAACCGATATTTTCTGGATGTCGGCCTTGAGAAGAGTCGCCTCCAGGCGATCTCCCGATTCGGCCAGCCGATGCAGCAGCTTGGCAACCGCAGCCATTTCGCCCGGACCTGCGGCTCCCTTGAGCCGCCTCGCATCCATGTTCGCATACGTATCCGAAAGCTGGTGCAGGTACTTCATGACGGCGGCAGTGACTTCTTGACGCTCCTTTGGGGTCGGCGTCGTATTCTCACAGCCACCCAGGGAAAGCAGTAGAGGAACCAGCACGACGCTGACGAGACCAGCCCTCCACCATGTTCGACCACGCTGCATGCCCCCCTCCTTTCGGCGGTCCGTCCTTCAAAACCCGGCGCCCGCTCAAACCTCTTCTCAGCATATCACCGCAGCCGCCCGTGGATGGTACGATGAATCTGGCCAGATGGGCCGGGGGAGAGGACACAACCATGAAGAGCTCAGACACGCCCACGACCAACGTCAGCGCACACCGGCGGATCATCGTCATCGGAGGCGTCGCGGCAGGCATGAGCGCCGCGAGCCAGGCCAAACGCAGGGAACCCGGCGCCGACGTCATCGTTTTCGAAAGGGGGCCGTACATCTCGTACGGCGCCTGCGGCATGCCGTACAACGTCATGGACCCCCAGCGCCGGATCGACGACCTTGTCGTGCTCACTCCCGAGCGCGCCATCAACGACCGCGGGATCGACCTTCGCGTCCGTCACGAGGCGATCGGGCTTGATCTCCCGTCGCAGCGGGTGACCGTCAAGAACCTGGAAACGGGCGCCGTCACGGACGAGCCGTTCGATGCGCTCGTGCTCGCGACGGGGGCGTCGGCCATCCACCTTCCACTTCCGGGCATGGACCTGCCCGGCATCGTCGTCCTGCGCGAGCTGACCGATGGTGGCCGCCTCAAGAAACTCCTCGCATCCAAGCCCAAGCGCGCCATCGTCCTCGGAGGGGGGTTCATCGCCATGGAGATGTGCCACGCCCTTACCGAGCGCGGCCTCGAGGTGCAGGTCCTGGAGAAGCTGCCTCACATCTTGAGCGGCTGGAGCGAGGAAACGGTAAAGCTGGTCCTCGAGGAGCTTGGACGTCACGGGGTCGAGGTTCACACGGGCGTGGAGGTGACCGGCGCCGAGGCCGGCCCGGACGGCCGCGTGGCGGCCGTTGTGACCCGGCAGGGCTCGTACCCTGCCGATCTCGTGCTGCAGGCGGTCGGCATCCGGCCGAACGCGATGCTGGCGGCGGACGCAGGCCTGAGAATCGGCGAAACCGGCGCCATCTGGGTCAACCAGTTTCAGCAAACATCCCACCCCGCGGTCTGGGCCGGGGGGGATTGCGCCGAGGCCTACCACAGGCTGTTGCGAAAGAACGCCTGGATCCCGCTCGGAACGACGGCGAACAAGCAGGGCCGCATCGCCGGCGCCAACGCCGTGGGGCTCCATCAACGATTCGCCGGGATCGTCGGGACCTCCGGGTTCAGGGTCTTCGACCTCGAACTGGCCCGTTCCGGGCTCTCGGCGAACCAGGCTGAAGCGGAGGGTTTCGAGCCCGCCACGGTCACGGTTCGCCAGAGCTCCCGGGCGCACTCATATCCCGGCAGCTCGCCGATCCAGGTCACGCTCGTCGCGGACATCCCGTCGGGGATCCTGCTCGGTGGAGAGATCGCCGGCCGCGAAGGGGCGGCGCTGCGCATCAACGTCCTGGCGGCGGCCCTCGCCTCGCACATGACCGTCAGCGACCTCCAGGGACTCGATCTCGTGTATGCACCGCCGTTCGCGCCGGTTTGGGATCCCATTCTCGTTGCAGCCAACCAGCTGATCAAGAAGGTTCGCACACAGGAGATTCGTCCATGAGCCGTTCCATCACCGTCACGTGTCCCCACTGCGGCACCACGCTGGAGATCGATGTCGAGGCCGGAGTCATCCTCGGGCACACACCTCCAAAAGTCGAGAAGAAAGCCATGGATTTCGACGAGCGCCTCCGCCTGGTGGAGGCCGAGAAGAAACGGGCCGCCGACCGTATGGCCGAAGCGATGCGGGCCGAGAAGGCCAAGGGAAGAATCCTCGAGGACCGGTTCCAAAAACTTCTCGATGAGGCCAAGGACGCTCCCGACGAGCCACCCCCGATCAAGGACATCGATCTCTGAC
>JAADFN010000068.1 GCA_013152895.1 Acidobacteriota bacterium | reverse complement strand
CATGGACACCTGCAGCTCCCGCCTCAGCGTCTGGATCATCTCCGATAGAGGAATGTTCCGGCCGAGCTCATCAGAAAGATCGTTGGGCATGTTGGCCTCCTCAGGTTGCCCAACGATTGTACCGGAGTCGTGATCAACCCTCGTTACGAGGAGGGTCGTAGGGGGCCCTGTGTGCTTTCCCCGCTGCGGCCTGCCGGCCTATGAAAAGCTGGCCTACGACCACCTTCCCACAGCCGTCTGCCTGCGACGATGAGGGATCATTCCTCGATGACCAGAAACAGTTGTCGCCAGCGCCCAGACACAGTTGACGTTGGGCTCTCTTCCGTCTCGCGGTTTGCGTACCGCTCGCCAGGGTGGAGTCCAACTTCTCCGCGTCTCGGGTGCGCTGGTGCTCTTCTCCGCTCTCCCTCACCGATATCTGCGCCATCTCGAACGTTACGGCTCCCACGCCTGACCTGTTCCTGTCCGGTCGTTCAGCGGAGCAGGGCGAGGAGCTCCTCTACGGTCAACCCAGCCTCGCGAATGATGGAGCGGAGCAGCCCCTTCCCGAGCTCCCGGTGATCCGGCACCGTGAGGCGCCGATGGGGTGAAGCGACCTGACGGAGAATGATGTGTGAGCCCTTCTGACGATCCTTCTCGAATCCGGCCTTGCGAAGGGCAGCGACTACCTCCCGGCCCGAGACGCTGGGCAGGCGACTCACACAGAAACCTCGACGATCTCCTCGTCGATGGAAGGAGGTACGGGCTCACCGTGCGCCTCCATACTCTCGATGTACCCTTCGATCGCTTCCTGGATGTTCCTCAACGCTTCGGCACGAGTCGCACCTTCCGACAGGCAGCCGGGAAGCGCCGGTACCCTCGCCACGATGATCCCATTCTCATCGGTCTCGAGCACAACCCTGTATCTCATGGCATCTCCATCTCTTCGGGTCACCCATCCATATCGTAGCATGGGTACAGACCGGTGCTGGGCTCACCACCGGGTGTAAGTTGGACGCATCCACCGGCCACGTTGTGACACTCCGGGAGGAGGCCGGTCCACGGTGCTCTCCTGCGTGGTTCCTGTGGTACGAATCCCCTACCCAGATCCTACGCTGGCTCAGGACGACAGTGAGAAGAAGGTGGCGCTGCTCAGTCGACTGGCTTCCCTTCTGTCATCAGAAAAAGAATCAGCCCCGCGGGGGCGGGGCTGATGGGTTGCTGGGATGATGTGTGTGGTCAGTTGGTGGGGATCAGCCAGATCGGGATGAAGGTTGGGTCCTGGCTGATGTTGTCGACGACCGAAGCGTAGGCCAGGAAGGCGGCGTTCGGGGTCGAGGAGCTCAGGATGGCGAAGCCGCCGCTGAGGTTGGCCGTGGAAACCGGGATCGAATTCTGGATGAAGCTGTACGGCTTGAGGGTATAGCTCTTGCTGGTGATCTCGGTGCCGTCGGGACGATAGTAGTGGGCGGTGATCGTGATCTGTTCAGCGGTCAGGTTGACCATGCCGATGTCGGTCCGGAAGGCCTGGCTGCGCCGCAGCCCGCTCAGGACGCCGGAGCTTCCATCGGTGATGGCTGCGGAGGCGGGGCGGGAGGCGATGAACTGGCCGAGAGTTCCGTTCGGTTCCTGGTCGTAGGTGCGGCTGGTGACGAGGAGCTGGCCCGACGCGATGCGGACGCGGATGGCGCCGGCGCCTTCGGTTGAGAAGATCGACGGAAGCACGTCGTCGAGCCGGAGGGTTTGCCCGGCGGGAACGGTGACCGGCTGGCTGACAAAGCTCGTGTTGTCCTGGTCGGCGGGGAAGAAATCGAGCGTCGCCTGGATATCCGAGGAGCTGGGGTTCGCGAGCTCGACGTTGGTGCGCCAGAGCGAGTCGTTGAATCCGGGCGCGTGTGCTGCTGCCGCGATCCAGCCCGGGTCATCGGGCGTGACGGGCGTTGCGGCGGTGACGAACGTTGGATCGCCGGTTCCCTGGTCCACGACGGATGCGTACACGTGGATCGGCGCGGTCGCGGAGGTGTTGCGGACCACGGCGAAGCCATCGGTCACGTTGGTGAAGCCGAGCCGCTTGAAAACGGAGCCCCTCTGGACCCAGCCGTGCGGTTTGAGCGTCACCTTGAGCGTGCCGAGCAGCGTGCCGCCGGCATCGTACAGGTCGATGGCGGCGCTCGCCGACGCGTCGCCATCGCTTGCAATGCCGATGTTGGTTCGAAAGGCACCGTCGCCCTCGAGGCCGATCAGCCTGACGGAGCCGCCGGGAGCAACCGCGTCGCTCGACGCCACACCCGGCACGAGCTGGCCGAACGTCTCGCCGCCGGTTGCGTTGTAGGTCCGTGAGGAAACCTGGAGGATGCCAGCCGCCCGGACGCGGATCGCGCCGGATGCCGAAGCGTTGAAGGTGTTCTTGACGACATCGTCGAGCTCGGTCAGGCCGCGGGCCGGGACGGTGACGGAGGTTTCCTGCGCATTCGTGTTGTCGGTTCCCATCGGGAGGAAGGCGATCGAGGCGGTGACGGCGTCTGAACCGGGGTTGTACAGATCGAGGTCGGTCTTCCAGTGGGTGCCGTTCTGGCCGTCGTTGTGGGCGGCTGCGGGGACGATGTAGGTGTGATCGCTGGAGGGCGCCACCGCATTGTCGACGGTCAGGGTGATCGGTCCCTCGTGATCGCTGGAGTACGAGCTGATCATGATGTGGTAGGTGGTTCCGGCGGTCAGGCCGAGCTCGAGATAGGAGCTGGAGCGGGAGAGGGAGCAATGGGCGAAGTCGTCGTCATCGTTGCAGCCGCCGTCCACCGCGGTGTACGAACCACAGGTGTCGCCTGTGTAAACCGAGAGCACGGTGTCGGCGCCCGAGCCGCAGGTCGAGAGCGCATAGTCGCCGGAGGTGGACGGTGTGAAGTCGACCCACATGGTCCCGGCCTTGCCGTTCGAGCCGCCCTGGGATGTATCGATACACGCGGGTTGTGGATCGCTCGCATCCGTCGTGGCACTCGCATTACTGAACTGAGTCACCACGGGGAAGGGGCCGTTACCGGGGAGGATCCTTGGCGATG
Organism: Acidobacteriota bacterium; assembly: GCA_013152895.1. Lineage (GTDB taxonomy): Bacteria > Acidobacteriota > Thermoanaerobaculia > Thermoanaerobaculales > Sulfomarinibacteraceae > JAADFN01. The sequence goes on along the minus strand of JAADFN010000068.1, from coordinate 5,490 downwards.
CACACGCATCGGCAGGATCGGAAACCTGAACCTGGACGCTCGCATCGGCGGCGGCGCCGTGGCTGTCCGTGACGTTCACGGCGACCATGTATGTGCCGCCAAGATCGAACGTGTGCGTCAGGGAGCTGCTCAGCGTCCCGGTTCCGTGGCCGCCGTCCTGCGTGTTCCAGTGGTCGGTCACCAGCCACGTCGCGGAGAGCGGATCTCCGTCGGGGTCGGTTGCGGACGCGTGGAAGGTGGCGGAGCTCCCAACCGCCAGGTGGAGCGTCTGGGTTGGATCGGTGATGGTCACCGCCGGCGCCTTGTTGGCGGATTGTGGGAGGTTGAGACCCCAGACGCCGCGTCCGTGCGTGGCGATGCGCATCATGGAGCCGTCTGGAAGGATCCGGATCTCCTGCACCGACACGGCGGGGAGGCCGTTCCCGAACGCTTGCCACGTGACGCCGCCGTCCGTCGATCGATAGATGCCGACATCGGTACCGGCATAGACCGTGGAGGGGTCGGTAGGATCCCATCGGGCGACCTGCACGGCGAACGGCCTCAGGCCGGAGTCGGACGCCTCCCACGTCAAGCCTCCGTCGGTTGTTCTGTACAGGCTGTCCCCGTTGAGCACAGCCAGGCACGCGAGGGCGGTCTTCGGGTCGAACGGCGAGATCTCGACGTTGAGGACTCGTGCGGCGGGCAGCCCATTTTTTCCAAACTGGGTCAGCGTCCAGGAAGTGCCTCCGTTCTCGGTTCGATAGAGGTTGGATCCCTTCGCGACCATCAACACGTTCGGGTCGGCTGGCGTATCTGCGATCGCCCAAATCGAATCGTGGCTCCAGCTCCCGTTGGTGACGTTCTTCGACAGTGGCGCCCACGTGTCCCCCCCGTCATTCGATTCCCACACCCGGTTGGTGCCCGTGTAGATCGTGGAGGGATGATCGCGGCGGAGCGTGAGCGGCGTGATGAACGGCGGGTTCTCCTTGCCACCGAACGGCGGGGAGACGTCCGTGAATCCACCGCCGTTCAGCGTCCGCTCGATCTGAGTGTTGTAGACGGATCCGTACTGGATTTGCGGGATGAGCGGGTTGATGGCGCACTCGAAACCGTCGCCACCAATGACCATCTTCCACGTGTTGTCATCGCTGTCGTTCCGGCGGTTCGTGCCGTTGTCCTGGGCGCCCGCGAGGATATCGTTGCGGTGGATAGGATCGACCGCGAGCGAGTAGTACTGGCGCGTGATCAGCCCGTTGTTGCAATCGATCCAGGTTGCGCCATTGTCGGTTGATTTCCAGATGCCGCCATCACAGGCGACCCACAACGTAGAGCCCTGCCACTGGAGGTCGTGGGCGTCGACGTGGGGCAGGTTGCCGCCGGAGCTCTTGTATGGATTCTTCGAGATCCAGCTCGATCCCCCGGAAAACGACAGGACGTAGTACACGCCGCCGCCGATGACCGTCCAGGAACTTGTCGGACTGACGGCCAGCGTGTTGTCATACCACCCTTGCTGACCGAGATACCGGTCGGGGCCGGTCATCTTGGTCCAGTCCTGGCCGCCATTGGCCGTCCGGAAGACGTCAACGATCGGAGCCTCGCCGGACGTCTTGGGTTTCTCCTCGATCACGGTGTAGATCACCTGGTCGTCGCTGGGGGCGATGGCGAGTGCCGTCCGGTTCAGAGAGAAGTCGCTTTCGGGATCCGGCAGCCCATTCGAAATGTTGGACCACGTCACCCCGTTGTTCGTCGATTTCATGATGCGTCCGAATCCAGCCGGGCAGGAACCGTTGCACCACAACGCGGCGTAGAGCAGGTCGGGGTTCTGCGAAGACCGGACCACATCGGTGACGACGAGCTTTCTCGAGCCGCCGCCAGGAGCCGCCGGAATCGGGTAGGACCACGTGGCACCCCCGGTGGTCGAACGGAGAAGCCCCTGGTTGGTGGCGGCCATGAGCGTATTCGGATCACGCGGATCGACGTTGATGCGGTAGAACTGCGTGGCAATGACGTGGTCGGGCAGCTCCCACGTTTGGCCACCATCATCCGAGCGCAGCAGGCCGATGCCCGGGATGAAGTCCAGCCCGAGCCCGCCTTCGCCGGTTCCCAGGTAGACGATATCCGGATCCGACGGCGCATAGGTCACGGCGCCGACGGACAGGTCTGGAATGCCATCGGTCAGGGGTGTCCACGTGTGACCTCCGTCCGTTGTTTTCCACACGCCGCCACCGGCCGCCCCGGCCAGGATCGTTCCATGCTGGGTCGGGTGAACGGCGATGGCGGTGCATCGTCCAGCGCCGTTGTTCGGACCGAGGCTGATCCAGTCGGCCGTGGCGATGCCCATCGTCGAGGAGTCGCCACCCGCGTGAAGCCATCGGGCATAGACCCGCCGCGCCCGGTCCAACATCACCTGCGGATCGATGGACCGTTCCTCTGCGCCCCGCATCTCAAGCTCGTGCAGCACGCGGGCGCGGATGGTGCCGGCCTCACCCAGTACCCCGTCCCCGTCAGGATCGACAGGGTTCGGGTTGAACCGCCGGACCCGGTTCCTCGCCTCGGCGCGATGCGCCATGGGACCGAACGAAGCGGCGGCAACGGCCAAACCGGCCAGAATCGCGATGACTTTCGTGCGTGGTGTGAGCTTCAAGGGGAACCTCCTCGAGTGAACATAGGGATGGATTCTACGCCCCCGTCTGAAACATGGCAACGAGGCGCGAAGCGGGCTCTGAGTTACGAAAAGAGAGGCACGATGACGACGGTGGCCGAGATCCGGTGACGGAGGGCGTCGGCCGTGGCGCCGTGAATCATGTCCGAGATGCCCGCATGCCCGTGCGCTCCGAGGATGACGACATCGGCGCGACAGGCCGTGACCATGCGTTCGAGCTCGGCGACAGGCTTGCCGAGGCCGAGTTGCACGTCAACTCGGTACCCCGCGGCGCCAAGCGAGGCGGCGAACGCCTCGAGACGTTCGGTATCTTCGCGGGTTTCCAGGTCGCCGGCGGCCTCGCCGTACACGAGGGCAGCGGGACTTTCGACCACGTGCATCAGGGTGATGGTGGCCTCGGGGCTCGTCGCGAGCCGCACCGCCTCGCTGATGAGCTTCTCTTCAGAGCCGCTGAAATCGAGAGCGACTGCGATGGAACGGTACTCCGGCGGTGGTTGAATCGTGACTTTCATGTCGGGCCGAATCTCGTGCACCCCAACGCTGATGGCCGGCCGCCTGATGCTCACGAGCCGGTCGATCAGGGGCTTCAGGATGACGTACACCAGCAGTATAGCCAGTGTCCCGGCAAGTGGTACAACGACGGCTCCAACGACCCACCGGCGCAGGCCGGCTTCGGCCAGCCACCCACCGAGGACGTCAACGGCGAGCTTGACATTCAGGCCGACGATCACGGCGGCGACGAGCCACGCGGCGGTCCATGTCTTGCGGCCGATGGCAAACACCCCCATCCGTTGCCGGTCGGCAACGAAATGGATCAAAGGGATGACGGCGAACGGGAGCTGAAGGGAGAGGACGACCTGGCTGAGGACCAGGAGGTCGCCGGTGGAGCTTTCGCCCAGGACGAGGATCGTGATAGCGGCGGGAATGACGGCGAGGAGGCGGGTGATCATCCGTCTCAGCCACGGTCGGATCCTGATATTGAGGTAGCCTTCCATGACGATCTGCCCGGCAAGGGTGCCCGTGATCGTGGAGCTCTGGCCGGAGGCGAGCAGGGCGATGGCGAACGCGATGGGAGCGATGGCGGCGCCGAGGATCGGTTGCAGGAGTCGGTGGGCGTCCTGGATCTCTGCGACCTGGAGGTAGCCGGCCCGGTAGAAGACCGCTGCGGCCATGACCAGGATGGCCGCGTTGACCAGGAAGGCCACGTTGAGGGCCAACGCCGAATCCAGGGTGTTCAGGTGGATCGCGCGACGGATCTCTTTCGTGGACGAGCCGACGCGTCGGCTCTGGACCAGGGACGAGTGCAGGTACAGGTTATGGGGCATGATCGTGGCGCCCAGGATGCCGATGGCGATGTAAAGCGCGGAGCTATCGGGCAACGTCGGGATGAACCCCTGGAGAAGACCGTGCCAGTCGGGCCTGGCCAGGAAGATCTCGATCAGAAAGGCGATGCCGATCGTTCCGACGAAGGAGAGCACGAGGGCTTCGAGCTTCCGGATACCGAAGCTCGAAAGCGCTACGAGGAGCAGGACGTCGAAGCTCGTGATGAACACACCCCACAGGAGGGGGATGCCGAAGAGGAGTTTGAAAGCGATGGCCGAGCCGATGACCTCGGCGAGATCCGTCGCGGTTATGGCGATTTCGGCCAGGATATAGAGGGGGATGTTGACGATCTTTGGATAGGTTTCGCGGCAGGCCTGGGCCAGGTCGCGCTGGCTGGCGATGCCAAGACGCGCCGCGAGGCTTTGCAGCAAGATCGCCATCAGGTTGGACATCAGGAGGACCCAGATCAGGGCGTAGTTGTACCGGCTGCCCCCGGCCAGGTCGGTCGCCCAGTTCCCAGGATCCATGTACCCGACGGCCACCATCAACGCCGGACACGGCCCACCACCGTCTCCAGAGGGGACCGCCAGACGGGACGTCCACCGAGCCGTGGACCTCGGCGAGGGAGCGCTCGTCAGGTTCCATGGGGGACCGGTTCACGGGCGGTGATGCTCCCACGGGTGAGATGGCGTCTCACGATGTCCGGGCGGGAGTGCCGCACCGGAGCATGGCAGGCCTGGAAACCTTCTCACGGCTTGCAGATGCCGCACGGCCTGAACCCGGCATCCAGGGCAGCTTCACGGCCGATGAACTCGGGATCGCCTGGATGCGGATGGTACACGCGGCATCCGCGCCTGTGGAAGACGTGTGTTCCGGGATTCCCGGCCAGCGGCAACTCGGATCGGCCGTGAGAGGGGCCATCCTGGCGAAGGAGGAAGTAGCCGCCAAGCGCAGCTCCCAGGAGCAGGAACAATCGTGTCAAGCAACGCCGGATTCGGCTCATTGTGGGCCTCCAATCTTGCTGTGTTCCAGTGTACCCCGCCCCAACTCGTATCTCACAAGTTGTGGCAGGACTCCAACCCGGCGATGCCCAAACGGTTTTCATCGTATCCCGTGTCCCCGGGGGTGTTGCGCTGTACGGGAGTTCGATGATGCTGCGCGTCGGGGAAACTGGTTTCACCCCGGGATGACAGGGGAAGGAATGCCTCCTCAGGTCCCCCTGTCATCCTTGGGATCGTCACGTCATGCCCCAGGAATGGGCATCACGTCTACGGACGAACAAGGGGAGTGCTTGCCAAGATGTGCGATGACAGCGATGTACACGAGATTCTCCATTGACTGGGAATTCGTGTTCGTCGAGAGACCGTGGAGGCGCCTTGGAGGTCCTGCTTGCAGCAGGCCCGCGGACAGCGCCCGGGAGGCCCGGCCTGTGGCCGGCCCGCGGTCTCGACCCTGACCCGTCCTGCACGCGAGCGTGCCGGCCGGCTCAAGGTCGATCCCGCCGGGGCTGGCGCCCCGCCCCGGGC
>JAADFN010000067.1 GCA_013152895.1 Acidobacteriota bacterium | reverse complement strand
GAGCGCAGCAACGCCGGGCGAGAGGGCGATCCTCGCGATCCCCTCCCCTCAAAGAGAGGATGCAGTCTGCCCCAACGAAGCGACAAGCCCGGGGCGGGGCGCCAGCCCCGGCGGGATTGAGCCAGAGCCGGCCGGCACGCTCGCGTGCAGGACGGCTCAGGGTCGAGACCGCGGGCCGGCCGCAGGCCGGGTCCCGGGCGCCATTCGCGTGCGCCGCCGGCGCAGGCCGAACCCCAGGCCGAGGAGCGCCCCGGCGATACAGACGGCAAGCCACCAGTCGCCGAACCGGACCCGCGGCGTCATGCCACCGCACGGCTCGATCTTCTCGACGAGCACGCCCTTCTGCCCCACGCCGAGAGTCGAGACCACGCGTCCCTCGGGCGAGATGAACCCCGAGATCCCGGTCAACGCCGCGCGAACCACCCACCGGCGCGTCTCGACCGCCCGCAGAATCGCCTGGCCGAAGTGCTGGTGCGGCGCCCACGAGTATCCGTACCAGCCATCATCGCTGATCGTGACGATCACGTTCGCGCCCCGGCGAACCTCGGCCGCCACATGATCGCCGAAAACGATCTCGAAGCAGATCGCCATCCCCAGCCGCAACCGTCCATCCACGAGCGGGCTGACATCGTGTCCGGGCGTGAAATGCCCCACCTCCCGGACCAGGCCCCGCGTGAAAGCGAACCGTGCGAAGAACGGCACGTACTCCCCGAACGGTACGAGGTGGACCTTGTCGTACCGGTGCGGCGACACGCCGTTTGCCGTCACGAGGTACGCGGAGTTCGTGTATGCGCCGCCCGGATCGGTCCCGATCGAGTTGAGCACGATGGCGGCGTGCGACTGCCGGGCGAGATCGGTCACGATTTCGCGGTAGGTCGGGTCGCGTTCCAGCGTGTACGGAACGGCGCCCTCGGGCCAGGCGATCAACGTCGCCCCCCGGCCGGCCGCCTCCCCGCTGAGCCGGATGACGTTTTCGAAGATCTTTTCAGCCGCGGCGGGATCCCACTTCAGCGCGACCGGCGTGCCCGGTTGCAGCGCGGCCACCGTCACCGGCGGCCCTTCCGGCTGCGCCCCCGGTGCCGCGAGGCCCGCCACCACCGCGAGCGCCACCGCAACGCCCACGAGCAGCGCGCCGCCGCGCCTGCTTGACCGCCGCGTCATCGCCCACAGCCCGGCGCCAACAGCCACGATCGCCCAGCTCAGCCCGGTGGCGCCCCACACCGGCAGCGAGCCGAGCCACACCGGGTGCGACGAGAACGCGTTGGCGACCGGGTCCCACGGAAAGTTGTACGGCGGCAGCCGGCGCAGCGCATCGAGCGCGATCCACGCGGCGGGGAACACCCACGGCCTGAGAGCCGGCTTCGCGAGCCAGGTCACCCACGCCGCGGCCGCCCACGTCGTCGCCAGGATCACCGACATCGCCACCAGGCAGAGCGCCGCAACCGCCAGCGGCAGCCCGCCGAAGTTGTGCATCACCGGCGTCACCCAGTTTGCGGAGACGATCCACTGCACGGTCCCGGCCAGCCATCCCGCGAAAAGTGCCTGCCGTCCGCGCCCCGCCCCGGAGATCGCCTCGAGCAACAGCGCCGGAAAGACGAACGCCAGCAGGCTCAACCCGGCGCCGGGAAAGGCCAGCGCCAGCGCCGCGCCCGAAAGCGTAGCGGGCAGCCACACGCGGAGCCACCCCGGGCCAACGGTATCGCGCCCGTCCCGTTTCACCCGTGCATCGTACCGTGATTCCGGTCCCGGAGAGAAACCGCGCTCCCCGAAGTTGTGATTACCGGTGGGCGTCCCCGGCCCTGGACATCATCTCCCGATCCAGTCTCCGACGGGGCGGGAAAGAAAGTCCTCCACAGGAATTCCGTCGCCCCCGACCAGGAGCGACTGCGTGGGCTCAAACCTCGCTGCAAACGCCGCCATTCCCGGCAGGACGCCCCGGCTTCGACCACTCTTGACCTCGATGGCGATGAGCCGCCGGCCCGCCGTGACGACGAAGTCCACCTCCCGGTTCCGGTTCCGCCAGTAAAACACCGAGCAGAGCCCGGCAGCGGCGGCGTTGGCGAGATGTGCTCCCACGGCCGATTCGACAAGCCGGCCCCAAAGCTCGCGGTCGGCGTGTGCTTCATCCAGCGTGAGATCCGAGAGCGCGCTCATCAGCGCCGTGTTGAGCACCTGCAGCTTCGGGCTCGACCCACGCCTGCGCGCCACGTCGCCCGCGTACTTCTGGAGCCCGCACACCATGCCCGCGCCCGCGAGGAGATCCAGGTAGTGGGCGAGCGTCGTCGTATTGCCCGCATCCTGCAGTTGGCCGAGCATCTTCGTGTAGGAAAGGATTTGGCCAGAGTACCGGCAGGCGAGCTCAAAGAGCCTGCGCAGCAGCGCCGGCTTGTCCACGCGCGTGAGCAGCAGCACATCGCGAGAGATCGAAGTCTCGATGAGGCTGTCGATCACATAACGCCTCCAGCGTAGCGGCTCACCGATGAGCGATGCCGCTCCCGGATAGCCGCCAAAGTAGACGTACTGATCGACCGTCCAGCCGAATGCCGCGCGCATCTCGGCAAAGCTCCAGTGCGGAAGGTGGAGCGTCTCGAAACGGCCTGCCAGGCTTTCGTCGAGCCCGCGCGCAACCAACAGCGGCGCGGAGCCGAGCACCACGACCTTCATTGGCCGCTTCGCCCGCGTGTCCTCATCCCACAGGCGTTTGACGGCCTCCGACCAGCCCGGGATCTTTTGAATCTCGTCCAGCACCAGCACGGCACCGGCACTGCCGGCCTCAGCAATGTCGAGCCGCGCTGCCTCCCATTGCTGCGCGATCCACCCCGGCCCGCGCAGCGTTGGTTCATCGGCGCTGGCGTATCGTGACGGCATCCCCAGCGTTGCCATGACCTGCTGGGCGAGTGTGGTTTTCCCCACTTGCCGCGGCCCGGTCACGACCTGGAGAAAACGCCGTGGCTCAGCCAGGCGCCGCCTCAACTCGTCGGCGTACAGACGGTGGAAAGGGGTGTGCGTTCTACTCATTACATTGAGTATTTTTACTCAATACTCTGAGTAAAGCAAGCGCCGGCGACATCCCGGTCGCGTGAGCGCTTCGTGCCGCACGATGAATACCTTCAGTTCTCGCCGGACGACAGCGTGATCCACGTGCCCGCGATGCCCAGGTACCGCTGGTGTCGCCCGTTGACGACGGCCTCCCCCGTCGCCCACAGCGCATGGTCGTGGTACTCGCTCGTCATGCGTGCCCGCATTTCAGCCAGCGCCGCTCCCGCCCGCTGCAACAGATTGCCCCCAGGTGCCGCCGCCGTGCGGCCGAGGAACTGCTCAAAGCTGGCCTGGTCCGGCCGCGACACCGCCAGCGCCGCAAAGACCAGAAGCAGCACAAGGATCACCACGAGCAACGTCTTCATGGAGCAAGTATACCGCCCCCCCCACCCCCGGCAGACGAACCGAGCTCTCACTTTTGGAGCGTATGGCAGCGCGCCAATGGCAAGCCAATCCCGCGAAATCTCCATGTCGGCCCTCGAAAAGGGGCTCTGCATACGTGTTTACCCTCGCCCGCTTCCGGCCAACATACGGCACAACCTGCCAAACACCATGAGCCCCCTCTGTGCTCTCGGCGATCCACGGTGAAAGATCCGATCGATCCGCGCCTTCGGGGAAGCGGTATGATGCCGGCCATGATGATGGATACCGTTGATGGGAGCTTTGCCGTGGAGACCTCGGGGCTGGTCAGGCGGTTCGGCGCGATGACGGCGGTCGACGGGCTGGATCTGCGGGTCGCCCGGGGCACATTCTTCGGCTTTCTCGGGCCGAACGGCGCCGGGAAGTCGACGACGCTCAAGATGCTGACCGGGCTCCTGACCCCGACGGCCGGGACGGCAAAGATCCTCGGCCACGACGTGGTCCGGGAGCCCGTCGAGGTCAAACGCCGGATCGGGGTGGTTCCCGAAGAGCTGGCCCTCTTCGACCGGTTGACCGGCGGGGAGTACCTCGAGTTCGTCGGGCGGATGTACGGGATGCCCCTGTCCACCGTCCGGCAGCGCAGTGGCGAGCTGCTCGACCTGCTCGGCCTCGGGGGAGAGTCGTCGAAGCTGCTCGTCGATTACTCGCACGGGATGCAGAAGAAGGTCGCACTGGCCGCCGCGCTGATCCACGATCCGGATGTGCTCTTTCTCGACGAGCCGTTCGAGGGGATCGACGCGATCGCGGCGCGACTGGTCAAGACGATCCTGGCGAGGCTCCTCGAGCGGGGCGTGACGATCTTCCTGACGTCGCACATCCTGGAGATCGTCGAACGTCTCTGCGCGCACGTGGCGATCATTCATCAGGGAAAGCTGATTGCCTCCGGCACGATGGACGAGCTTCGCCACGGCGTTCCGTCCGGTGCCGGCTCGCGGATGACGCTGGAGGATCTCTTCGTGTCTCTCGTCGGCAATCCCGACGAATCGACCGGGGCGCTCTCGTGGCTGGAGTGAGATCGCGCCTGAAGACCCTGCTGTGGTTCAAGCTCCGCCTGGCCGCCCACAGCCTGCGCAGCGTGGCGGGCATCACCGAGACCGTCATCACCACGCTGATGATCCTGATGGGGGCGATCCTCGCCATCCTGCTCGCGGGTACGGCCGTGCTCGTGATGCTCAACGTCCTGCTCTCACCGTCCCCGCCGGACATGATCCTGCACGCCTACACGCTCGCGTTCGGCTTCTTGGCGCTGTTTGCGCTTGTGGCGCCGTTCGTGTTCGGAGGCGCGAAGGCCGAGCTGGACCCCGCGCGGCTGTTGTCCTTCCCGATGACGAAGCGCGAGCTGTACGGCATCACGCTGACCACCGGCGCCCTGTCCGGGGCGAACCTCGTCTGGTACCCGGCCATCGCCGCGCTCTGGATCACCGGCGTCGTCGAAGGCTGGATCAACCCGTTGACCGGTCTCGCCGCGACCCTCCTGGCCACCCTGTGTTTCGTGGGGTGGCAACAGCTCATCGTCGGCCTTTTCCGGTCGCTTCTCAGGAACAGGAGACTGCGGGAGCTCCTCGCAGCCGGCGGCATGATCCTCCTGATGCTCCTCGGAGTGCTGCCAAACGTGCTGGAAAAGGGCAAACATGCGGCCGCTGGCGGGGGAACGTCTCACGCCCAGCTCCACCTCGCCTGGCTGCGCCCGGTCTTCGCGGCGATGCCGAACCGGCTGGCGGCGCGGGCGGCGCTCCGATTCGACGCCGGAGCGGCTGTCGCGCTGCTCGCGCTCGCACTCTGGACGGCCTTCGCGATCTGGCTGGGCTGGCGGATCTTCGTGTGGGCGCTCGAACGGCCGGACGTCCACTCCTCCGGCCGGGCCGCACCCTCCGCCGGCCGCCGCGGCCTCGTTGCCGGCCCCGTCTCATGGCTGCCCCCCGATGCCGGTGCGCTGGCGGCCAAGCAGGCGCGCTACGTGCTCAGGAGCACGGCGGGAAAGATTTCCCTGGTGACCGCCCCCGTTTTTGGCATCTTCGCCGGCGTTCTTGCGGGAAAAGCGACCCACGCCTTTCTGGGAATCCCAATGCCCGATCTCGTTTTCCTCGGCCTCTGCCTCTTCGCAGCGGGATTTCTCAACAACATGGTTTTCAACATCTTCGTCTGGGACCACGGCGGCGTGGCGCTCTATTTCACGACTCCAACGCCACCCCGGCGGGTTCTGCTCGGTCTCAACACCGGGCTTGCGGCGATCGCCGGCCTGCTTCTCGCCGAGACGCTCATCACATGGTCGCTGCTGCGCGGCGTCCCCGGGCTCCTCGTGCTCACCAGCGGGATCCTGATCTTCGCCAACGAGCTGATCCCCCTGACGATCGCCGGAAACGTCATCTCGATCCTCTCGCCGGTGCCCCGGGACATCGGCTCGCCGGCCGCCCGGGCGTCCGGCGCCTCGGGCTTCGTCTGGATGGGCGTGATGACGGTCGAAATTGTAATCTCCGGCGTCCCGCTGCTGCTGTGGAACACCGGGGCGAAACCGCTGATTCCCGTTCTGCTGGGCGTCATCCTCGTCCTCGAGCTCGGCGCATACCGCCTCCTGCTCCCAACCCTGGGACAGCTTCTCGAACGGCGTAAAGAACGACTGCTCGAAGCACTGGCAGGCGCACCGGGGTCCTGAGCCGGGACCGCCGCGATCAGGGGTCAGCCCAAACGACACGACCCATGTACGTCGTCACGAAGGGCGAGCCGGCATATCTTGCGGATTTTCGTCGCGAGACCGAGGAAGCGCCCGGGAGGCCCGGCCTACGGCCGGCCCGCGTCATTCGCCTCGATCCGTCCCTCGCGCGAGCGCGGGTCCGGCTCGAAGCTCATGCC
>JAADFN010000066.1 GCA_013152895.1 Acidobacteriota bacterium | reverse complement strand
TCGTCCCCGATGAACCCGTGTTCGACGAACCGTACAAACCACCCTCGAACGTGCCGTCCGAAATCTGCTCCGTCGGGGTTCCACTACCACCGGAGGCGGTCCCTGCGAGCCATGCGATGGCGTTGAGATGGATCAGCGCATTGTCGTAGGCCGAGGCGGACCACCCGTCGTGCGTGGTGTGGCCGCAGTCGTTCGTCGCATCCTCGGCGGGCGAGGAGTCGCCGATGGCCGCCACGCGGCCCTGTCCGTACTCGGCCGTTGCGAACGTGACCTTGGTCGTCGATCCCGGCGTCCCGTCGCTCTTCCAGATCTGCCCGGCCACGGTCGAGTTATTCGCAGGGTGCAGCGTCATAGAGGTCGCCCCGTACAGGCCCAGGCCTTTGCCGGGGCTGCAATCGCCGTAGGCGCCGTGAACAATGGGAGAGTTGGGGTCGCTCGTGTAGGTGTCGTCCGGGTGATCGTCAAACCAGCTGTCCGCCTCGGTGTTGACGTTGAAATGAATCCCGAAGGATGCGTCGGAGCCGAGGTCGTTGAACACCTCGGCCGCGTCCCAGCCGTTGTTGTTGCGGTCGGCCCCGGCGTGATCGGAGATCATGAACAACCCGCCCCCGTTGGAGACGAAATCGAGGATCGCCTGCTTCTCGGCGGAGGTGAACTGCACGTTCGGCTCCGGCAGCACCAGCACGTCGTAATGGCTCAGGTCCTGCGGATTGCTGGAATCTCCGTACGTCAGCGACGCCCCGGCCGGCAGCGATTCGACGTGGTACCCGTGCTTGACCAGGGCGATTCCGAAGGACGAGAACGCGCCCGACCAGTACGTCTCCGGCGTGCTCGATGTCACGTTCGACTGGCTCGGCGTCGGGTACCGCTGGGCCGTGCCGCAGCTGTCCTCGTCGATCACCCAGTCCGCGTTACCAACCGTTTGCGCATGGCTGGCATCGAAGAGCACGTTGACGACCGCCCACGCCGGCGAGCACGCCACCGCGAGCACGAGCACGAACACGAACGCCATGATCTTCCGAGACATCTCACATCCCTCCCTCGTCGTTTTCCAGTTCTGTCTGACCGTCCGGCCCCGAGCGGAACGACCGTTTGAGAGGGCCCGGCGCCTGTCGAAAACCCGTGGCTGCAAACGCAAGGCAGAATACAAACGGGAGGCCACCGTGTCAACGATCCTTGCCCAAGAAGCGACCGACGGGTTCGTGACAGGCACCGTGGCAGGATCGTCGCAGCCCTCTCGCGGGGCGAAAGAGCGACCGTCCACCCGCGAATCCCCCCACACGGGGCGAAGCACGGTCGCGCGACCCGTCTTTGCGGGATGATCACGCGAATCGCGGGTCGCGGCGCAGCGCCGGCAGGATGATCCGGGATACACTTCTCACCGGAGGTCATCGGCTCATGAGCGAAGAATTCGCACGGCTCAGGGATGAAATCGCCAACCTCGATCGTGGGCTTCTCGAGCTCATGGAGCGGCGGTTCGAGCTTGCCGCCGAGGTGGGCCGGATCAAGGCGGAGCGTGGCCAGCCGGTTGTCGTCCGGGAGGTAGAGCAACGCGTCCTGTCGCGTGCCCGCGAGCGGGCGACCGCCTGTGGGGTCACCCCCGACGTGATGGAGTCCATCTTTTCGGCGATCATCCGGGGCTCGGTGGAACGCCAGCACCGGGTGGGCGTGAACCTGCGCGCGTCGGGTGGCCGGCAGCTTCTGGTCATCGGAGGGGCGGGCGCCATGGGAAGTTGGATGATCCGTTTCCTCGAGGGGATCGGGCACCGGGTCGAGGCGGTCGACACGGCGTGGTCCGCCCTGCCACCCCGCGAGGGGAGGTACGCTTCGCTCGCCGAGGTGCCGGATCCCGAGAGGTTCGACGGCATCCTGGTGGCCGTGTCCCTGGACGCCAGCGCCACTGTGCTGGACCGGCTCGCGGACCTGGCGATTCGAACGCCGGTGATCGAGATCGCCTCGATCAAGAGCCAGCTCGAGGGCAGCCTGGCCAGGCTGCGTGCGGCGGGGACGCCGGTCGTGTCGCTGCACCCGATGTTCGGCCCGGGCAAGAATCCGTACGAGCCGCTGACCTTTGTCCACGCCGTGCTCGAGGACGAGGCGGAAGAAAAACGGCGGATCCTCGAGATCTTCCGCCATCCGTACCTCGATCTGGTCAGCCTGCCCTTCGAACGGCACGACCGCCTCATGGGCTGGGTTCTCGGTCTCGCCCACCTCTGTGGCATGCTCTTTGCCGGGGCGCTGACCCGCTCCAAGCTGGCCCCCGAGGAGCTGGGACGCGTCGCGTCGACGACCTTCGCTCGCCAGGTGGACACCTCCCGGTCCGTTCTCGGGGAGGATCCGGCGCTCTATTTCGCCATCCAGCGCCTCAACCCGCACCGCGGAGAGGTGTATGCGGCGCTCACCGCCGCCATCGGTGAGCTGACCGGGGCCGTCGAGAGCGAGGATCGCGAGATGTTCACGGCGCTGCTCGAGCGCGCCGCCGGGTCCCTGCCACCGTCTGGAGCCGGTCTCCCGTAAACGGGCCCGTCCGGGCTACAATCTCCAGCGGCGCCCGGCTATAGCGCAGGGGAGATCAAATGCCTTTCCCTCACATCGATCCAATCGCGTTTTCACTTGGGCCGCTGCACGTGCACTGGTACGGGCTCATGTACGTGGCAGGGTTCCTCGCCGGGTGGGCGCTGGGCCGCAGGCGTGCGGCGCATCCCGGCTCCGGCTGGTCGGGCGAGGATGTGGACCGCCTCGTGGTGTACGGCGCTTTCGGCGTGCTCCTGGGTGGCCGCCTCGGCTACATCCTCTTCTACAACCTTCCCACGTACGCCGCGCATCCCCTTGAGGTGTTTGCTATCTGGCAGGGGGGCATGTCCTTTCACGGCGGCCTGCTCGGCGTGCTGACCGCGGTCTGGCTTTTCGCCAGGAGGACCGGCCGGACGTTTTTCGAGGTGACCGATTTTCTCGCACCGCTCGTGCCCATTGGCCTCGGCGCCGGGAGGATCGGCAACTTCATCAACGGAGAGCTCTGGGGCAAGGTTTCCCATCTGCCGTGGGCGGTCGTGTTTCCCGATCCACGGGCCGGGGGCGTCCCACGCCATCCCACCGAGCTGTACGAGGCCTTCCTGGAGGGGATCGTGCTCTTCATCATCCTCTGGATCTATTCCAAGCGCCCCCGCCCCCGCATGGCCGTTTCGGGCCTCTTCCTGCTGGGCTACGGAGTATTCCGGTTCGCGGTCGAGTTCGTCCGCCTGCCCGATCCCCAGCTCGGATACCTCGCCTTCGGCTGGGTCACCATGGGACAGATCCTCAGCACGCCGATGATCCTCGCCGGCGCCGCCCTCCTCTGGCTGGCCTACCGTCGCCGGGAACGATCCCTTCATCGAAGAGCTTCGTAAGAACAACCCGCCTCGGCCCCGGCATCCAGAAACGCCTCCGTGCTCTTACACCTTTTCGAAGTCGCCCGGCCCTTGACGGACCGCTCGTTCGAGACGTCCCGACGCCTGCCGCATGGAGCGCTTCTCTCCTTCCCCAGGCGGTGGCTCCCTCGTATCGCTCAACGCGGGCGTTGGCGTGGGTTGGGCCTCACGGTACACTGGATGTATGCCTGAGGTTTCGCCGGAGATTGCGTATTACCGGGCGGTGGAGGATCTGTTCGGCCGCCTGCGGGGGATGCCGCATACCTTTTCGCCGAAGGACTTCCAGCTCTTGCGGGGCTGGTGGCGGGAGGGGGTGCCGCTGGCGGCGGTCGTTGGCGGGATCACCGAGGTCTTCATGAACAAGAAGGACCGGGGGGACGAGGATCCGGTGGTCAGCCTGGGCTACTGCCGCCATGCTGTGCGGCGGCACGCCAAGGAGCTGGCGGGATTGCGGGCTGGTGCTGGTCCCGTTGGGATGCTCGGGGCGCCGGAGCTTCGCGGGCAGCTGGACGAACTGGCGGCGCGGCTGGGCGAGGCCGCGGAACGGGCGGCGATGAAGCATCCCCGCGTTGCCGGGGTGATCGAAGGGTGCCGGGGCGAGCTGGAGGCCGCCGCGCCCGCGGACGAGGCGGAGGCGGAAGCGCTGCTGCTCGCGCTCGAAACCAGCCTGCTCGAGGGCTGCTTCGACGCGCTCGATCCCGAGGAGCGGGATGCGATCGACGCCGTGGCGCGGGAGCTCGCCCAGGCGAGCCCGGGTGACGCCGAGGTGCGCCTGAGGGTGGTGCGGGCCCATCGAGACCGGGAGCTTCGCCGGCGGCTTTCGCTCCCGAGGCTGGAGCTGGCATGACGGACGAACGGGCCGTGCTGCGGATCGAGAAGCTCGTCGGCGGAGGCGCCGGGCTCGCCCACGGTCCGGACGGCGCCTGGTTCATCCGCGGCGCGCTTCCCGGCGAGCTGGTCCAGGCGGTCGTCACGAAGCGGGCGGGCCGGGTGACCCACGCCATGACGCTTGGGGTCGTCGAGGATCCCAGCCCGCTCCGCGATCCGGCGCCGTGCCCCCACGCGGGCACCTGCGGCGGCTGCGATTGGCCCCACGTGCGGGCCGATCGTGAGGCGAACCTCAAGGCCGATGTGGCCGCCGAGGCGGCCGGGAAGAAGAGAGGACGGCTCGCGGAGGCGTTGCGCGCCGCCCCGGTAACGCCGTCACCGAGAGCCTACCGCCTCCGCGCGCGTCTCCACTGGGACCCGGGGCGCAGGTGCCTCGGCTTTTACCGCGCCCGCTCCCGGGAGGCTGTTTCCATCGAGGGCTGCAGGATCCTCTCCCCCACGATGCTCGCGGCGCTGGAACCCCTCGGGGAGGCGCTGGCCGGCGCCTGTCCTCAGCCCGCCGACGTCGAGTGGCTGGAAAACCTCGATGGCTCCGCCGCGATCGCCGCCCTGCGCCCCTCGAAGGGCGGCGACGGGCACCTCCGCCGGTCGTGGGTTCCTGCACGGACGGATGCGCCGTCGCCGCTCGTGGGGTTCCACCTCCTGTCGCGCTCGGGGCGGCTGCGCCCCGTGTGGGGGACTGCCCACGTGATGATGCAGCTTCCGAAACCGCTCGTGGTCCCCGTTGGCTCCTTCTTCCAGGGCAACCGCCACCTCGTTCCCTGGCTCTTCCGGCGCGTCACCGAGCTCGTGGGACCGACACCGGTTCCAGTGTGGGATCTCCACGCCGGTGTCGGATTCCTGGCCGCCGCGGCGCTGGAAGCCGCACCACGCCCGCTGACGCTCGTCGAATCGTACGGTCCCGCATCCGTCGGCGCGGCCTCCAACTTCCCCGGGGTGGACGTGTTCGGGGGCTGGACCGCCGAGGAATACCTGCAGCGCCACACCGGCCTTCCGCGCGAGGCGCTGGTGATCACCGATCCGCCGCGGAGCGGGTTGAGCCCGATGTTGTCCCGCCGCCTCGCCGAATGGCGCCCGGATCGCATCCTTATGCTCGGCTGCGACCCGGCGACCTGGGCGCGTGACGCCGGCTTCCTGCTCGATCACGGCTACACGCTCACGCATCTCGAGCTTGTCGACCTTTTCCCCACGACGCACCACGTCGAGGTCCTGGCGATGCTGGAGTCTCCATGACGGATGGCAGGACGGCCGCCCTCGGGCCGCTCTGGGCGCTCGCCCTCGGTGCCGCCCTCGGTGCGGCCGGCGCGCTCGGGTGCGTGACGCCGGGGCCTTCGTGGCTCCACTGGCTCCTGGCAGTTTCCGGAGGGGTGGCCGCCCTGATGGCGGCGAGGGACCGGTGGGCGCGGCGGGCGCTGGTGCTCTGGCTCCTGGCCGGGGCGGCCCTTGGTGGTGCCCGCGGGGCGGCTGGCGAGGCGGATCATCTGCAGATCGCGGCGCTCGCCCGGCGTGCAAACGCAGCCGTCCGGATCGACGCCACGCTGAGCTCCGGCTGGGAGCCGTCACGCTGGGGCGCTCGGGTCCAGGCCGTCATCCACCGGGCCTCGCACGGCAGCGTCCGTCTTCGCCTGCCTCGCCGGGCGGTGATCGAGATCCGGGGCGTTGGCGCGGCTGGCGCGCTGCCACCTCCGGGAAGCAGGATCGAAGTCCTGGCGAAGCTCCGGATGCGGCAACGTCGCCTGCTGCTCGTCGCCTCGTCCCCCCGGCTGATCGACGTGACCTCGCCGCCACGCGGCCTGGCCGCGCTGCGCGCACGCCTCGCGGCGAGCCTCTTCGAAGCGGCGGGGACCAACGTCCGGCGGATCCGCGCGGCGGAATTCGCGGCGGCGCTCGCCCTGGGACGCCGGGACCTGATCCCGGCCGAGCGCCGGGAGCGATGGCGGCGCTCAGGGCTGGCGCACCTCCTCGCCGTCAGCGGTCTGCACGTGGGGGTCGCGGCCGGTCTCGTCTGGCTCGTGGCGCTCCTCCTCGGGGCCA
>JAADFN010000065.1 GCA_013152895.1 Acidobacteriota bacterium | reverse complement strand
GGGGCGGGGCGCCAGCCCCGGCGGCATGAGCTTCGAGCCGGACCCGCGCTCGCGCGAGGGACGGATCGACGCGAATGACGCGGGCCGGCCGAAGGCCGGGCCTCCCGGGCGCTGCCACGGTCTCTCGACGAACACGAATGCCGGTCAGACGAGAATCTCGTGTATGTCACTGTCATCGCACGTCTTGGTGAGGCCGCGCCCCGCTTGTTCGTCCGCAGACGTGGTGCCACTGCTCAGGATGACAGGGAAAGACGTGTGCCTCCTCAGGATGACAGGGAGAAAGGGGGGCGCTCGCCGTGCTCCGGCCTTCGGTCCCGGCGCCGACTTGCGCGGGGCGGGGACGCTCGCGATTGCCCGGTGCTTGGCCGGTTCGGCCCGCGGCAGGGTGGGAATCGCGGCTGGCCCGAGCGTTGCGCGGGGTAGAATGCATGAGCCTGCGGGATGGAGGATGTGGAGATGGCACACAGGTTCATACAACGCGAAGAGATCGACGGTTTTCGGCTGTGGCGGCATGAGGGGAACGGATTGACCGCCATAACGTGTATGACCCCGGTGGCGCCGGTCGTCAGCTTCTGCGTCGTGTACCGGGTTGGCTCGAGGTTCGAGGCCACGGGTCACACGGGTGCGACGCACCTGCTCGAACACCTGATGTTCAAGGGGACCGAACGGTTCAATCGCGAGAAGGGAACGGGAATCGCGCGGATGCTGCAACGGGTTGGTGCGTCGTTCAACGCGACGACGTGGCTGGACCGGACGAGCTATTTCGAAACGCTGGCCGCGGAGCACCTGCCGCTCGCGATGGAGATCGAGGCAGACAGGATGCGCGGAGCGTTGATTCGCGAAGAGGATCTCGCCAATGAGCGGACGGTCGTTCTCAACGAGCTCGAGCGCGGGGAGAACGATCCGTTTGATCTTCTCCTGAAACATTCTTTTGCCCAGGCGTACGTGGAACATCCGTACCACCACCCGACGATCGGCTGGCGGTACGACGTGGAAAACGTCTCAGCCGATGTGCTGCGTCATTTCTACGACACCTACTATCACCCGGATAACGCGACGGCGATCATCATCGGGGATATCGAGGAAGGGGCGGTCCTCGGGGAGCTCGAGAGGTGGTTCGGCCACCTGCCTCCGGCACCCCATGAGATTCCGCGGGTGATCGCGCGTGAGAGCGAGCAACGGGGCGAGCGGCGGTTCAAGTTGCACCGGGGGGGCGAGGTGGGGTGGGTTTCGCTGGCCTGGCACATTCCCGAAGCTCTCCACAAGGATCTTCCGCCCCTCTCGGTGCTCGGGCAGATCCTGGCCGAAGGGGTGACCTCGCGCCTGTACCAGGAGCTCGTTGAATCCAACCGGTGCCTGGGTGTGCACGCCTTTGCCTGGGAGCTCCATGATCCGGGGCTCTTCCAGATCGTCGCGGCGCTGGCGCCGGGTGTCGAGCATGAGGAAGTGGAGGAGATCATCCGGTCGGGGATCGAGCGCGTCCGGAATGAGACCCCGGATCCATCCGAGGTCGAGCGGGCGAAGGTGCAGGTGAGAACCGACCTTGCGTTTCACCGTGAATCGCCTGAGCAGATGGCCATGGCGATCACCGAGGGGGTGGCCATGGGAGACTGGACGCGGTTCGCGCGGCAGATGGACCTCGTCCAGGCCGTCACACCTGACGACCTGACGCGAGTTGCCGGCTTCTATCTGCACGACCCGAACCTGACGGTCGGGTGGTTCGTCCCGGAGCATGGGGGTGGCGAGGCCGCGGCGCCCAAAGCGGCGTCCGGACCAAAGCCCTGTTATTATCGTGCGCCATTCTCCGAACGGGTCGTCCAGGAGCGGTTGCCGGGCGGCACCCGTCTCGCCGTCCTCACGAACCCCCACGCTCCCACGGTGACGTTTGCCGGATCGTTGCTCGCGGGACCGGCTCTGGTTGCGGATGGACGGCCGGGGATCGCCAGCCTGACCGCGTCGATGCTGGATCGTGGGACGCAGCGGCACACCCGGATGGAGCTGGCCCGGGAGCTCGAAGACCACGGGCTCCAGCTCGATGTCGATGCCTCCGCAAGCGCACCAACGCTCGTTACCTTCTCGGCCCAGGGGCTCGCGGAAGAGATGCCGCGCCTGGCCTCTCTGCTCATCGAGGTTTTGCGCGAACCTGTATTCCCCGCCGAAGAGCTGGACAAGCTCCGCACGCAGGTTCTCGGTCAGCTCGCGCGCGAGCGGCAGGAAACGTTCCCAACCGCCTTTGGTGCGCTGTCCAGAAGGCTGTACCCGGCCGGCCATCCCCATCACCGGCGGCGGGTCGACGTGAGGGAACGCGAGGTGGCGACAGTCTCGCGGGACGACCTCGCGGCGTTTCACGAAACGGTCTACGGCCCGGCCTCGCTCATTATCGCTGTTGTCGGCGATGTTGATCCCCGGAAGGTTTCGGAAACGTTGCGGCGGGTGCTGGCCGGTTGGGAAGGAGGCGTCTTGGCGCCCCCACCGGCGCCGGCGCCGTTGCAGCCACAGCCGGGTGAGGACCTCATCGATATCCCCGATCGGCCCAACATTGACATGCTGTTGGGCCATGCGGCAGCGCTGACGCGCGATGCGGGAGATTTCGCAGCCGCGGTTTTGGCCAACGCCTGCCTCGGATACTCGACGTTGACATCGCGTCTTGGAGTGGAGGTGCGTGACAAGGCGGGCCTGACCTACGGCGTGTACAGCCGGTTCTTCGGCACGTTGCACGTGCCGGGTCCCTGGGCCGTGTATCTTGGCGTTGCACCCGGCAATCTGCGCCGGGCGGAGGATCTCTGCCGCACCATTGTCGATCGTTTCGTGATTGAAGGACCATCCGGGGCCGAGGTCGACGATGAGCGACGGGCGCAGGCCGGCTCATTCCAGGTCAGCCTCGCGACCAACTCGGGCGTGGCCAGAGAACTTGTCGGGGCCCTGACGAGCGGTCTCGGCGTCGGTTTTCTCGACGAGTATCCTCACAAGCTTTTGGCGACGGGCCGTGATGAGATCGCTTCTGCGGCCCGCCGGTACCTCGACCCGGAACGCCTCGTGCTGGCGGCGGCCGGATCAATTGCAAAAGTTGCGCGCTGAGGTATGCTGAAAGGAGAGACCACACAAAGGAGGAAGAGACTGATGGCCATTTTCACGGATGTTTCAGTCAAGCTCGTCAGCGGAGAGATAGTGTGCAAGCCCGATCCTGTTGTGCTTCACTTCGAGTCGCCCCAGGGACCGGACTCGGTTGCCTGGCTCCTCGAAGACGGAACACAGGACCTGACGCCGGAGTTCTCGTGGAGTCCGGAATGCCCGTTCGCCACGATGGATGACAGCCCGACGGCCAACCGGATCGAGGGGACGGACAACAAGAAGAAAGAGGGCGACTACAAGTACACGATCGTCCTCAAGAACGCGCAGGGGAAGGCGGTAGCCGAGCTCGATCCCTGGATCCAGAATCAGCGGTTGTAGTGGGCATGCACACTGCGGCGCCTGCGGGTCAGCTTTGACCTGATGAGGTCCCGGAACCGTTGAGAAGCGCCGCAAAGCCGGGGTCGGCGCGCAACGATTTGAAATACGGTAGTTCGAGCCAGCGCGGGTTGAGCCCGAGTTGAACGGCCCGTTCCGCGTACACCACGGTGGTCGTCCGATCTCCGAGGATGGCGTAGACCAGGGCCGCATCGAAGTACGTCTGCGCCTCATTGGGCGCGATGCGGATTTCGCTTTGGACGGCCTGGACCGCCTCCCGGAGCTTGCCAAGGTGAGCCAGGCCCTGCGAGACGATGCCGAAGTAGGTTCGTGGATCCGAGCTCTTGAGCGGTACCGCGAGCTTGAGCGCCGTGCGGTAGAAGCTTCGAGCTTCCTTCGCCCGGCCGAGCATTCCGAGACAGTCGGCGATGCTGAGCACGGCGACCGGGTCTCGAGGATTGAGCGCATGGGCGGTCTGGAATGCCCTGAGCGCTTTGGCGGTCTTGTTTTGCAAGAGGAGGGCCGTGCCGAGATTGCTCTGGATGATCGGGTCCTTGAAGCGCGCGGCAATCGTGGCGTACAGCTTTTCGGCCACCTCGGGATCCCCGTTGAGCAGCTCGAGCTGGGCGAGCTTGCCCTTCAGCCACAGCCGGTTTGGATCGAGCGCAAGCCCGTCGTGGAGTGCCCGGCGCGCGGCATCGACGTGGCCGCTGTGTAGCTCGACCTCGGCCAGCTCCTCGAAGTTTGCGACTGACGGGTAGACCTTGACGAGACGGTGGAGCAGCGTGAGCGCCTCGTCCGTCTTGCCCGAGCGTTGCAGGAACCATGCGCGCAGGGCGAGCGCCTGTGGAGACCCCGGAGAGATCCGCTTGAGCCGTTGCAGGGCCGTGTTCGCCGCCTTGAGATTCCCGGCGTCCAGCTCGACGCGGATGGCTTCCGCGGCGATCCGGGGATCTTCAGGGCTGAGCGTCCACGCGCGGCTCAGGAGCTCGCGCGCACGGTCGAAGTAGCGGCGGTCGGTGAGCGCTTGAGGGAGCAAGCGGAGGAGCCGGGCCTCCGTCAGGTACGGTGCGAGGAAGGTGGGGTTGGCCTGGCGGAGGGCGTCAAGCTTGTCGATGATCTGTTTGGACCCGACGCCCTTCGGTGGATCCTGGCTCTCCATGAGCAGCTGGACGTAAGCCGCGAAGGCCTGGGGAGAGGGGGGGGCCGCCATGCCTCTCGTTCGCGGCTCGAACCCGGGATAGCTCTGCCTGAGGTGAGCCGCGATCCCTTCGGAAAGGAGGCTCAGGTCATCGGCGGGTACGGTGAACGCTCTGCTGGCCAGGACCTTGCCGGACCTGCCGTCGATGCGCTGCAGGGATACCTGGATCGTGGCGCCATGCTGGGCGAGCGCCGTTTCGAGAACTTCGGACGCGCCCGTCGCGCGGGCGACTCGCTTGGGATCGTGGCCGGCCGCATCGACCTCCCGGGTGGCCGGCGTTGCAAGACCGCGAAGATGGGCGATCGTCTCCAGGGCGGCGGCCCGGGCCGCCGTCGCCAGCATGCCGGCCCGCCCGGGGTTTCCGGAAGCCGTGACCTCGGGCGCCACGACCGCGACGATTCGCGGCGGCCTGGGACGCCGGGTCCACCAGCGGGCGGCAGCTCCGGCAACCAGCAGCCCGGCAATCGCCAGCGTCACGAAGAGCCACCGGTACCGGAGAAAGCGGCGACGCCGGGCGTGCCGGGTGATCCTGGAAATGGAGCCGTGATCGGTCGTCATCGTCTTCCAGAAGGATGCAATCTCCTCGAGCGCCAAGGCGACTTCGAGAGCCGAGGATGGGCGTTCCCTTGGGTCCTTTTCGAGCAAGCTCTCGATCAGGAGCGCCAGCTCCTCCGGCACGTCCTTGTTGAGGCGGGATGGCAATGGGGGCCGGTGACGGACGATTCGTTGCATTGTTTCCAGGGGGTTGGCCCCCTGGAACGGATGCTTCCCCGTGACCATGGTGTACATCAGGGATCCGAGCGAGAAGAGGTCCGAGCGCTGGTCGACCGGTTTCCCCTTGGCCTGTTCCGGCGACATGGCCGAGCTCGTTCCCAGGACGACGCCGTCCGCGGTCAGGCTGACCTCCGGGCTCTCCGGATCGAGAGTCTTCGCAAGACCGAAATCGAGGATCTTTACATCACCGCTCGGTGTGATGATGATGTTTTCCGGTTTGAGGTCGCGGTGGACGATGCCTTGCGCGTGGGCCGCGTGGAGACCTTCGGCGATCTGACGTGAGATGTCGACGGCCTCGCGGAGATCGACGGGCTTTGGCCCGAGAAGCTGGGTCAGCGTCCGGCCGTCCACATACTCCATGACGATGAAATCACGGCCATCGATGGACAGGATGTCGTAGATCTGCGCGATCGATGGATGGGTGAGCTGAGCCGCTGCCCTGGCCTCGCGCAACAGGCGTTCCCGGCGCTTGGGGGAGACCTCCTTGCCGGGGTGGATCGACTTGATGGCGACGTTGCGCCTGAGCCGCTCGTCAAAAGCGAGGTAGACGACCCCCATCCCGCCGCTGCCAAGCTCCCTCTCAACCCGGTACGGTCCGATCCGTTCCCCGATCATCGTGCCCATTGTACGTCGTTCCGCTTCGAAGGTGCGTCACGATTGGGGACAGTGTCGGTAAAACGCTCCAGGGCAAGGTGGGGACACGCCAGGCGACGTTCAAACAGCCACATCCGAGGGTGTCGTGGATGACAGGCGCCCGGGCGCCCGGGAGGCCCTGCTTACAGCAGGCCCGCGGTCAGCGCCCGGGAGGCCCGGCCTGCGGCCGGCCCGCGGTCTCGCCCCTGACCCGTCCTGCACGCGAGCGTGCCGACCGGCTCAAGGTCGATCCCGCCGGGGCTTCGCCCCGCCCCGGGCTTGTCGCTTCGTTGGGGCGGCGGGTCAGTCTCTTTGAGGTGAGGGGATCGCGAGGATCGCCCTCTTGGGACGTCGCCGCA
>JAADFN010000064.1 GCA_013152895.1 Acidobacteriota bacterium | reverse complement strand
CGGCTCGGGATCAAGACCGCGGGCCGGCCAAAGGCCGGGCCTCCCGGGCGCTGACCGCGGGCCTGCTGCAAGCAGGACCTCCCGGGCGCTGGTCGGATCCTGGACAAGGGCCGGATCCCGAAACAGATTTTCGTCGTCGTCGGGCCTCGAGGGTTGGGCCAAGACCGCTCGTTGCACCTTTCCAGCGGGGGCACCACCGGAAACGGCGCCCGGGCGTGTCCACGGTCGTAGCAGGAAGTCTGTCAGATATGCGGGCTAGAGGAGGACGCCGCCCATCCGGACCGCCAGCGTCGTCAGCTCCTCCAGGGATTCGAGAGACGCGCCCCGGCGGTCCCCGATCAGAATCCCAGTCACGGCGGGACCCGCACACAGGGGAATGAGAACGGACTCCCGTGGCAAGCTCTCGACGCCCAAGATCCTGGCAAGCTGACCGGCGCCGGCCGAAGCTGGATCGAGTGAGAGCAGTGCAGCCCGTGACCGGAGAACCCGCTCGATGACGCCGATACCCCGCGGCGCCACCGCACGGCCGCGGGACAATGGATACCCGAAGCCGGCACGGCACCGGACGGCTGTCTCCTCGATTCCGAGCACGGCGGCCCGTTGCAGGGATCCGGCCGCCAGTTGCAAGATGACGCTCAGTCCCCGTCCATTCCCTTGACCGTGGAGCAGCACATCCAGAAGCTCGCCTTCGACCCACCGGCTCTGGCCAGATTCGAGGTTCATCCGTAACATGAGTTGGCGTGCGATGACCGTGACGACGGCGTTATGAAAACGCCGCAGGGAGTCTCCACTGTCGCTTTGGGGCGCCGGCATGAGAAATCCGACTCCCGCGGAGATGAGCCGGTGCACCCACACCGGGTCCCCGACCGGCCCAATCCAGATCGAAGGAACCGGGGGCACTGCATGTGCAGCCCTGTCAACAAGATCAATCCACGTCTCCTCCGATCCCGACCGGGTGACCGAAAGGTGTTGATGGACAACGAGAACGTCCAGCTCATCGACGGGAACCTCCGACGGGCCCTCAAAGCTGCGCATCTGCCAGCCGCGGCGTCTCCAGGCCACTTCCAGGGGGCTTGTCCAAAAACGCGGATCGGTTGCCACGAGGCCGATCTGGGCGAACAGAAGCTCCTCGGGCGCCGTCGCCTCCAGCTCGCTGAGCAGATCATCGAGAGGGTTTTCAGGCACATTCACCGAAAGAAGGTGGATCCTCGGCTCTTCGGCGATGGTGGACCGGCTGATTTCAGCTCCCAGGAGATCGTCCACGTCGAGATCTGAAGCAAACTGCGGCTGGTCCGGTCTCCCTTCCATCGAAACCATGCTGGTCAACGACAGGACGCTGACGCCGCCTTCTGGCTCCTCTGCCGCGGGGTTGCCGGGCTCGAAGCGGAACTGCCCCTCGCCCGACGTCAGAATGCCGCGGATCCTGGCCAGGTCCGGGGGCGCGGGAGGCGCCATCATCCCCCGGGTGATCTCAAGCCGAATCGAGCCATCCTCGGTCTTGATCTCGAGGATGCCGGATGCCTCGGCAACACTGAGGAGACGGAACAGCGTCCGCGGACTGAGATGGGAAAGACTCCCCGCAAGTTTCCTCTGCATCATCCGGCCTCCGGTCCGTTTCGGAGCTTGACCGCAACGCTGTGCATGCTTCCTTTGCGTAGCATCAAGATCCGGCGTTCAATCACCTGGCGCCCCTCCCGCACGATGAGCTCCCACCGCCCGGGGCGCAGGTTCAGGAATCTGCCGATGGGGTGAAGGACCGCATGACGAACCTCTCCACGCGGACCTCGAAGCTCGGCATGGGCCGGCGAACCCCGCGGCGCCCCGATGGCCCTGCAAATCAGGTCCGCACCGATATTCGGCCTTTCCAGGATCCCGCCGGTCCTCGGCATGGTCGCGAGGCCATCTCCCGACGTGGACACCACGCGAATCCGGGGGAGCCGCGCGACCGGCGCCCGGAAGGCGAGATACCCGGGTGTTACGGCCCACAGTCCAAGGGTCGGATCCGAAGGAACCCATCCGGCGTTCGGCAGCCGGCACTCCAGCCAGCGGTGCGCGATGATCTCCCGCTCCCCGACCAGCACACCGCTGACGGTTCGCGCCTCGAACCCACCCGCCCTGAGCAACGCAACGGCCGCGTTGGCGAGCCCGGAACACCTGGCACGCCTCCGCCGCAGCACGGAGATGGCATCCTGCGGCTCACGATCGGTGACATCGAGCGTGACCGCGCTCATGGTCCACCGCAAGATCGAGCTCGCCCGGCGCCACGCTGTCTCCCCGGGCTGGAGCTGTTCGGCCAACGAACGGGGCAACGTGAAACCTGGAGGAACCGCCGGGGCGTGCCCGGAACCGCTCCGGACGGCCACGCCGGTCGCGCCGATAGGATCCATGTCGGTCACCACCCGGACGCGAACCTCGTGCGGGCCTACCGGCGTCACCGTCTGCACGTACCCGTCGACGGCACGGTTTTGGGGAAGCATCGCTCCCGTGACGATATAGGTCGCCTCCTGGGCCAGCGCCGGCGCCGCACAGAGAAAGGCCGCCAGCACCGCCGCGATCCATCTCATCCCCGTGGCACCTTTCTCTTGACGAAGCCGTCAAGAACGCCGTTGACGAACCGGCCCGAATCGGCCGATCCAAACTTCTTGGCGATTTCGATAGCTTCGTTGATGACGACGGCAGGGGGCGTCCCGGCCACGTGGAGCAACTCGAACAACGCGAGGCGGAGAATGTTCCGGTCGACGGCTGCCAGCCGGTCCAGCCTCCAATGTGCCGTCTGACGGCTGAGCACACCGTCGATCTCCTCGACGTGCTCGAGGGTGCCGTCGACGAGCTTGGTTGCAAATTCCTGTACGGCCGGGGAGGATCGGCGCCATTCTTCGAAGTTCTCCACGATCGCCGAGACCGGCTCACCGGTCAGCTCGTGCTGGTACAGCATCTGGAGGGCCAGCTCCCTGGCCTGACGCCGCGAGCCCACGTCTCAGGCCCTCCCCTCGACTCCTCGATAGAGCTGCGCCATCTCGATCGCAGCCAGCGCCGCATCCCAACCCCGGTTGCCGAGCTTCGCTCCGGCCCGTTCGATCGCCTGTTCGAGGTTTTCCGCCGTGATCACCCCAAAGGTCAGGGGAACGTCCGAGCTCATGGCAGCCTGCGCAATCCCCTTGGCCACTTCAGCCGCAATCAGGTCGAAGTGCGCCGTCCCGCCTCGAACCAGGGTTCCCAGACAGATCACCGCGTCGAAGCCCCCACCCGCAGCGAGCTTCCTCGCCAACATCGGGATCTCCCATGCGCCGGGAACCCGGAAGATCGTGATGTTCTCCTCCCCGGCTCCGTGCCGGACAAGGCAATCGATTGCGCCACTTTCCAGGCGAGACGTCAACGCCTCGTTAAACCTGCCAACCACCAGAGCGAACCTCAGCCCCTCGGCTTCCAACATCCCTTCGACAATCTGCACGGCATCTCTCCTTTCCCGAAGCTTCATTGTACTGGACTTTCCCTACATTTTTCGCAAACGCGGGTAGATGTCAGCGGTAATCACGGGTCAAGCACATGGCGACGGCTCGCGTGCTGCCGGCCGGAGCAGGTGTGGAACGCCGCATCCGGCTGGTTCGCGAATGGGCGCCGCTGAGCGCAAGGGCACGGCCATCCCCCAGCGCAACCGCTTCTCGCCGTTGTATCATCGATAAAGTGATCGATAGCGTGACATCTTCCAAGCTCGGTCATTCGCTCGTGACATTGGGGGGGCTTTCCAGGCTTGCGGGACAGGCGCTCGTACGGATGGTGACGCCGCCGTACCAGCTCCGCGAGCTGCTCCGTCAGTGCGACCGGCTTGGCGCCGGCTCGGTCAACCTGACGAATATCACGGCCCTGTTCACCGGCCTCGTGCTCGCCCTCCAAACGGCCTATACCCTCAGCGCGTTCGGCGCGCGGCTCTACATCGGCGAGGTGGTCGCCATGTCGCTCGTCCGGGAGCTGGGTCCCGTACTCACTGCCCTGATGGTCGGTGGGCGCGTCGGATCGGGCATCGCCGCAGAGATCGGAACGATGGCGGTCACCGAACAGGTCGATGCAATCCGCTCCATGGGCGCCGATCCTATCCGGAAGCTGGTCGTCCCCAGGGTCTGGGCGGTCCTCATCACCCTTCCGCTGCTCACAATTCTCGCGGACGGCATGGGCATCCTCGGAGGGCTCTTGATCTCCGTTTTCGAGGAGGGGTCGACCGCGGGATTCTACTTTCAGCACGCCTTTCGGCTGATGACGTTTCACGATATCGCTTCAGGATTGTCAAAAACCTTTTTCTTCGCCTTCATGATCGCGGTCATCGGGTGTTTCAACGGTCTCAACGCGCGGGGTGGGGCTGATGGCGTCGGCCGAGCCACGACGAACACGGTGTACGCAGCCGCGATCGGCGTCCTGGTCAGCGATTTCTTCTTGACCAAGATCTTTCTGAGTTTTTGACATGGCTGACCCGGTCATCACCCTCCGCGGCGTCTCCAAGAGCTTCGGCACGAAGCCCGTTCTCCGGGAAGCGAACCTCGAAATATTTAGCGGGGAAACGATGGCCATTCTCGGGGGTTCCGGCTCGGGAAAAACCGTCACGCTCAAGCTGATCAACGGCTTGTTGGCACCGGACGCGGGAAAGATCACAGTGCTCGGACACGACGTCTCATCGATGTTGGAACACGAGCTGATCCCCCTCAGGCTGCGGGTGAGCTACCTTTTCCAGGGCGGGGCGCTCTTTGATTCGATGACCATCTTCGACAACGTGGCATTCCCGATTCGTGAGCACCGTTCCGTGAGCCGGGCCGAGCTCACCGAACGGGTCACGGAGTTGCTCCAGCTCGTTCAGCTTCGCGACGTCGAGCCGCTCTACCCTTCTGAGCTTTCCGGCGGCATGCGAAAGCGCGCCGCACTGGCTCGTGCGCTTGCCCTGGAACCGGAGATCATTCTTTACGACGAGCCAACGACGGGGCTCGACCCGGTCACCGGAAGAACGATCGGTGATCTCATCGGGTCCCTCCACCGGAGGCTTGCCGTCACGTCGGTCATCGTGACCCACGAGATCCCGTTCGTTACACGCGTTGCCGAACGGATCGTTTTCCTCAACGAGGGCCGGTTCGTGTATTCGGGGAGCCCCCGGCGGGCCGCCTCGGAGGGACCCGAGCTGGTCCGCGAGTTCTTCGTAGCAGGAGGTGCATATGCGGGATGAAACACGGCGGAGCTTCCGGGTCGGCCTCCTGGTCCTGGCCGCCCTCACCGTTCTTTCGATCGGTGTTTTCGTCATCGGGAAACGTCAACAGCTCTTTGTCCTTCACACCCGTTACTACACGACGTTCCGCGACGTGCTCGGACTGCAACCGGGGGCGCCGGTCACGCTGAGTGGCGTCACGGTTGGATTCGTGCAACGGATCGACCTTCCCCAGACGCTCGACAACCGGCGGATCGTCGTCCGGTTCACGGTCAACGCACGGTACACCGAGAGGATCCGCAAAGACACGATCGCCACGATCAGGACCGAGGGGTTGCTCGGTGACCGCTACCTCACGCTCAGAGGAGGCACCACGTCGTCGCCACGGGTGCTCGAGGGGGGCATGGTCCGCGGCGTGGATTCACCCGAGCTTGCACGCTTCGTCTCCAGCGGTGCGGAGCTCATGGACAACCTTCTCGCCATCTCGGCCAGTCTCAAGACCATCCTCGCCCGCGTGCAGCGGGGCGAAGGCGTGATCGGCGCGCTGACCGCCGGGAAGGCCCACGGACAACCCGTCGCGAGATCTTTTGCCGACACCTTGACCTCGCTGGACCATATTCTCAAGAAAATTGACGAAGGTCACGGTTTGGCCGGGAGGGCCCTCTCGGACGACGCCTACGCTCGCCGGGTCTTCGACGACATTGGCGCGACCGCGGCGGCGGCCCGGAAAGTAACGACCCAGCTCGCCGCCGATACGGCTCGAAACGACACGGCGTACGCCGCATTGCTGCGCGATCCCGAGGGCAGGCAGCTCACCCACGAGACACTCGTCGCGCTGAGCCAGGCGTCCCAGGCCCTGGCCGCTGCCGCCCAGGAGCTTGCCAGCGGGAAGGGGACGCTGCCGCGGCTCCTTGGGGACCGGGAGTATGCCGGTCGTTTTCTCGACGACCTCGAGGGGCTGACCCATGCCCTCCGGTCGGTTGCGGACAAGCTCGATCGGGGACGGGGCACGGCGGGCGCCTTCATCAACGATCCCCAAATGTACAAGGATCTCGAGAACATCGTCCGGGGCGTCAAGTCCTCCAAGGTTCTCTCATGGTTCATCAGGAACAGGAGGAGAAAGGGAGAAACAATCGAGGCGAAGACGCTGAAGAAGCAAAGGCACAAGGAGCAACGCTAGCCCCCATATCTTGCAGACTTTCGTCGCGAGACCGCGGAGGCGCGCGTCAGTGTGGCGTTTCGACCAAGGCGGGGCCAAGGCGTGCCCGAGGCACGTTGTCGGCGCCGCCGCCGCGAGAAACACCGCAATGGCGCGCGTATCCGCGGTCGCAGCAGGAAGTGTGCGAGATATGTGGGCAGGCCCCCATATCTTGCAGACTTTCGTCGCGAGACCGCGGAGGCGTGCGTCAGTGTGGCGTTTCGACCTTTCGCCCCGGTGATGCGGGAAGGTTCAGGGCTCAGGAAACATCTTCAGGATCGATCCGGCGGCGGATGTCGTCGGCATTGACCTTGATCTTGAGCGGTTTTCCGCGGTGCCGCACCTGACGGGCCTCTTCGATGCCCGGGGGAACACCGAGCCGGGGGCTCGTCTTGGCCTTCAGCTCGTCGAGCGTGCTTTCCAGAACCTCGAGAGAACGTGCATCGAGATCGACAAACTCAAGGCCGGCCCGGTATATCAGCTTCTTTTCGCCATCCTCGAAGCTCGAGAATCCCTGCGCCGAACAGCGGCTGATCCGTGCCCGGAGGTGCAGTTCTCTCCCCTCGAGTGGCAGGGTTACATCGCAATTCACCGCTGGACGCAGTGCGGTCGGAACCTCAACCTGCACGCCATGCCGGGAAATATCAAGGATCCGTGCGGGAACGGTCGCCTTCACCTTTCCGACCAACGTTTGCCCAGGCGCGTATCGCTCACTTCGGCGGCGATTGTCCATCATGACTTGCCTTTCTCCCGCGGAGCTCCTCGACCGAACCGCTCCTCTTTGGCCTGCCGCGGGAACCCGTTCGCAACCCCACTCCCCTGTCGCTTCTTGTGACACGGATTCAATTTTACCACAATCGGGCTATACTCCAAAGTGGAGGTGATCATGGCACGCATGGCGCACCACATCCTGGTCCCGACGGATTTTTCCGAAGCGTCCAACCGCGCCCTGGAGCTGGCGCGGCAGATCGCCGCGGCGTTCTCGGCGGAGATCCACCTTCTCCATGTCCGTATCCTCTTGGAGGACCCTCACGTCCTCGAAGAAGGTCAACGTCAGCTCGAGCAACTTCTGACCAGGGTCGATCAGAAGACGCGGGAGGCCCTTGCCACGAAGACGGCGTCCTCCGCCGGTTACGTCATTCATACCCATCTGGTCCGGGGTTTGTCCGCACCGGAAAGCATCATCCAGGCCGGAGTGGATATCGGGTGCGACCTCGTCGTCATGGGAACCCACGGCCGCCGTGGCCTCAAGCGTTTCTTCCTGGGGTCCGTCACCGAGCACGTCGTCCGCATCTCGCCCGTGCCGGTCATGACCGTCAGGCCGGACACGTCCGTTGCCAGGCTCGAGGGAGGACAGATCCTGGTCCCGTATGATTTTTCCCACCCTGCCCGCACGATCTTACCGGCCGTGGCTGGCTGGGCGCGGGCCTTCAACGCCGGCATCCGGCTTCTGCACGTCGTCGAGCCCCTCGTGTATCCGGAATTTTACGCCGTCGACCTGATGCCGGAGGACATGATCGGTACGATCCGGCAGCGGGCCGAGGAAAACCTCCGCACCGTTGCGGACGAGTTCCTGCCGGGTCTCGATGTCACCACCCAGGTCCTCACTGGCCATGCCTCGGAAACGCTGGCGCAGGAAGCTTCGCCGGACCGCTGCACCCTTGTCATCATGCCAACCCGCGGCCTCTCCGCGCTGGAGCACCTGCTTCTCGGATCCGTCGCCCAGTACGTGGTCCGCCACGCCACCGTCCCGGTCCTTACGCTTCGCGCCGAAAAGGAGTGAGCCCACCGGGCGCCCGAGCCAGGAGGCGGGGCACGGGGAGCGCTACAATCCAGGACGTGACGAACCACCGGAGCTCGGATCCCGCCCCCCGCCCCCTCGACACACTGCTCGGACCGGTCGCAGTGACCGACGAGGGACCGGTTGAGGCTCCCTTCATCGTGTGCGTCCACGGGCTTCCCGGGTCGAGCCGCGATTTCCGGTACCTCGGACCGTTGCTCGCGGATCATTTTCGTGTCGTACGTATCGAGATGCCGGGGTTCGGCGCCTCCCCTGCCGGCACCGTCGATTCGATCGCAGGCTGGTCCCGGGTCATTCATGCCACTGCCGATGCCCTCGGCCTCGAAAGGTTCATCCTCCTGGCACATTCGTTCGGAGGCGGTGCGGCCATCCTCGCGGCCGGCGCCAGGCCCGCCAGGATCGCCGGCCTCGTCCTGGTCTCTTCGACGGGCGCGCGTCAACACCGCGCTCTCCGCCGGCCGCCTCGATTCTGGGCCCGCATGGGATCGCTCGTCGCGTTCCCGCCAACACGGCCGATCGCCACGGCGATGGCCCGGCGCGGCTACCGCGCGCGCAAGCTCCCCTTCCCGTCGAGTTGGCGCGACCTCCGCCTGCAGCTCAGGCTCACGGCATCCATCGACTTTGCGGCCATCGGAAGAGCGGCAGCGAAGGTGACCGCGCCAACGCTCATCTTCCAGGCGCAGGATGACCCGCTTGTCGAATCGGCGATCGCCACCGATCTCGCGCAGAAGATCCCCGGTGCGAGCCTCCACACCTTCGACACGGGGGGCCACCACCTCCAAAAAACGCGCGCCCAGGACATCGCCACCATCGTCACGCACGAGCTCCTTCCCCAGCAGGATCCGGCCGGCGTCCTCGAAATGGAGTGAGCGATGTACGCCGAGGTGGCCGTGCCGCGTGGCGTTCCCGACGCCCTGACCTACTCGGTTCCGGAAGCGATGGAGGCGTTTCTCAAGCCCGGCATGCGCGTTCGCGTTCCGCTGAAAGGACGCGAGGTCACCGGCCTCGTGCTCGCAGTTGAAGAGACGACCAGCCTCGATCCCTCGATCGTTCGGAACATCGTCGAAATTCTCGATTCCAGGCCGCTGCTCCCCGGGCATCTGCTCGATCTTGGCGCCTTCATCTCCGGGTATTACAGGTGTCCGATCGGGGATACGTTCGCGGCGATGCTCCCGGCCCGCCTGTTGCGGGCCGATGCCGAGATTGCCGAGCTCACGCTCACCGGCGCCGCTGCGCACCCGGATACGCGGCCCGGACGGCAACGGAAGATCCTCGAGCTACTCGGCGAGAAGGGTTCCATGCGGGTTCCAGCGCTGCTGGTCGCAGCCGGAAGCGCGACGCGAACACCACTCGAACGTCTTCTCTCTGACGGCCTGGTCGCGATTCGCCGGCGCCGACGGGACCGGCCGCCACGAATCGAGGTGGCCGCTGTCCGGCTCGCCGACCGGCCGCACGAGGAGCTGCTGGATCTGAGCGCACGAAGCCCCCGGCAACGGGAGGTGATCGAGCTGCTCGCGGAGCGGGGCCCGGCGATGCTCGTCCGCGACCTGCAGGACGCCGTGGGGTGCAGCGCCGGCGTGATCCGGGAGATGATCCGTAAGGGAACCCTCGAAAAGTTCACACAGCTTCCGCCGGAACGTCCGCGCTGGGCCCTTCGCCCCGGAACGGACCGGCCCGTACTGACAGGTGAACAGCGACGCGCCGTCGAGGCGATCGTCTCCGTCATGGAAAAACCGAAGTATGCCCCTTTCTTGCTGGAAGGCGTCACGGGATCCGGCAAGACAGAGGTGTACGTCCGGTGCCTGGAGCACGTCATCGCGGCGGGCAAAACCGGGCTGGTCCTCGTTCCGGAGATCGGGCTGACGCCCGCCGCGGTCGGGGCCGTCGAGCGGCGTTTCGGGGAGCGTGTCGCGGTGCTGCACTCGGCGCAGTCCGACTCGGAACGCTGGCGGCAGTGGAAGCTGGTCGAAGACGGCGGCGCCGATATCGTCATCGGGCCGCGCTCGGCCCTGTTCGCGCCTCTTGAAAGGCTCGGGCTCATCGTGGTCGACGAGGAGCACGACGCCGCCTACAAACAGGGAGAAACTCCGCGGTACCAGGCCAGGGACCTGGCCCTCGTCCTGGGGAACCGCCTCAAGATCCCCGTTCTTCTCTGCTCGGCAACGCCTTCCGTCGAAGCGGCGGCCCTCGTTGAACGGGGGCTCGCGCGCCGTCTCGTGCTCAGCCACAGGGTTGCGGGAGGTTCCCTTCCCCACGTCGAGGTCGTCGATCTGCGCAAGGAGCCGCCCGAGCCCGGCGAGCAGGGCCGGACGCTGTTTTCCCGCCGTCTTCGGACGCTGATGAGCGAGACGCTTGCGCGAGGCGAGCAGATCATCCTGCTGATCCAGCGTCGGGGCTGGGCGCCAATCCTTCTGTGCCGGGACTGCGGCCACAAGATGGAATGCCCGGACTGCTCGGTCCCCCTCGTGCTCCACCGGAGAACCGGTGGCCTGAGGTGCCACTACTGCGGCCATTTCGAGCCCGTTCCGGATGCGTGCCCCGTCTGCGGGGGAACGCTCCTCGACGCCGTCGGCGCCGGCACGGAAAAGGTCGCACATCACCTCGCCAGGTACTTCCCGGAGGCGACGGCCGCCATCCTGGACAGGGACACCGTCCGGAGAAAAGACGGGCTTCAAGCCACGCTCGGCTCGTTCGCCTCGGGCAAGACGCAGGTGCTGATCGGCACGCAGATGGTCGCGAAGGGCCATCACTTCCCGAACGTCACGCTGACGGGCGTCATCTCGGCCGATTCCCTCCTGGGGCTTCCCGATTTCCGTGCCGGCGAACGGACGTTCCAGCTCTTGACCCAGGTCGCGGGCAGGGCGGGACGCGGTCCACGGCCCGGCCACGTGATCATCCAGACCTACTATCCCGATCACCCCGCGATCCGGTGCGCCTCGACCCACGACGTCGACGGTTTCAACCGCGAGGAGCTCGTCTACCGGCAGAGCTTCTCGTATCCTCCAGCAACCAGGATGGCCCTCGTGCGCTTCGAATCGCAGAATTCCCACGCGGCGCAAACCGCGGCCGAGGCTGCGGCCGGGGCAACCTCCCCCGCCGGTGCGGGCATCCGCCTTCGCGGGCCTTCGCCGGCGCCCCTGGAAAGGCTCCGAGGTTACTGGCGCTGGCAGCTCCTGATCAGCGCTCCGAACCGGGCCGAGCTGCGCGCCGTCCTCGAGAAGATCGAACACGTCCGCGTTGTATCCCGCGTACGAAGGATCATCGACGTCGATCCCCTGTCCACGCTGTAGCCCCCCATCATGACCGGGGTGTGCAGGGAGGCTCAGTCGGCGAGCTCTTCTTCCGTGGCAGGCCGAACGTCAACGACCGTCACCGAGAAGTTCAGGTTCTTGCCAGCCAGGGGATGGTTCCCATCGAGCGTCACCTCCGTCTCCGTCAGGTCGACCACCTGGAACGGAATCGTGGTCCCATCCTGCTGCTCGGCCTCGACGAAATCCCCTTGGGTGACATCGAACCCGAACATGTCCCGGGAGACGGTGATCATCCTCTCGGGATCGTGCTCACCGTAGCCATCGCGCGCCGGGATATGGATCTCTGCCGTGTCTCCGGCCGCACGGCCCTCCAGCGCCTTTTCGAGCCCCGGAATGATCTGCCCGTGTCCGTGCAGATAGGACAATGGATCAGCGCCATCGCTGCTCTCGATCACGGCGCCTTCATCATCCATCAGCGTGTAGTCGATGGAAACCATCATGTCCTCGGCCACCTTGTGTCCAGTACTCATCGCCTGCTCCCTTGCGCCGTTGACACGGCGCTCCGCCACGCATCAACGATCGTATTCAGGCGCGGAGTATACACGAGCGTTTGGAAACGCTCTTCACCAGACCAGTGGAATGACGCCAACGGCCACGACGAGGCACAGGACCTTGAGCGGCAAGCCGAAGCGGACGAAATCGCGGAGGCGGTATCCCCCGGCGCCCGCAACGATCAAGTTGGCGTGATACCCGAACGGGGTCAGGAACGACGTCGAAACTCCAACGGCGACCGCTGCCGCAGCGGCGTGGAGTGGAACGTGCCCCGCCGTCGCTCCCGCCACGGCCAGCGGAAAAACGATCGCCGCTGCAGCCGGGTTGTCCATGATCTCCGTCAGCAGCGCGGCGGCGGCGAGGATGACTGCAATGATGAGAAACGGCCCCGCATGGGACGTCCTTCCCAGTACGAGGCGGGCCAGCTCGCGGGCGCATCCGCTGTCCGTGACGGCGTGACTCAACGAGATCGACGCCGCGATCATGATGAGCGTTGGCACGGGGAGCGCAGCCCAGGTCTCCGAAGGACGGAGTTGCCCGGTGAGAACGATCGCCAGCACGCCCGCGACCGTCGCCTGGACGAGGCTCAACGCCCCTGTGGCCGCGGCCAGCACCACCGCGACCAGGATCGCCGGCGCGACCCAGGTTCCCAACGTCGCCGGTCGTGGCATCCGTCCGGTCGACGACACCAGGTAGAAGTCGCGCGCATACCGCCAGCGGTTGAGAAAATCCTTGCCGGCCGCAACGAGCAGCATGTCGCCGGGCTGTACGACGATGTCGCCGATCTTTCCGCACAGGTGCTCGCCGTGACGGTGCACCGCCAGCACAACGGCGTCGTACCGCCCGCGAAAACCGGATTCCCGGATGTTGCGACCGATCACCGGGGATGATGGAGAGACGACGGCCTCCACGAGATCGAGGCCGGGCCCCCCGCCCTCCACCGGCGCCAGCCCGCCACCAGCGGCAAGCTTGGCGATCCCCTCGACACGTCCCACGAGCATCAAGATGTCACCGCCACGGATGCGCTCCGAGGGTTCGACCGGCGTCAGGCTTTCCCCGCTCCGCTCGATTCCGGCGACGAAAAGATCTTCAAGACCCCTCAGCTCGCCAACAGCCACACCATCGAACGGGCGACCGGGCAGGACCCGCAGCCAGCCGATATACTCTCTCGGGTTGTGGTTCATCTCACCGATCGGATCGGGGCGGTCCGCCAGCAGGTGCGGCGCCGCAAAAGCCATGTACACGATCCCGACCACGGCCACGGGGAGCCCGACTGCGGCGAGCTCGAAGAACCCGAAGCCCGGATCGCCGCGGCCCAGCAACATCCCGTTGACGACCAGGTTGGACGAGGCGCCGATCAGCGTCAGGATCCCTCCCAGGGTTGCGGCGAAGCCAGCCGGCATCAGCAAACGGGAGGGCGCGGTCCTGACCCGGCGCGCCCACTGGCGCACGGCGGGCATCAATACAGCGACGACCGTTGCATTCGGCACGAACGCCGAGATTGCAGCCACGATCCCCAGCGGCTTGATCCCACCCGTGCGCCGATCAGCTCCGTACATGAGCTCCGCCGCACGCCTGAGGAACGATGATCTCTCGACCGCCCTCACGAGCACGAACAGACACCCGATCACCAGAACGGCGGAGTTGGCAAGTCCATCGAGAGCTCTCTGCGGGGTCAGAACGCCGGCAAGTAGCAGGACACCAACCCCGCCGGCAAGAACAAACGCCGGGTCGGCCCGGTCGTTGACCGACAGGACGACAATGGCCACGAGCACGGCCAGCGTCGCCCACGCCGCGAACGTCATCGTCTGGGCGTCCCGGCGGCCTTCACGACGTGATCACTCCTGCGTCCGGGATCCAACGTACCCGAGCCGTTCCAGGTGGAGGATCACCGCCTGCGCCGCTTCTTCAGGCGTCATGTCAGTCGTATCGATGATGACCTCGGCGTCATCCGGCGCCTCGTATGGGTCCGAGATTCCCGTGAACTCCTTGATGATGCCGGCCCTGGCCTTCGCGTACAGTCCCTTCCTGTCGCGTTGCTCGCAGACTTCGAGCGGCGTCGCAACATGCACGAGCGTGAATCCCCCGGCGGGTTCGATCATCGCCCGGACCTCCTTGCGCACGGCATCGTACGGTGCGATCGGAGCACAGATCGCGATCCCGCCGTTCTTGGTGATCTCCGAGGCAACAAAACCGATCCGCCGGATGTTGAGATCCCGGTGCTCTTTCGAAAAACCCAGCTCCGACGAGAGGTTCTTCCTCACGATGTCCCCGTCGAGCAGCGTCACCGGGCGGCCACCCATCTCGAGGAACCGGATCATCAGCACGCTCGCGACCGTCGATTTCCCGGCGCCGGACAGGCCCGTGAAGAAGACCGTGAAACCCTGTTTACTGCGGGGCGGATGACTGCGCCGCAGCTCCTTGGCGACCTCCGGAAAGGTAAACCACGAGGGGATCTCACGCCCTTCCGCCAACCGCTGACGCAGGTCGGTGCCGGAGATGCTCAGGCTGCGGCTCCCCTCTGGAACCTCGTCGACCGGCATGTAGGCGTCTTGATCCTCGACGTACACCATCAATTTGAAGGGAACCATCTCGACGCCGATCTCGTCCTCGACGCTGCGAACGAGCTCCTGGGCCTCGTATGGCCCGTAGAACGGCCTGCCCTTCGAATCCGACCCCGGGCCCGCATGATCCCGGCCCACGATGAAGTGCGTGCAGCCGTAGTTCTTCCGGATGATCGCATGCCAGACCGCCTCGCGCGGTCCGCCCATCCGCATGGCCAGCGGGAGAAGCGACAGCTTGACGGTGTTGTGGGGATAGCGCGGAAGGAGAGCCTGGTAGCACCGGACCCTGGTGAAGTGATCGACATCGCCGGGCTTGGTCATTCCGACGACGGGATGGATCAGGAGATTCGCCTCGACCTCTCGCGCTGCGCGCAGCGTCAGCTCCTGGTGGGCCCTGTGCATCGGGTTCCTCGTCTGGAATGCCACGATACGCCGCCATCCGAGCTCGGCGAGCTCCGAACGGAGCTGGGCTGGGGTCAGCCTCAGTTGCTTGAAATCGTAATGCGCCGGGAGCGAGAGCCCCTCCACGCGGCCGCCCAGGTACCAGTCGCCGGTCTGCCGCACCAGGTAGGCGACGCCGGGGTGCTCCGGGTTGTCCGTTCCGAAGACGCCGAGCGCCTCGGCCCGCTTGTCCGGTTTCCAGATGTCCTCGACGTGCAGGACGGCCAGCATGACGCCTTCCGGATCACGCAGGGCGAGGTGATCCCCGGGCTGCAACGCCGTGGCCAGCTCCTCGCCGGCATCGAGCATGATCGGCATCGGCCAGAGCGTTCCGTCCGCGAGCCGCATCTTCTCGACGACCGGCGCGTAGTCCCGCCGGGTCAGGAACCCGGTCAGAGGCGAAAAGGCGCCGTTGAGCAGTAGCTCCAGGTCGCAGAGCTGACGGTGGTCCAGGTCGAGCGAAGGCCAGTCTCGCGAGGCTGCCTTCAGCTCCGCCTGACGTTCGGGGTCAGCGATCAGATCGACGAGCACGCCACCGTGTGGCTTGTTGAGATGGTTTGGCACGAGGCCTCCTTGGTGATTTTTCCACCCTGCGGGCGGGACGGGCAGAGAATACCAGCTCCCCCGCCAACCGTCACGGCGTCATGAGCGCCGCGGCCCTTCCCGGGGTACGATCGGGGCGACGATGCTTCAGCCCAGGCCGAACTCGCGGCCCGCACGGTCGGCGATCGTTCTCCCGATCGCCAGGGATGCGGTCGCCGCCGGGGACGGCGCGTTGAGCACATGGATCATCCGTTCGTCTGCGAGAATGACGAAGTCATCCAACAGCGTGCCGTCCGGGGCCATCGCCTGTGCGCGAACTCCGGCGCCTCCCGCCGTGACATCCGCGGACGTTATCTCGGGAATCAGCTCCTTGAGGGACCGGACGAACGCCGTCTTGCTCAACGAACGAAACTGTTCCTTGATACCGGTCTTCCAGTACGTGAGGGCGAGCTTCCAGAAGCCCGGGTAGGTCATTGTCTCGATGGTGTCGCCGAGGGAAAACGATGTCCTCGTGTACCCCTCGCGCTTGAACGCCAGCACGGCGTTCGGTCCCGCCTCGACCTCGCCGTTGACCCGCCGTGTGAAGTGCACACCGAGAAACGGAAACCGCGAATCGGGCACCGGGTAGATCAGGTTGTGGACCAGGTGCCGGGCCGCCGGGGCCAACGTGTAGTACTCCCCCCTGAACGGCACGATCCTGATCTGCGGCCGCAGTCCGGCCATGCGAGCCACCCGGTCCGCCTGGAGCCCGGCGCAGGCGACGAGAAAACCTGCTTCGATCGTCCCGCTGGAGGTCTCGATCGTGAGACCGTTGGTATCCGGGACGATCTTCCGCACCCGGGCGCCCGTCCGGATCGTGCCGCCCCCCGCCTCGATATCGCGTGCAAACGACGCCGCGACAGCGACATAATCCACGATCCCGGTCTCGGGAACGTGCAACCCGGCAATGCCCGCCGCGTGGGGCTCGAGGTCGCGGATTTCCTCCGGCCCGATCCTCCGCACGCCCTCGAGACCGTTCTCG
The DNA here is from genome assembly GCA_013152895.1 of Acidobacteriota bacterium. GTDB lineage: Bacteria > Acidobacteriota > Thermoanaerobaculia > Thermoanaerobaculales > Sulfomarinibacteraceae > JAADFN01. The sequence continues at coordinate 12,338 of JAADFN010000064.1, read as the reverse complement.
CCAGACCGCTGTTCGAGCTTTTCCAGCTCCTCGAGCTGGTCCTCGCGCGTGGCCACCACGACCTTGCCGCACCGCTCCCACGGGATCCCACGCTCCTGGCAGTACGCCTCCAGCGCCAGCCTTCCCTCGACGCAGTTGCGCGCCTTCAGCGACCCCGGCCTGTAATACAGCCCGGAATGCACGACGCCGCTGTTGTTCCCCGTCTGGTGCGCCGCCAGCTTCTCCTCCGCCTCCAGGACCACGACGCTGAGATCGAACGCCCCGAGCAGCGACCGCGCGACCGCCAACCCAACGATCCCGCCCCCGATGACTGCGACGTCCCATGTATCCGCCATCGCCACCTCCGCGAGCATGGTACTGCAAGCCCACACACGACCGCCAATCCCGGGCCGTGCGCCGGGTTTCGCTTCCGGGGAGGATCATGGGATCCCGAAAGCCACCGGCCGCCGGGTCACGACGCCCCCGGGGCCGGGCTTGGTTCCACAATGCCGACGTATCTCCTACACTGATGACGGAAGGAGAGGCTCATGACGAAGGACCTGGAATCACCATCGACGGGGGACATCCCGGCTGACGAGCTCCGCCGGCAGGCTCACCGGATGGTGGATTGGATCGCCGACTACCTGGAGGCGGGCGCACGACCGTACCCCGTGCTTGCGCGCGTCAATCCTGGAGACGTCTCCTCGCGCCTTCCGGCCCGGGCGCCGGAAGAGCCAGAACCGCTTGACGCCGTCTGGGACGATTTTCTCAAGATCGTGCTCCCCGGCGTCACCCACTGGAACCACGCGGGCTTCATGGCCTACTTCGGCATCACGGGATCCGGCCCCGGCGTTCTCGGCGAAATGCTTTCCGCCGCCCTCAACGTCAATGGCATGCTGTGGCGCACGTGTCCCTCGGCGACGGAGCTCGAGCTCGTCGTCCTGGACTGGCTTCGCGACGCCATCGGCCTGCCCCCCGGTCTCTTCGGGTTCTTGACCGACACGGCTTCCATCAGCTCGCTCCTGGCCCTCGCCGCGGCCCGCGAGGCTGCCGGTCTCGATATCCGCGAGCGCGGGATGGGCGGCCGGACCGACCTGCCCCGGATGCGCGTCTACGCCTCCGACCAGGCGCACTCCTCCATCGCAAAGGCGTGCATCACGCTCGGGCTTGGGCTCGACAGCTTCCGTGCACTTCCCCACGACGAGGCGTACCGGGTGGACGCCAGCGCGCTTGCGAACGCCATCGCCGAAGACAGGGCCGCCGGCATCCGTCCCCTCGCCGTCGTCGCCACCGTCGGAACGACGTCGACGACGTCGGTCGACCCGGTCGCCTCCATTGCAGACATCTGCGAGCGTGAAGATCTCTGGCTACACGTCGACGCCGCCTACGCGGGGAGCGCCGCGGTCTGCCCCGAGAAGCGATGGTGCCTGGAGGGGTGCGAACGTGCCGACAGCTTCGTCTTCAACCCGCACAAGTGGCTGTTCACGCCGATCGACGCCTCGGCGCTGTACACGCGCCATCCCGAAATCTTCAAGCGCGCCTTCTCGCTCATCCCCGAATACCTGACCACCCCGGAGACGGGCACGGTGGTCGACCTGATGGATTACGGGGTTCAGCTGGGCCGGAGGTTTCGTGCCCTCAAGCTCTGGTGGGTCCTCCGCGCCTTCGGGCTGGAAGGGATCCGCGCCCGCCTGCGCCACCACATGGGGATGGCGCAGAGCTTTGCCGGCTGGGTCGACCGGCACCCCGCGCTCGAACGGTTGGCGCCGGTTCCGTTTTCCGTCGTCAACTTCCGGGCGGCCGGGACACCGTCGTCATCCCCAGCCGAGGTCGACGCGCTCAACCTCGAGCTCTTGGAACGGATCAACGCGTCGGGCGAGGTGTACATTTCGCACACGCGGCTCGATCCCGGGATCGCCCTTCACGTCGCCATTGGGAATCTTCACACGACGCCGGGCGAGATCGGACGCCTCGAAACCGTGATCGACGAGGAGCTCGCATGCCTCTTGAACCGCTGAAACCGCCGCTTTCCCCCCGTCGCATCCTGTTGATCGTGATCGATGTCTTCGTGTGGGGCTTCCTCCTGGCGTTCCTGCTTGCGATCAACGTCATCCAGGTCGCCAGCCTGGTTGTTTTCCCCGTCTCACGCCGCGTTTTCCGGCGTTTCAACCGTTTCCTCGCCAACCTCTGGTGGGGCGCGTGCGTGATCGTCTCGCGGCATCTCGCAGGCGTCCGGGTCATCGTCACGGGCGACGAGATTCCGGAGAGGGAAAACGCCATCGTCGTCGTCAATCACCAGCAGATGACCGACATCATGGTGATCCTGGATTTCGCCCTGCGGCGACACCGGCTCGGGGACCTCAAGTTCTTCGTCAAGGACATCCTGAAATGGGTTCCCGGGATTGGCTGGGGCATGCTCTTCCTCGGATGTCCCTACCTGAAGCGAAACTGGTCCCGCGACAGGAGCTCGATTGACCGGACGTTCCGAACATTGGTCAACGAACGTATCCCGGCGTGGATGGTCATCTTCGCCGAAGGAACACGCATCACGCCCGCCAAGCTGGCCAGGAGCGTAGCCTTCGCCTCCAGGCGGGGGTTCCCCTCCCCGCGCCACGTGCTCCTGCCCCGGCCACGGGGGTTCGCCGCAGCCGTCGAGGGGCTCCGCTCGCACGTGACGGCCGTCTACGATTTCACCATCGGCTATACCGGCGGTGTTCCAACGCTGCGCCAGTACGTCTCCGGTGCCGTCGCCCGGGTCCATCTCCACGCCAGGCGGTTTCCCATGGAGTCTCTGCCCGAAAAGAAAAGGGCCCTCGAAGCGTGGCTCTACGAGCGCTTCCTCGAAAAGGATGCGCTGCTCGATGGTTTCTATGCCAACGGAACGTTCCCGCAGCACGGAGCACCCGCGGCCCTGCAGGTGCCGAAGGACATACACAGCACCGATGAATAAGCCGATTCCCCCGAGCACCGAAGATACGGCTGCGCAGGAGTGGACGCCCACGGATGCCGCGGCCCTCTACCAGATCGAAGCCTGGGGTGCCGACACGTTCGAGGTCGGCCCGGCTGGCCACGTCCTCGTCATGCCGCGAGGACCGCAGGGGCCACGCGTCGACCTGTACGAGGTCGTCACGGGCCTGGCGGAGCGTGGCATCAACACGCCCGTCCTCATCGGGTTTCGTGATCTCCTGGCCAGGAGGATGGAGCTCCTGCGAGAAGCGTTCGGCGAGGCGATCGAAGCGTGCGGATACCGTGGAGAGTACACGCCGGTCTACCCCATCAAGGTCAACCAGCACCGGTACCTCGTCGAACAGATCGAACGCATCGGCCGCGAGACCGGTCTCGGCCTCGAAGTGGGATCGAAACCCGAGCTGCTCGCCGTCATGGGCCTCACCACCGAGACGCCGGACCGGCTGATCATCTGCAACGGTTTCAAGGAGGCCAAGTACATCCATCAATACCTGTTGGCGACCAAGCTCGGCCGGAACATCATCGCCGTCGTCGAGAACATCGCCGAGCTCGAGGTCATCATCGAACAGGCCCAGGCCACCGGTATCAGGCCACGGATCGGCATTCGGGTCAAGCTCAGCCGGTCCGGCAGCGGGCGCTGGCACCAGTCCTCGGGGGAGAAGGCCAAGTTCGGACTGACCATTCCCGGTATTCTCGAGGCCGTGTCCCGCCTCAAGGAAGCCGGGATGCTGGACTGCCTGGAGCTGCTCCACTGCCACATGGGAAGCCAGATCACGGACATCCAGGTCGTCAACGCAGGCATCACCGAGCTCGCCCAGGTTTTCGTCCAGCTCCAGAAGCTCGGCACCACGCTGCGCTACATCGATGCCGGCGGTGGTCTCGGCATCGACTATGACGGAAGCCAGACGACCTGGGAATTCTCGACGAACTACACGCTCACCGAGTACGCCATGACAGTGGTGTACCGGATCCAGAGCGTCTGCGACGACGCGGGGATCCGTCACCCGGGGATTCTCACCGAGACGGGGCGGGCCATGGTCAGCCACCACAGCGTCCTGGTTTTCGATGTCCTCGGGGCTGCGAAAGCCGATCGCTGGATCGTCCCCGACGCCGAAATCGGCCGCCTGGCGCACAACGGAACCACCCCGCGCGTCATCTCCGACCTGATCGAGGCGGTGGAAAATGCCGGTCCGGGCACGGCGCTTGAAAGTTACCATGACGCGGTCCAGGCGCACGAAGAGGCCTTGACACTGTTCACGGTCGGCCATCTCAGCCTCGAACATCGCGGCCTGGCGGACCGCCTCTACTGGACCGTATGCTTGAGGATCAACTCGATGCTCCACCAGCTCGAGCAGATCCCCGATGAGCTGGAGGAGCTTCAGGCCAGGCTCTCCGACACGCTCTACTGCAATTTCTCCGTTTTCCAATCGCTCCCGGATTCGTGGGCCATCAACCAGGTCTTCCCCGTGATGCCGATTCACCGGCTCGACGAGGAGCCGGCGAGGCGCGCGACCCTCGCCGACATCACCTGCGATTCCGACGGTCACATCGACCGTTTCATCAACGCCCAGGGCGCCACGTCCACGCTTCCCGTTCACGAGCTGCGTCCAGGCGAACCGTACTTCCTCGCGGTGTTTCTCGTCGGCGCATACCAGGAAACCCTGGGCGATCTCCATAACCTCTTCGGGGACACGCACCTGGTACACATCACCGTCGACAACAACGGGGTCTGGACGGTCGAGGAGCTCGTCGAGGGCGACACGGTGGACGAGGTTCTCGGGTACCTCCAGTATGATCACCGGTTGCTCTACCAGGCGATCCGGCGTGACTGCGAACGCGCGGTCCGGGCCGGAAGGATGACGCCGGCCGAGAGCCGCGCCCTGCTCGCAAACTACAACGAAGGCCTTACCGGCTACACCTACCTGGAGTGATGAAATGGCCAACGAGCGACGGCAATTCACGAGCCTGGCGGGTTGACGGATGCACGAACCCGCCGACCTCACGCCCTTCGGGGGGACCGAGGCCGCGGCCGAGATCTCCCGTGCGTCCGTTGTGGTCCTACCCGTCCCGTACGACGCCACGGCCACGTGGAAACGCGGCGCTGCTGCCGGGCCGGCCGCGCTGCTGGAGGCCTCGGCCAACATGGAGCTGTATGACATTCCAACGCGCAGTGAGCCGTACCGGCGCGGAATCGCGACGCTGCCACCCGTTGTCTGCCCGGAGGACCCGGAAGAGCTTGCCACGATCGTCGAGGAGCGCGTCGCCGAGCTGCTGGAGGCCGGCCGCCTCCCGGTCGTCGTCGGGGGCGAGCATTCCGTCTCGATCGGGGCGATCCGGGCCGCCGCCAGGATCGTACCCGGCCTTTCTGTGCTCCAGATCGACGCTCATGCCGACACCCGCGAGGAATACATGGGCTCGAAGTACAACCACGCCTGCGTGATGGCGCGCGCCCGGGAGGTTGCTCCCATCGTCCAGGTCGGCATCCGCTCGATCGATGCATCCGAGCTTCCGCGCCTCGACAGCAGCCGCGTCGCCTGGGCGCACGAGATTGTCGACCGTCCGGCCGCCGATACAACATGGATCGATCGATCGGTGAGCCTGTTGAGCGAGGCCGTCTACGTCACCATCGATCTCGACGGCTTCGATCCCTCCGTTGTTCCGGCGACCGGAACCCCGGAGCCCGGCGGCCTCATGTGGAGCCAGGTCGAGGCCCTGCTGACGCGCGTGGCCCGTACGCGGCGCGTGGCCGCGTTCGACGTCGTGGAGCTGCTCCCGGCGCCGGGTCAGTGGGCGTCGGAGTTTCTCGCCGCCAAGCTCGTCTACAGGTTCCTTGCGGAGATCTTCGCAGCGCGATCGCCGGAGGAGCAACGCCCGGGGGTATCGCCCTACCAGCCGAGCACGTAGGCGAAGATCAGCGGCGCGACGATCGTCGCGTCCGATTCGACGATGAACTTCGGGGTGTCTGCGGTGAGCTTGCCCCAGGTGATTTTCTCGTTGGGAACCGCCCCCGAGTAGGAGCCATAGCTGGTCGTCGAATCGGAGATCTGGCAGAAGTAGGACCACAACGGCGTATCCGCCCGCTTGAGGTCCTGGATCAGCATCGGGACGACGCAGATCGGGAAATCGCCGGCGATGCCGCCCCCGATCTGGAAGAAACCGATCGGATGCTCCGCCGCGGTGCGGGAGTACCAAGCCGCGAGCTCGATCATGTACTCGATCCCGGAGCGGATCGTTCCGGGATTCGTGATCCTGCCTTCGATGACGCGCGCCGCGAAGACATTGCCCAGGGTCGAGTCTTCCCAGCCGGGCACGAAAATGGGGAGGTTGCGTTCGGCGGCCGCGACCATCCAGGAGTCGCGGGGATCGATCTGGTACGAGTCTTCGAGCAGCCCTTCGTTCAGAATCCGGTAGAGAAACTCGTGCGGAAGGAAACGCTTCCCGGAGTGGTCCGCCTCTTCCCACAGCTCGATGATGACGCCTTCGACCGTGCGAAACGCCTCGTCCTCCGGGATGCACGTGTCGGTCACCCGGTTCAGCTGGCGTTCCAGGAGTTGCTGTTCATCGGCGGGCGTCAGGTCCCGGTAGTGCGGCACCCGCACGTACCGGTCGTGCGCCACGAGGTTGAAGATGTCCTCCTCGAGATTCGCTCCGGTACAGGTGATCGCGTGGACCTTCCCCTGCCGGATCATCTCCGCCAGCGAGATGCCCAGCTCCGCCGTGCTCATCGCCCCGGCGATCGTCATGAACATCAGCCCGCCGTCGTCGAGAAGCTCCCTGTACGCCCGGGCGGCGTCCATCATGGCGGCTGCGTTGAAGTGGAGGTAGTGACGGTCCATGAAATCGCTGATCTTCATGGCTATGCACTCTAGACAATGTCCCAACCCCGTGCAAGACCCCCCTGCACCACGGGCGATGGAGCACCCGGAGAGGGGCGACGTGCCACATCCGCACGGCCCGCGTTGCCGAACGCGCCACGATCCCAAAGAGACCACCTCGCGACGGGGGCGTGACACAATGGGCGGCGTGAGCCGTGTTCTCCGTTTTCGCATGGCCATCGCCGCTGCCGTCATGGGCGCCCTCGCCGCCACGGTCCCCGCCTCGGCTTCCGGCCATATCTGCCTGTGGAGAATCCACGGCCGGACCAATACCGTGTACCTGCTCGGCTCGATCCACATGCTTCCCGCCGGCGCCGCACCGCTCGACCCGCGCATCAAAATGGCCCTGACACGCTCACGGGAGATCGTCTTCGAGATCGACTTCGCGCGGGCGCGCGCGGATGCCCAGGAGCTCCAGGCGCGCGGCATGCTGCCCCCCGGGAAAACGTTGCAGTCCCTCGTTCCACCTTCACTCCGTCGCCGGCTCGAAACCGAGCTCGGCGCGCTCGGCCTCCGGTGGAGGAACATCGACAGGATGAAGCCCTGGCTCGCGGCGATGACGTTGAGCGACCGGGCACTCGAGCGAGCCGGGTATGACCCCGGCCATGGCATCGATCTCGTCCTCTACCGCCGGGCGGTCAAGGCCGGGAAAGAGATCCGGGCGCTGGAAACGGCCCGGGAACAGATCGCCCTGCTCGACGGGCTCGGACCTCGTCAACAAATCGGCCTGCTGACGCAGACGCTGACGGAGCTCTCCGAGCTCGTACCCCAGGTTCAACGGCTCACCTCGATGTGGCGCGCGGGCGATGCCGATGGTCTGGCCACCACCCTTACCGCGACATTCCGGGACTCTCCCGAGCTTTACGAGGCCCTCGTGACCGCGCGGAACCGGCGCTGGCTCAGCCAGGTTCTTCGCTTGACCCACCGGGACCATGACATCCTCGTCGTCGTGGGAGCTCTCCACCTGGTTGGCAGAGGCGGCCTCGTCTCTCTCTGCCGCGAGCGCGGTCTTACGGTGACGCAGGAATAATCGCTCAAGCACGCATCGTATGAGCGAATAATGCAAGTATGAATATCTATTCAGTTGTCCAAAAACCCTATCATGACTTGCATTTCCGGGGATCATGATCCATATTGATATTGAGAGCATGGCTCAAGTTCAGCCATGCCCCGATCGATCCCGGAAACACGGGACGCAAAGGAGGGCGACATGCCAGGTGGAGATCGGACAGGCCCGTGGGGTGCTGGACCGGTGACGGGGAGAGGGGCCGGGTTCTGCGGTGGCTTCGGCCGCCCGGGGTACGCCAACGGCGGCCGGGGCTTTGGCCGCGGCTTCGGCCGTGGATGGGGCCGCGGCCCCGGGTATGGGTACGGACGTGGATTCTACCCCGCGGTATCGGGCGCCGCTGCCGAGGATGAGAGAACGTGGCTCGAGCGTGAAGCATCGGTGCTCCGTTCGCAGCTTGACGCCATCTCCAAGCGGCTGGAGCAGCTTCACCAGGAAAAAGACAACGACTGACCTTGAGGCCGACCTCAACGCGGGCTTTGTCGAGGCGACGGCCGGCGAGCTGTCCGCGAAGGACGTGGCGCTCCTCGGCTCCACACTGCACAGCCAGGACGTTCCGGCGTGTATCGGCCGGGGTTTGTGCCCCCCGAATGTGGCGGTCCGGTGGCAGAAGCCCTGGAGAAGGTCCACGGCCGCATCCGGACCCTCCTCCAACGGCAGGCACAATCAGCGCCCGCCACGTTACCAGCGAATGAGCGGGACACTGGAATCAAACCCGGAGGTTGACTGATGAGAATTGCAATCCCCCTGCAAGACGGCGTTCTTTCCGCCCACTTCGGCCGTTGCCAGGCCTACGCCTTCATCGACGCCAATTCGGACACGAAGACCCTCGCGCGTCAGACCGTGATCACATCACCCCCTCACGAGCCCGGGGCGCTCCCCGTGTGGATCGCCGAGCACGGCGCCGACGTCGTTATCACCGGGGGGATGGGCCCGCGCGCGATCGAGCTCTTCGAGCGACACGGCGTGGAGGTTGTGCTCGGCGCTCCGTCCGACGAACCCGGGAAGGTCGCCGAGTCGTTCCTCCGCGGCGAGCTGACCACGACGGGGAGCATCTGCGATCACGACGCCTGACCGGTCGCGCCCGGCTCAGACCGGGATCTCGATCTGCCGGTACCCGGTGATGCACGGTGGGCCGCCGGCGTGAAGAATCGTTGATCCCTCGAGATCCCGGCGCAGCACGACGATCGTCGACGACACCGTTCCCCCGTCCGCCAGGTGGTGACACGCAGATGGTGGCTCGTGCCGTGACATCAGGCTCGCCAGGCGGGCGATGATTTCGCCCTGGGTCTCGCCCGCCCGGGGGGCCCCACGTTCGAGGAGGCGTGCGATCCGCTCGTCCGGTTCGAACGCGGGGACGTTGCCACACCCGGCGACCGGTTGCGCAATCTCGGCAATACGGGCCTCCGGGAGATTCGTTCCGACGACAGCCGTGCTGCCATCCGCCACCACGACGTTGACAGGCGCATAACGGGCCAGGTCCTCCGCCTCGAGCCGCCGCCGCGCCTCGCCGAAGTCCTTCGAACACGCCAGGTCCCGCGCCAGGAGCCCCCGGCTGCGTTGCCCGGGGCGCCTCCGGGCGCCGAGACGGGCGTTCGTCACGGCGGTCACGAAGCCCGCCGAGCTGATCGCGAGCCACGTTCCGCCGCCCTCGGGATCGATGCCGCCGATCACCAGCGGGTCGGTCCCGATGATTCCGAAGCTCCCCGGCGGCCGTGAATAGAGCTCGTCGCGGTTGGCGGCGACGACCAGCTCGATCCCCGTTACCGGACGCCGGTAGATCAACAACGTGCACACGGCTCGATTCTACACACGGCTTTCGAGTCGAGCTCCGGGCTTTCCCGGGCCTCGCCCACCCTGCGAGCGCGCGGTGAGCCACCCCGGGCCCCGCCTAGTCGTGCGCTCTCCCGTTCATCCGCTGGATCTTGCGAGCGATGAGCATGGCCGTTTCGAGGGACTGCTCATAATTCAGGCGCGGATCGATCTGGGACTTGTACGCCCGCGTGAGATCGTTCTCATTCAGGCCGCGCGCACCGCCGATGCACTCCGTGACATTTTCGCCGGTCAGCTCGAGGTGGACACCGCCGAGGAAGCTTCCCAGCTCGTGATGCAGGTCGAACGCCTGCTCCAGCTCGGAAAGAATGGTATCGAAGCGGCGCGTCTTGAGACCGTTCGCGAGCTTTTCGGTGTTGCCGTGCATCGGGTCGCACGACCAGAGCACCCTCCGCCCGGTCTTGCGCACGAATTCGATCAACGGGGGGAGAAGATCCGCGATCCGGTCGTGGCCCATGCGGTGGATCAGCGTGATCCGGCCCGGCTCCCGGTCCGGATCGAGCCTGTCGAGCAGCTCGCCGAGCCATGTCCGGGTCATCGCCGGGCCGATCTTGATGGCGATCGGATTGCGAATCCCGCGGAAGTACTCGACGTGCGCTCCCCCCGGATCGGCCGTCCGCATCCCGATCCACGGAAAGTGCGTGCTGAGGTCGTACCACCCGGACCGGTGCGGGACCTGCCGGGTCTGGGCCTGCTCGTAGGGAAGGTGAAGCCCCTCGTGACTCGTGAAGAAGTCCACCCGGCCGATCTCTCGCCAAGCTCGTCTCCGGCCAGCGTTTCCATGAAACGCAGCGAATCGCCGATCGATTCGACGATCTTCTGGTACTCGGCCGCGCGGGATGAGTGCTTGACGAAATCGAGGTCCCAGTACTCCGGGTGCCTCAGATCGGCAAAACCACCTTCAACCAGCGAACGGATGAAGTTCAGCGTCAGCGCCGACCGCTCATACCCGCGCAACATTCGATGCGGATCGGGCACCCTCGCCTCCGGCGTGAAGGCGACGCCGTTGACGAGGTCACCGCGGTAGCTTGGAAGCGTGACCCCATCGCGCGTCTCTGTATCGGCCGAACGGGGCTTGGCGTACTGGCCGGCGAATCGTCCGACACGGATGATCCTGCGCCTGAGGCCGTAGGTCAGGACGAGGCTCATCTGGAGCAGGATCTTCAACGTATTCGTCAAGACGTCCGGCCTGCAATCGGCAAAGCTCTCCGCGCACGCCCCGCCCTGGAGCAAGAAACGTTTTCGCCCGGCCGCATCGGCGAGCTGGGCCTTCAAACGCTCCACCTCCCACGACGTCACGAGCGGCGGCAAGTCGGCCAGTTCCCGCTCGGCGGCCGCCAGCGCTTCCGGATCCGGGTATGCCGGCTGTTGCGTCACGGGCTTCAGCCGCCAGGATGAGGGTGTCCACGCCTCCATGTCAGCTCCTTCCAGGGCCTTGGATGATACACGACACCCGCTCCCAGCGCACCGCCGTACGCAGCAACCCGGCCCGGATGCACGGTGATCGTCAATATCGGCAGCGGTCATAACGAAAGGCTTCCCATGAAGCTCGGAAGCGATATCCTCCTTGTGCCAGACTCGTGGAAAGCCACCGCATGATTGATCAGCAAAGGTGGTACCCTTTCTTCATGGCGTCTGACCTGATCGCCGCGCTACAGGCTGTTCTGGATGCGCTCAACGAGCATGGGCTTGAGTATGCGCTGTGCGGCGGTCTGGCAATGGCCGTGTACGGACGGGTCCGGGCCACCGAGGACATCGACATCGTGGTCCCGAGCGAGCAGATTGCAGACGCCCTCGAAGCGCTCCGCAAGATCGGATATTCCATCGTGGCGCATCCCATGCGTTTTCCCGAAGCCGGGATCACGATCCGCCGGATCTCACGGCCCGATCCCGACACAGGAGAGCTCACCACCGTCGATCTACTGATGCTGGCACAACCCCTCGCTCATGTCCTGGAGCAAAGGACAAAGCTCTCCTGGGAAGGCGGGGACGTATGGGTACTGTCCCCTTCCGGCCTCGCCACGCTCAAGGCGTTGCGTTCAAGCGGAGTCGACCGGGATGACATCGCGTGGCTCGAAAAGATCGATGTCTGAGATCGACCTCTCCGCCGCCGCTATCACCGGGCGCCTGAGGCGGGTTGAACAGCTACGCCGTCTCTGCATTTCCCTCGGATGCGCCCGCCCGCCGACGGCCCACAAACTCGCCACGCGTCCCCCGGCGCCCGATCAGCGGTCCAAGAAAAACGTGTCCCGCAACGCTACTCAGGCGAACGAAGACCGCGGTGCCACGTGACCAATTATTCGCGCCCGTAAACACCCGCCCCGCACATCCGGCCCGTGGCGTTTCAACAGTGCAACCCCTGCCTCGCCTTCCACATCCCGTCCACAGGCCCAACGACGATGCAATACCTCCCCCGGAATCCCGAAACGGGCCGTGGATGCCCGTTACCAGGTCGTTCAGTCACCAGTGAGCCACCCCACCCCGAGCGTCCCCGCCATCCGTGCAAGCCGACGGCACGGCCGCAGGCCGGGCCACGGCGCAGCCACCTTCAATCCGGGCAAGCCGACGCCGAGACCGAAGGTCGAGGCACGGCGCGCAGTCCCATCCCAGCGAGGCGA
>JAADFN010000063.1 GCA_013152895.1 Acidobacteriota bacterium | reverse complement strand
CCTCCCGCCAAGCCGTCTGCGCTCGGTCCCCCGGCACCTCCCGGGCGGGATTGCCCCTCGCCTCGTTGCGGGCCGGCCCCGCGCAACCCGCAGAACCTGTCGCTCGGGGTGTCCGGGGCGTGGACGGCGGGGATGCTGCAGGTGGAGCGGCTGCTCGCCGTGCGTCGACCCCCGGTCTCGGCGTCGGTTTGGGGCTTCCTCGCAGGGCGTCATGAGGCGCCTGACGTTCAGCGTGGAGCTGCCGGGGTAAACTCGAGGCGGTTTCTGCCGTTGGCCTTCGCGACGTAGAGAGCCTGGTCCGCGGCGGCGATGAGATCCGAGGGCTTTGTGTCCGGCGTTGCAACCATGGCAGCCACGCCGATGCTGATGGTGAGGACACCCCCGTGGCCGGAGGTGGGATGCGAGATACGCGCACTCTCGACGGCGACCCGGAGCTCCCCGGCGAGCTGACATGCCATCTCGATCCCGTTGCCCGGGAGAAGCACGGCGAATTCTTCGCCGCCGTACCTGGCGATGATGTCGGTCCCGCGGCGCAGGGTCGTTCTCAGGATGGTCGCCACCTGCCGTAGACACGCGTCGCCGGCAAGGTGGCCGGAATGATCATTGTAATCCTTGAACTTGTCGATATCGATCATCAGGAGTGCGAGCGGCGCGCCGGTTCTCAGGGATTGCTGCCACAGCAGAGCGATTGTCTGATCAAAGCTGCGGCGGTTCGGCACGCCCGTCAATGGGTCGTGAAGGGAGAGGTCCTTGAGCTTGGCGTTGGCCTCTTCGAGCGCCTTGTGAGCCATCTGGAGCTGCAAGGTGGCAACCCTGACTTTCTCTTTGAGCTCGCTCTCGCGGCGGTGGTGCTCGTGAACCCGGAAGGCGATCAGTGCGCTCAGGCCCAGCAGGAGGATGAACACCGCTGTCAACTGGACGGGGAGGCGCTGGTAGAAGTATGGCTCGATACTGAACGTAAATGGAGAGGACGGCGCGCTCCAGCGCCCGAGGCTGTTGCGTGCCCTCACGATAAACGCGTAGGAGCTGGGTTCGAGGTGGTTGAAGTAGGCCGTGCGACGAGAGCCGGCATCGATCCAGTTCTCGCCAAGGCCGGACAACCGGTACTGAAACCGGACTTTCTCCGGCGCCCGGAACGTCAGCGCGGTGTAGTCGATCTCGATCGAACGTGTTCCGGGGGCGAGGGCAATGGCTGTGCTCAGCGGGATTGTCTGGCCGTCCGCCCTGAGAGCCTCAACGACAACGGTTGCAGGAGGAGCTTCGCGAGGGGCCGACTCGGCGTCGACGGCGACAAATCCCTCCGGGGTGGGGAACCAGAGCTTCCCATCGTGAGCCCGCCAGCCGGACGGTTGGCTTCCGCCATTGCACTCGCTCGTCGGCATCCCGTCGGTGCGTCCGAAGACCTGGCAGCGGATCTGCGTGCGCCGTCCGTTCAGAACGGCGTTCAGATTGGCCCTGGCCACCCGGTAGATTCCGTGGTTGCAGCTCATCCAAAAACGGCCCCGTGCATCCTCGAGAATGCGGAAGGCGACATCGTCGAGAAGGCCGTCGGACATGGTCAGACAACCGAGGGAACCGTTGGAAAGACGGCAGAGACCGCCCCCGTTGGTCCCGAACCAGAGGGCTCCATCCGCATCTTCGTAGATATCCATCACCGTCGTACGAGCGATCTGGCCCGTTCCGGGGTTCGGAATGATCTTTCCATCGCGGAACACGCAGACGCCTCCGCCGCTGGTACCGATCCACAGGTCCCCATTGCGGGTACGACGGATCACACGGATGAGCTTGCTCGTCAGCCCCTGGGCCGGCCCATACGTCGTGATACCTCGCCGGGTGATGTGCGCCAGGCCGCCACCGTACGTGCCTGCCCATACCCCTCGTGCCCCGTCGCCCTCGAGCGCCCAGACCGTGTTTGCCGGAAGACCATCGCGGCTCGTCCATCTCTGTATCTTCCCGCGCTCCAGCCGGAAGACCCCCTGTTCGTAGGTTCCGACCCACACCGCACCCCCCGGTTCCTCGTAGAGCGAGAAGACGTCGGTCGCGGAAATCCTCGGCTGAACCGGTGCGAGCACCATGCGTCCTTCTTTTTGGATGAAGTGTTGCAGGCCTCCCGAGCTGGTTCCGACCCACAGGGAGCCGTCTCGCGCTTCGAGGATGCATCGCGCCATCGGGCTGGCAAGGCCATCGTCCACATCAAGCGTGGTAAAGAGGCTGTCCCCCAGCCGCATCAGCCCTTGGCTCTCGGTTCCAACCCAGAGGTTGTGCTCGCGGTCTTCCATCAGACTGAGAACGGTCGCCGTTGCGAGGGGATTCTTCGTCGCAACAGCGGTGACGCGTCCATGCCTGATCCGTGCGAGCCCGGCGCCGGCCATGCCCACCCAGAGGTTCCCATCGTGGTCCTCGAGCAGGGACGTCACCCGGTTCCCGGGGAGGCCCTCTCGCGTCGTCAGAGTGACGAAAGATCGTCCTTGCAGCCGGGCGAGGCCGCCACCGTACGTCGCGGCCCAGAGCGTCCCGTCGCTGGTCTGAAGAACCCGCCAGACCGTATTCGATTTCAACCCGTCGGCAGCCTGGAAACGGCGAATCTGCCCGCCATGCATCCGGAGCAGCCCTTCGCCCTCCGTGGCGATCCAGATGGCGCCGCTCCTGTCCTCGAAGAGGTCGAGGATCCGTGCCTCTTCGAGGGTTGGAACGGGCCGGAACGTGGGGGGTGAGGTTCCGGCCGGGCACACGACCAGCCCGCCCCCACGGGTGCCGGCCCAGAGGTTCCCGTCATGATCCATGAGCAAGGTGCGCACGAACGCGTTGGGAATGCCTGCCCCAGCGCCGAAACGTTCAATGGTCTGACCGTTGATCAGCCGGGACAACCCCCCGTTGCGAAACCCGATCCAGATGACGTCTTGATCCCCCAGCGCGAGGGACAGCACATTATTCGCCGGGAGCGCGGGCGTCGTGTGCCGATCAAAGATGACGAAGCGAACGCCGTCGAAACGTGCCAGACCTTCCTGAGTCGCGATCCAGATATATCCGGTCCTGTCCTGAACGAGCGCCTGGACGCTGTTCTGCGGGAGGCCGTCATCTCTCGTCCAGCGGCGGAAGGTATAGTCATCAAAAAGAGCCGATGGATCCAGTGCAAGCGCCAGACTGGCGGTGAGGAGCACAAGAGAAATCGCGATCGTGGTGCTTCTGACAATAATGGCGGAGACGGACCTCGACAGAGGGCGTCTCGACAGGCGCCATGCCGGGCTTCTCCAAGACCATCTAGCTGATAACACGAATCGATCCCTCGTAATGGAGGCAAGCCGTTCCCGTGACTTGGCTGCTGCCTCAATAATATAGATAAGTATAGCAGGAATGAGCCGCATTTCCCATCCGCGTGCCGCCCGCATCGTGGTTCGTGTGTGCGTTGGCGGGTGATTCGAGCTAGAATGAAATGCGAATACCATGCGAATGAGAGGTTCACCGGGAAATATGCGACACAGTCTCAAGACCAATGAGTGAGGGCATTCTGGTCATCGATCAGGGGACGACCGGATCGAGGGCGATCGTCTATGACCGCGATGGATACATCCTGGGCCGGGCCTACCGGGAGATCGTGCCGTCGTATCCGCGCCCAGGCTGGGTGGAGCAGGACCCGGAAGAGATCTGGCGAACGTCGCTCGATGTGATGCGTGAGGCGCTCGAAAAGGCGCCGGTTGGGTTGGGAGAGCTTCGCGGCATCGGGATCACGAACCAGCGGGAGACGACGGTGGTATGGGATCGTCAAACGGGCTTGCCGGCGCATCCTGCGATCGTGTGGCAGAGCCGGCAGTCTGCCGGCGTGTGTGAACGTCTCCGCGCGGATGGGATCGAGCCGATGATCCGGGAGCGCACCGGGCTCATGGCCGATCCGTACTTCTCGGGTTCGAAGCTCAGGTGGCTCTTCGAGAACGATCCAGAGGTGGAGGAGCGGGCAACGGCCGGCGAGCTTCTGTTTGGGACCGTTGATAGCTGGTTGCTCTACCGTTTGACCGGTGGCAAGGTCCACGCGACGGACCCGACGAACGCCTCCCGGACGCTCCTTTTCGACATCCGGAACCACCGGTGGGATCCCGAGCTGCTCGGGGTTTTCGGGGTGCCGGAGTCGATGCTCCCCGAGGTACATCCGAGCTCGGGAATCTTCGGCTTGACTGAGCCGCGGGGGAATCTCCCTGGAGACGTGCCCGTGGCCGGCATTGCCGGAGATCAGCAGGCCGCCCTTTTCGGCCAGGGATGCTGGGAGCCCGGCACGATCAAGAATACGTACGGGACGGGTTGTTTCACGATGCTCAACACGGGGAGCACGGCCCAGTGGAGCAGCCATGGTCTCCTGACGACGTTGGCATGCGATGCAGGAGGCGGCTCTGCGTATGCATTGGAAGGCTCGGTGTTCGTGGCGGGAGCGGCCATCGGGTGGCTGAGGGACGAGCTCAAGCTGATCGGAAGCGCGGCGGAGACGGGAGAGATCGCCGCGCGGACGCCCGATACCGGGGGCGTCTACGTCGTTCCCGCATTTACCGGTCTTGGAGCGCCGTACTGGGACATGCACGCGCGTGGCGCCATCGTTGGCTTGACCCGCGGGAGTGGGAGAAACGAAATCGTGCGGGCGACGCTCGAGAGCATTGCGTTCCAGACGCGGGACGTCATCGATGCCATGCAAAAGGATGCCCCCGTCCCTGTCCGGGAGCTTCGCGCCGATGGAGGCGCCTCGTCGAACGATTTCCTGATGCAATTCCAGGCCGATATTCTCGGGATTCCGGTGGTCCGTCCCGGCATCGTGGAGACGACGGCCGCCGGCGCCGCCTTTCTCGCGGGCCTGGCCACCGGTTTCTGGAGCAGCATCGAGGAGCTCAAAGGTTTTTCCCGCGACGATCGCATCTTCACTCCGGCCATGAGCCCCTCCGAGCGCGAGCGGCGCTGCGCTGGCTGGCGAGAGGCCGTTTCGCGCGTGCTCACGAGCGATCCGGAGGGATCATGAGGCTCTACATCGAGTGGAACGTGTACCACGAGATGCTCAACAGGCCCGTCCAGGAGCGGGTTCTCAGCCGCATGGAGACGTGGCTGGCCGGTGCCGGCCAGGCGCGCCGTCGGGACTGATGGACGGTTTTCATGGATATCAGCGTCTTCGACCTGTTCAAGATCGGGATTGGGCCTTCGAGCTCCCACACCATCGGACCGATGCGGGCGGCCGGGTTTCTCCTGGTCAAGCTCAGAAAACGGGAGCTTTTCGATCACGTTGGGAGGATCCAGGTCGAGCTTTTTGGATCGCTCGCCTCGACGGGGCGGGGTCACAACACTGACAAGGCCATCATCTGGGGGCTTCTCGGAGAAAAGCCCGAGTCGATCGATCCCGAACGCGAGGAGGCGCTCGTGGAAGAGGTGCGCTCAGCCGGGCAGCTGATGCTTGGAGGCGCCATGCCTCTCGGTTTCGATTGGGACCGGGACATCGTTTTCCATCCGGAGAAACAGCTGCCCCATCATCCCAACGGGATGCGTTTTCACGTCTTCGACGATACGGGCGCCGAGATCTTCACCAAAGATTTCTACTCGATTGGAGGAGGGTTCATCGTCGGGAACAAGACGGCCAGGGACGACCGCCTGATCAAGTACCCGGTCATGGTGCGTTTCCCGTTTCACACCGCCGCCGGGCTCCTGGACGTGGCTGCGGCGAGCCGCCGGTCCATTGCTCAGATCGTCTTCGAGAACGAAAAGGCGTGGAGAACGGATGAGGAGATCCGGGAGGGGCTCGACACGATCCACGCAACAATGACGCAATGCATCGAACGTGGATTCCGGCGGCGCGGTGTCCTCCCGGGGCGGCTCAAGGTGCGCCGGCGCGCCCCCGCCCTGTACCGGAAGCTTTCACGGCAGAACGAAGGGGCCTTTGGCGATCCGTTGGCGGTCCTCGACTGGGTGGTGCTCTACGCGCTGGCGGTCAACGAGGAGAATGCCGCCGGGGGACGGGTGGTAACGGCGCCGACCAACGGCGCGGCCGGGATCGTTCCGGCGGTCTTGCGATTCTACGAGAGATTCACGCGGACGAGCTCCCGCGAGGGCGTGCGCGACTACCTCCTGACCGCTGGAGCCGTTGGGCTCCTCTACAAGAAGAACGCGTCGATCTCCGGCGCCGAGGTCGGATGCCAGGGGGAGATCGGCGTTGCGTGCTCCATGGCTGCTGCCGGCTTGACGGCCGTGCTCGGCGGAAGCCGTTCCCAGGTGGAGAATGCGGCGGAGATCGCCATGGAGCACAACCTCGGTCTCACCTGCGACCCGGTCGATGGCCTGGTGCAGATCCCGTGTATCGAGCGCAACGCCATGGCGGCTGTCAAGGCGATCAACGCGTCCAGGATCGCCCTGAAGGGCAACGGGAGGCATTACGTCTCGCTGGACGACGTGATCCGGACGATGAAGCAGACCGGGCTCGACATGCAGTCAAAGTACAAGGAAACCTCCCAGGGAGGCCTCGCGATCAATATCACGGAGTG
>JAADFN010000062.1 GCA_013152895.1 Acidobacteriota bacterium | reverse complement strand
GCCCCCGGGGGAGAAGGTCGTTCGCCCAGGAACCGTCGTCACGGTCCGGATCGGCGTTCCGATTCCAACCGCCGGCCTGGGCGTCAGTGCCAGGGGTGATCTGATGAAGCAGACGCGCCGCGCCATCGACCGTTTGAGAGGGCCGCGCGGGCATGTGGCCGATGATGATCGTGACAACGGGAGCGAGTCAACTGCGTCGTCGTGACGCGGCGAAAGGAGTATCGATGTCTCTTTCACAGGAGAGCGTAACCGAGGCCTTGGAGAGGGTGACGGCGCCCGGCGCAGCCGCGAACATCATCGAGAGCGGGCTCGTGCGCCAGATGGAGATCGAAGGCAGCGCCGTGCGCGTGTTGATTACACTGCCCGGTGGCAATCCGGCTCACGCCGATATCGTTCGTGGTGAGGCGACGCGGGTACTGCAGGAGCTCGACGGCGTCGAGAAGGCGCTCGTCGATGTCCGGATCATCGCGGCGCGCAGTGGCGCCCAGGCGCCGGCCCAGCCACAGGTCGGGAGCCAGCGGAACCCCGTCTGGGCGGACCGGGTGAAGGGAATCAAGCATATCGTGGCGGTCGCCTCGGGCAAGGGCGGCGTTGGCAAGTCAACCGTCGCCGCGAATCTCGCCCTTGCCCTTGCCCAGGACAACCGCTCCGTCGCGCTGCTGGATGGCGATATTTACGGGCCGTCGCAGCAGATGATGATGGGCGGTGGCCGGCCGTTGGCCGATGAGAGCGGGAAGATCTATCCGGTCGACGCCCCGGGTGGCGTCAAGGTGATGTCTCTGGGACTGATCATGGAGGCCGATCAGCCGGTGATTTGGCGCGGTCCGCTGCTGATGAAGGCGTTGGAGCAGTTCATCGGAGACGTGCTGTGGGGCGAGGTCGACGAGATGATTGTCGACCTGCCGCCCGGAACGGGCGACATCGTCATCACGTTGTGCCAGAACGTGCCGATGGCGGGCGCCGTGATCGTCACGACGCCGCAGGATGTTGCACTGATCGACGCCCGGAAGGCGTTGGCGATGTTTCAGAAGATGGACGTTCCGGTGCTGGGTCTCGTGGAGAACATGTCGTTCTTCCGGTGCCCTTCGTGCGGCCACATCGAGCACATCTTCGGGGACGGCGGGGGCAAGCGGACCGCCGAGCAACTCGGGATCCCGTTCCTGGGCGCCGTTCCGATCGATCCGGAGATCGTCAGTGGCGGCGATACCGGCAAGCCGATCGTGATGGCACGCCCGGATTCAGCGGCCGCGCAGGCGTTTTTCGGGATTGCGAAGAAGGTGGCCGAGGCGGTCGAAAGCCGGTCGTAACCCAAGACAGCGCACGCCGGGTAAGCTGGATCACAGACGTGCATGACACTCTCGTTCAACATGGTGGGTGGAAGGCGGAGTGTCATGAGGCGATGTGGCGGTGTGATTCTGGTTCTGGCGATGGGTATCACCGGCGCGTTCGGGGCGGAGATCGTGCCTCCCCGGGATCTCGGTGAGCTGGCCATCGTGAGTCGCAGCGTCGTGCTTGCCCGTGCCGTTTCTTCGAGAGTGGTGCCTGGTCCGTACATCCCCCATACCGTCACGCGGTTCGAGCGTATCGAGCAGGTTGGCGGCGAGCGCACCGGGGCGACGTTTGAGGTCAAGGAGCCCGGAGGCGCTTTCGATGGTGTTGCCGCCCAAGTCGACGGCTCGCCCAGGTTTTCCGAGGGTAAGGTCTACCTCCTGTTCCTCGATCACGTAACGAGCGCATTGTGGCGGGTCCGCTGCCTGGCGTGGGGTGCCTTCGAACAGGCCGGGACCGGCCGCGAGAAGATCCTGATGCCCGTTGCCCAACGGCGGCAGGTCGGGGTCATCCGCCGCTTCGACGTTGAGATCCCCGGTGTCTACAGCGAGGATCGCCTGATCTCTCACCTGCGCGATGTCATCCGCGGGCGCGCCCGCTGGAATGGTCCTTCGGTGCTGGTTCCCGATGCCGGCGGACCCTCGGCGAGCGCCCAGGATGCGCCATCGGTGTGTGCCTTCATGACGTATTCGGAGGATGGCGACGGTATTCGCTGGTTCGCGTTCGCAGACGGGACTGCGGCCACGATCATGGCGACGACGCCCGGGCAGGATGGGCTCGATGACGGTGGGGCTGGCGCCGTCTCGGGCGCCGTTGGGGCGTGGACCAACGATCCGGACTCGAAGATCCTCCTGAATTACGGGGGTACAACAGCGCAGCAGGTCAGCTGCGGCTCCGGCGATGACTACCAGGGCAACGCCGTCATCTTCAACGACCCGTGCGACGACATCGCGGCGCTCAACAACTGTTCGGGCACGCTGGCGTACGGCGGACCCGTGTTCTCGACAGCCACCCAGGAATTCGACGGTACCCCGTGGCATCCGGCGCTCAAGCTGTTCGTCGTCGTCAACGATGGCGCGCAGTGCGTTGGCGCGGTCAACTTCGCCGAGGTCATGACGCACGAGTTGGGCCATGGACTGGGGTTTGGCCATCACCACGATTCGAACGCGACGATGTATTCCCAATGTTGCCATTACCCGCGGGGAGCGGCGCTGGCCTCGACCGACAGCGCCTGTGCAGCGTACCTGTACCCCGATGGGAGCCAGGCCTCGCCCCCCGCGGCGCCAGGCTCACTGACGGCCCAGGCCGTCGCAGAGAACCAGATCACGCTGAGCTGGATCGATAACTCCAGCGACGAGGACGGATTCCACGTCTACAGGTCCACCGGGGCAGCGTTCAGCCTCGTGTCGGCAACGGCGGCGAACGTGCAGAGCTTCATCGATACCGGGGTAGGGCCATGCACGGCGGCACAGTATTACGTGACGGCGTTCAACGGCGCCGGCGAGTCTGCGGCATCCGATACGGCGGTCGCGACGACGCCCGGGTCTCCGCCACAGGCGCCCGTTGATCTTCAGGCCACCTCGTCCTCTCCGGACCTCGTCGAGCTCAGCTGGAGCAACAGCAGCCCCGGCCAGACGTCGGTCGAGATCGACCGGAGCGCCGGCGGCGGCGCGTTCGTGCAGCGAGCGATCCTGGCGGGAAGCTCGACACGCTTCAGCGACCGATCGGTGACGCCGGGCGCCGTCTACCAGTACCGGCTGCGCGCCTCCAACTCGTGCGGGGCGTCATCCTGGAGCCAAGTCGTCGAGGTCGCGGTTCCCGAGGCCCAGGGGGGGCTGATGGCGGATTTCTCCATCGCGCCGGCCCGACCGTGGACGGGCGAAGAGGCCACCCTGACCTCCGGAGCTTCGGGCGATCCCGAGACCTTCTCCTGGGCCTTCGGCGATGGAGGGCATGCGACGGGACCCAGCGTGAGCCACATCTTCGCGCAGCCGGGGACCTACACCGTCACCCTCGAGGTGACGAAAGGCGCAACCTCGGCGACGGCCCATCGCCAGGTCGTCGTGCTCCGTGCGCCGAGCGTTGTTCCAGCCGCGGCGCACACGCCTGGTAGGCTGGGGACGTTCTGGAAAACCGACCTGGTGTTGTTGGGCCGGACGGCGGCGGGTTCCTCGGGCCGGCTCGTTCTCCGGGATGAAGACGGCCTCGCCATCGCATCCATGCCTTATACCGTGCCCTCCGGGCATCTCGTCGAGCTCGGCGACGTTGTCGGCACCATGGGCGCGGGGCAGGCCGCGGGCTCGCTCGACGTCGAGGTGACCTCGGGCGTGATGCCGGGGATAACGACGAGGACGTTTACGCCGGGGCCGGCCGGAACCTACGGGCAGTCGATCCCCCTCGAAATGCCTCAAAGACCGGGGACGGTGTACCTGACCGGCATCCGTGGAACGCCGGCCTACCGGACGGACTTCGGCGTGGCGTCGTCGTCGGAGAGCGTGCTTCACGTGACAACGACCCTGTTCACGTCGCGTGGTCGTGTCACTGGTCCCACGCTCGGCCTCGCACCGCACGCGCACGCCCAGTGGAACCTCACCGCCCTCGTCGGCAAACCGGCGCTCGAGGACGTTGGAGCTGCCAGCCTCGCCGTGACGATCGATCAGCCGGCCGTGGTTTACGTGTCCGTGATCGACAACGACTCGGGAGATCCGGCCTACATTGCGGCCGGCCGGGCCTCGACGCGGCTGCTGATCCCGGTGATCGGCCGGGGTCCGGGCAGGAACGGAACGTCGTGGGATTCGGAGCTGATGATCTTCAATCCGGGCTCGACAACGGCCCACCTGGAGCTTGTCTACCTGCCCGCCGATCATGACAACAGCGGCGGCGGTCTCGCGGTCTCAGAGACGCTGGCACCTGGTGAGACCCGCAGGTTCGATCACGCACCGCTGAGCCTGTGGGGAGTCCAACGGGGGCTTGGTAGCGTTCGCATCAGCTCCGGGACGCCCGTCGTGGCCAGCGCACGCGTGGTCACGCCGCGGTTGGACGGGCCGGGGACCATGGGCCAGACGGTTCCGGCCGTCGATCTGGACCACCTCGGGCTCCGGCACGGAGTGATTGCCTGGGTGCGGTGGGGTGGGGCGTTCCGGACCAACGCCGGTCTCGTCAACCTGGGTTCGGCGCCGCTTGACGTGACCCTGCGTCTCCACGGGGCGAACGGTGTCACCTTGGGCGAGGCGGCGGTCACGGTTCCTCCCGCCAGTCTCCTCCACAGGTCGCTGGAAGACCTCTTCGGCGCTGGCGTTTTGCAAGGTGAAGGGCAGGGATGGATCGAAGCCGTTCCCCCGTCCGAGGAGCTGCTCCTCTACGCAACCCAGGTCGACAACCTGTCGGGCGATCCGGTCAACGTCGCCGGCCAGTGACCGGCGAGCATCCTCTCAAATCCATTGAAAGATGTACTGTTTGTCATGCGTGCCCATCATGCCGTACGCCACGCTCAATCTCTCCACTGGGAATGGTACTGGCCGATGATTTCCAGAAGCTCCGCGTGAGTCCCGGGCGAACCGCAGACGACGTCCCCGGTTTCGAGGTAATTGTCTTCGCCGGTCATGCCGGTGATCCGCCCGCCGGCTTCACGAACCAGGGCGGCGCCGGCGGCCAAATCCCACGGTGAAAGTTGGAACTCGAAGAACCCATCGAAGATGCCACAGGCCACGTAGGCGAGGTCGAGCGCGGCGGCGCCCGGCCGCCGGATCGCCTTGGCCTTCAGAAAGACATCGTGGAAGATCGCCAGGTAGGTGTCGAGGAGCTGGTGGGCCTTGAACGGGAAGCCCGTGGTCAGCAGCGCTCCGGCCAGCCCCGCGCGGCGGCTGACCCGGCACGGCTTTCCGTTCCAGCGGGCGCCCTGGCCGGGCGCGGCCGTGAAGAGGTCGTGCTTCACCGGATCGAGGATGACGCCGGCGACGGGTTGTCCCGCGACAACAACGCCAACGGAAACCGCAAAGTGTGGCACCCCGTGGACGAAATTCGTCGTGCCGTCGAGGGGATCGACGATCCAGGCGGGACGTTCTTCCCCTTCAAGCCCGCTCTGGCCGGATTCCTCGGCGAGGATGGCGTGATCGGGGAACCGCTGATGAATGATGCCAAGAATGGCCCGTTCGCTGGCACGGTCGGCCTCGGTGACGAGATCGTTCGGCGCCTTCTCTGAAACCTGGGAGGGGTCGAGCGTCCTCCAGTACTTCATCAGGACGTCGCCCCCCGTCCGCGCTGCGGCGATGGCGGTTTCGAGCAATAATGGCGCGTCAAGGAATGTCATGGCCGGTCTCCACGTTGTCAGGTTCGGAGGAGAGACGGATGGAGCATCGATGTTGCTGCGAGGATGAGCTGGACGGCCGGACCCGCCTGATGCTGAGCGTCGTCGAAGACATGCTCAACGGAGATTCCGAACTTCGGCTGTGCGAGGGCCTGCGGCTGCTCCAATCGATCGAAACCGCCTGCGCACGGGCTGGCTCTGAAGGGCTTGACGTTTTCGTGCAACACATCCGTCCCCGCCTGCACGCCCAGCTTCTCCGGGGCTTTGGTATCTGCCTCGATCCATTCCGCAACGTCAACTGATGTGAAACGCCCGGCATCATCCGGCGTGCCGGACCGCCCAACCCGGTGCGCCGCTGCCTGTCCGTGCCGGGCGGACGGCGCATCCTCAACGGTCGTGCGCCCCCACGATATCTTTGAACTCCGGGAGCGTGCGGATCACCTCCGGGGGAAGCGGGTTCTCGAGCTCGACGGTAACCTGGTCGTCGGGCCCGGCCGCCACGCCGGGGAGCTCGGCCGCAACTTGGATGCCCACGCCGGGTTGCGCCGATGCGAGGTCGAGCGTCACGCGCCGCGAGACCTTGATCGTCCCGCCGGGTCCGCGGACCTCCACCTTGACCGTCAGGTGGGGCAGGTGCACCGTCCCCTTGTTGACGACGCGCAGGTCCACGATCAATGTCGGCCGGCCCTGGTCGTCATGGGTCGTGGTGCTGCCGACGGGCGTGATCTCGTGCTCCATGCGGAGCTTTTGGACCCTCTGCTCCGGCGTTGTCTTCGGGCCGCAGGCGGCCATGGAGAGGGCGACGAAACAAACCGCCAATGCCTGCATCAGTCTTCGGGTCATGACGCGTTCCTTTCTCGTTGTCCGGACCGAAGTGTACCACCCGTCCCGCTGCGTGGAGAAACGTATCCACCGAACAGGTTTTCTACCGCGAGATGGGGACGACCC
>JAADFN010000061.1 GCA_013152895.1 Acidobacteriota bacterium | reverse complement strand
CCGCAAGGTCCGCGGCGCAGGCGTGGATCCCCGACTCGCAGTGCGGGTCGAAGAAAGCGGGGCCGAGGTTGAGGTCGGCTTGGAGGTCGAGGGTCTCGCCGAAGTCATAATACCCCCTATCTTTCGAAGTGACCGTTTCCCAGAGCACATTGTCGGCGCCGCCATAGCTACTGGGAAGCTGGACATCGAAAGGCTGCCAGGGCCCGGGAGCGTCCACAGTAAACGCTACGTTCAGTGGATTACCCTCCACATCAGTACCTGTTCCGCCTATCTCGACCGACGCTCCGCCTACAGACGATGTCACTGCGTTCGATGCGAAGTGAAGGGTGTCAACCTCCATGCGGATACGGGTACGGTGTAGCTCAGCCACCGAAAGCCCATAGTCTTCCGCTTCGTTGATCAAATAGAGACCACCGAACGTACCCACGTAGATCATGTCGTGGGTTTCGACCAGGCCAATAATGGGACCGTTCGGGAGAACATATTCTGTGGTACCCCCGGAATTAACCAGCGTCCCGTCATTCAGGCCCGCGAGAAGCATCCCATCGTATGGATCCCTGGTGACGGCCAAGATGGTCCTGCCAGACGGTGGCACAGTCATCTTGTCTTGAAGAGAGACCAAACCCGGCTGCCCGTTTGGCCATAGTCCGTCGCTAAACAGCCGATAGAGACGCACAGTGCCGTCGACCGTCCAGACCGCAAGGAAGTCGTCCTCCACATCGGCCCGAGAAATTGCCTGGGAAAGACCATCCAGGGTCACCGTACGGTCGGTCACCTGAACCGGACTCGCCGGATTGGACACATCGACCACCAAGACCCGATCCGAGGCGGAATCCGAACTGGTCACCACGCCCACGTACGGCCCGGGAAGCGGGATCAAGGCCAGCGGGTCTGCTGTCGAGGAGCTGTTCAGGGTTACCACCGTCCCGGGACTGCAAACCAGTCCTCCATTGGACCCATTCTCCACGGCCGAGCTGAAATAACTCCCGGTGGTGTCGTGCCCCACGAAGAAGAGATGGTCACCCTGCCGCAGAACCCCATCGATGGGAACACCGGCGCCGATCGGCTCGCTGTCCGCCCAAAGTCCGTTCCCGCTGTCCCAACTCAGGAGATGAGATCCCTCGACCCAGCTCAGGCCCCAGTTCCCGCGATCGATCACATGCCCCATGGCGCCGTAGGGGCTGGGAATATGCCAGGGATACAGGTTGGGAGTCCAGGGATCCGGAGCATCGAGGGCGATCATCCGTCCCTCGTTCTGGTCGGTCGCCACGAGAATCGTGGCGTCGTCCCGGCTCAGCCCTACGACGCCGGCCGGTCCGATATCTACGGGCTGCACGCCGTAGCTGGGGAGTCGCCCAATGGGAACCGGATCGCTGCATACGGGGGCCACCGACCCGTTGCACGCCGTCAGGGTCAGCTCATCTCCTTCGTTGCCTTGGATGGTCCCGCTCGCCGCCGTTCCCGGGCAGGGATCGGGAATCGTGGCAGAGAGCGATTGCGCCGTATTGTCGATCCTCAGAGAGATGGTGTTCACGCGATCGGTGATGGCTGTGACCGGCACGGTCATCTCCCCAGTGCCCGCCACCATCACCCACCGCGAATCGATGGACGGCGGCGCGGTCGGAACGTTCGCAACGGTCGCCGTGGCGGGATCACCCCCAGCGGCCGCCTGGGCCGTCACCGTGAGGCTCGCGCCCGGTTCCACCTGCTGGAGGTCAACGCTGAACGCCGCGCCGCTGGCGATGGTCACAGGATCGGACTGCCAGTCCGGCGCGGGGTCGGGGTTGTCAACGGTGACGGTGATCACGACGTCACTGCCATCGGGCGAGGCCACCGCGTCCTGCTGGGCCTCAAGCTGCGGCGAGCACCCGGAGAGATCGAGGCCGAAACGCGCAGCATCGATCTGAGCGGTCTGGTCGTCATCCAAGATGGTCACCTGGGTGGCCGAAATAGCACCGAGGCTGATCCCAACGGGGTTCAAGAGCACGATGGAAAACGTTTCGGCGTCCTCGGAAACATCGTCATCGATGATGGGAACACCGAAATGGACGTGGGTTTGGCCGGCCGGAATCGTCAGCGTACCGGACGTGGCCTGGTAGTCGGCGCCCGCCGTGGCCGTACCATCCGCAGTTGCATAATCCACGGTAACGTCGTGGTCCAGCGAGCCCCGTACGACGACACTCGCTGCAAAGAGACCACCTCCCTCGGCCACGTCCGCTGCGTCCGTGGAGAAACCGACCTCGGGCGGATCGTCGTCGACGATGGTCACCCAGGCCGAGGTGGGCGCGGTGAGCTGAGCGCCGTCGGCCCACTTGAGCATGACCCTGACCGTCTCATCCTGCTCGGGAATCGTATCGTCCAGGATGGGGACCGAGATGGTCTGCGAGGTCACACCGGGCGCGAAGGTCAGCGTCCCGTGGGCCTCGCCGAAGTCAACTCCGGTCCACGCAGTGCCCTCGCGGCTCCCCCACTCGACGGTGACTGTGGAGGCTGACGGCTCGGACAGGCTGACCTCAAGGTTCGCACTGCCCGCATTCTCCGCCACGGCAAGGTCGCTCACAGCCAACGAAACCCGCGGAGGGGGCGCTCCGTCATGGATATAGACATAGACATCCGAGCCGACCCCGACGGTGCTATCGGCGCCCCCCACCTCCAGATGGAAGTCCTCCGGATCGTCATCTTCCGAGTCGGCATAGATCGGGACTACAATACTCTGGCGAGTTGTTCCGGGCGGGAATGTCAGAACCCCATGAACCGCTTCGAAGTCCACCCCGGGCTCGGCCTGGCCCCACATGGAAGCCGATGCGGCGTACGGGAGATGGACGGGATACGGCACAGCCTCGGAGAGAACGGCATCAACGGTGACCTGGCCCTCCGTCTCCCAGACCACCGGCGGGTCAGGCTCGAGGGAGGCGGCCAGGTCCCGGGCCTGGTCTGCGCCAACGTCCCAGGGCTCCGTCCTCGCTCGCCCGTCCACATCCAGGAAGAACGGCGACTGTGGGTCCGTGCTCAGGTCGAGGCCCGTTCCACAGGCCGGGTTGATTCCCTCGAGGATCCAGTCCGTCACGTGAACGAAGTCATCGCCAGCCAGCCTGTGAACGGTGAGCCGGAACACCCTCGCGGTCACCGGCGTGCCGAACACGACTTCATCCCACAGGCGGAACGGGTCCGGGAGTCCTTCCCCACTGACATAACGGGTCGGCACGATCACCCGATAGCTCCCCGTCTTCGATTGCATGTCCGCCACCGAGTCGGCCGCCTCGACCTGCCATTCGTGGTCGAAGGCATTCGTGACGAAGATTCGGGTACCGGTCACGGTTCGTTCACTGGGGAAGACCACCTGGAAGTGGGCCGGATTGACTGCCGCGCTCCGCACGCCGGTGTCGATGTTGCCGTCGTAAAGATCTTCGATGTTCCCGAAATCGATGGCAGAATGCTCCGAGATATCCGCACCCTGATCCGGCGCGGTACACGCCAGGTGGTAGTCCCCGTTGTCACCGCCGACGGGATTGATGAAGCTCACCCGGGCGTCCGCATGGGTGTCAACTCCCGGCGCCGTCTGGTCACTGGAAACGTTGTTGGTGGAGTCGATAGAGAACGCCCCGGCGAAGCAGCCTGTTGCCGCATCGACGGCCAGGACGTTCCGGGCGATCGCGGCACCCGCTGTCTGCCGCACGCCGAACTCTCCGCCATAGACCGTTGTGGAGGCGACGTCGAGCGTCACGGAATCACTGGAAGCGAGGATGCCGCTGTGATCGACATTGCCGCTCCCCAAATCGTAGAGGAGGCTGTTGCGTACTCGTACTACGACGTTGCCTACGGATTCGGTGTCGATACCAATCCTCTTGCCCGTCCCGGTGGCGGCATCCAAACGAATGATCGTCGTCGCGATGTCCACCGTCCCGGTGACGTCCGGCCCCGTCAGCAGCACGCCCTCGATATCGGCCGCGGATGCTCCGGAACAGTGCAACTGCAGACCCTCGAGCGTCAGATTCCCGACGGTGGAGGTAATGCACGACGAATCGGTGACGGTCAGGTTGTAGGCGCCGGGCGACCACGCGCCGCTGTGGCGATCATGAGCGGTGATGGTGATGCCGTGGCCGGGCGAGGTTGTCCAGCCGTCCACGAGGACGGGCGTCGTATCGCTGGAACCTCTGAAATAGCACACGAAGCGCACTCCCAGACCGGCCGAGCTCAGATCGAAGGTGCCCAGGTGATCCGCATCGCCCGCCTGTGCCACAGCTCCGGCCAGGGACGAGAAGGCCGGCCGGACCTCGGTGACCGTTCCACCGGTCACGTCGGCCGGAACGCTGCCGTCACCCAGGGCGACCCGGCAGAGCTCCGGAGAGACACACTCCTGGAGGAAGAGCACGTCGCCCGTTCCCAGGGTCAGCTGGTCACCTTCGCGGCCCGGCAGGCTCTCGGCAAAGGAGGCCCACCCGTTCGTGATGGACACGTCCATCGCACCGTTGAAGAGAGAGCTGCCCTCGGGGTCCACGGAGTACGTCACGGCCTGCGTCTGTCCATCGTCGTCGGTGATGGCCAGGGTGGCCGACGCCGGCTCCACGATCACCGCACCGGAAGGAGACGACAGTGCGAGCTGGACCGTCTCGATGGGCTCCGGTGTCGAGTCGTCCAGGATCGCCACGCTGAAGCTCTGTTCGGTTTCCCCAGGAGCGAAGGAAAGGGTGCCGGAGGCCGCGTCATAATCCTGACCCGCGTTGGCGGTCTCGTCGCTGGCCATGTAGTCGACGGTGACTGAAGCTCCCCATGTCCTGGATAGATGAACCGTGATGGTGGCGGCTCCATCACCTTCGCCCACCAGGTATTCCGGTGCGGAAAAGGAAAGCTCCGGCAGAACCGGCGCCGGTAGGCTTCCCACGCGGACCGTGGTCGTACGGGGACCGTCGCTGTCCGTGTCGGTGGCGGAAAGGATGACGAGATCACCTTCTGCGGCACCGCTGAATGGCACATTCGTGGCGGCGCCGCTGTCGATCTGGGCTGTTTGCTCGTCGACAAGGTTCCACTGGTCTCCGCTCTGGCGCCATACCTTGGCATCGAGACTGAGCGGTCCGTTGGGATCGCTGAGTGCGTTGGAGGCAATGACCAGCCGGTATTGCACACCGTCGTAGCTGAACGAAAGCCCGCCGCTGTCGATGGACGGAGCGCCGGTGATGTGCGGGAGCGTCCAGACCTGCTCCTCGGCCGATTGCCAGACCGGGTGGCCATCTTCGGCCACGAGCCAGATCTCGTCACCCTCGGCGCCGCCGATGGTCACGGGGTCGAAGGCGTAGTATTCCCCGCTACCCGGCTCCAACACAGGCGCCACCGGCCACGGGCCGAAGCCCGGGGTCGTCCGGTCCTCCAGGTGGACGTTCTCGAGTCCGTCCACGCTGCGCAACACACCCATGCAACCACCATGATCTGGAAAACAAAACACGGCGTCGGAACCCAGGCGGTATGCCGCCGTGGCTTCTGTCGTGATGTACGACGTATCAATGACCGGCGGCCCACCGTTGGCGGGCAAGGCTTGGGCCAGCTGTGTCGTCGTGGTGTTTCCACCGACATCGGTCACCGACAGGTTGAGCGTCGCACCCACTCCTGCGCTGACCGCCGTTTCGGCGAATGAGCCGTCGGGCTGCACCGATACCGACCAGGTGACACCGGGCTGCGCCGGGTCTTCCAGGTGAGCGTCGGCTACACCGTCGGCCTCGGCAATGCTGCCGGCCGTTCCTGCAACCCAGAAGGAACGGTCGTGCGCAGTAACGAGGAGCTTCGTGGCATCGAGAGCCGGCGGAACCAGGTCTGGCCGGGAGCCCATATCCACCATTGTGGTCTGAGGTTGCGGCGCCGAGTCCGTAACCGCCAGGTTGAGCGGCTCACCCCACGCCGATGCAATGGTCACGTCGAACGAGCCATCCGAAGCCGCCTGGGCCGACCACGTGTCCCCGATCGCCGTGTCCGTCACCGTCACCGTCAACGGCGGCGTGTCATCGGTAACGGCTCCAGCGGCGCCGACCATGTGATATTGGCCCGTCCCATCCACGGAGTAGGAGATCAACGCCTGGTCGATCACGGGAGCTCCGTTGGCCGGCAACGTGCCAATCTGTACGGTTGTTCCGCGAGGATACGGGTGTGCATCGATCGCCGTCAGCTCGACGACATCCCCCGCACTTCCGGCGATTGTCACCGGTCCGAACGAGCCGTCGCCGTTGAGGCTCACCGCCCACGTATCATCCGTCGTCAGATTGTGAAGGGTGACCGAAACGATCCCGTCGGGATCCGTGACCGCACCGGCGCCGCCGGTCACCTGGTAGCTTCCGGCCCCAACGGAGATCTGAATCACCGAGACCTGGACATCCGGCGGCCCGGCGTTGTACCCCCACAACTCGGAGTCGGAATCCACATCACTCGATCCCAGCTCATCTGTATCCCCGAATACCACGCGCGCCCCACCGTGAACGGTGATGGAATCGAACTTGTACACGCCTTGGTAGCTCTGCCCCGCGGCAACCTGCCCCGCCGCCCCCTCCAGCAAGATCGTTCCTGCTGACCGATCACTCTGTAATCGGTGCCGTCAATCCGCACCCACATCCCAACCACGCCGAGATCAAAATCGGCGTCCGATGCCGAAGGCACCATCCACGCGTCGGCCCCATCCTCCGTCACCGTCCCGATCGTCCCGGGGCCAATCGCCGGCAACGGCGTCAACCCAACAGGCTTCCCGTTCGCCCCACCCTGGTCAACGATTAGATCGCCATAGGTCGAGGACGACGTTTTCACGTACACCGTGCCCGCGCCCGCATAGTTGATCGGTGAGTTGC
>JAADFN010000060.1 GCA_013152895.1 Acidobacteriota bacterium | reverse complement strand
AGCATGCTGTCCCGGCGCCAGCCGCAATCCCGCTGCGGTTCACGATTCCCTGGACCTTCGTTCCGGCGCTGTCGTAGATCGCGGTGTAGACGTTCTCCTCCGTTCCGGCGCCCTGTGTCGACTCCTTTTGCCAGGCGAGCAGGAAGCGGTTGTCGGACGTCGCCGCGATCTTCGTATAGCTGATGAAAGGAACACCAAGGTCACCGTCTTTCCCAAACGCCGCATTGTTGGTGACGTTCACGGGTGGTACCAGCACATGTCCCGTCTCGTCGATGACTGCAAAATACACGTTGTCGTTCTCGTTGTTGGAGGTGTCGTACCGGTCCTGGTGCCAGACGATTCCAATCCGTCCGTCCGGGCTCTCTGCCGTCGCAACATCCCAGATCCACGTCGTGAAAGAATCGTCCACACTGTCGTCGACGCGAAATGTATCGACCACCACCTGCCCCGTGCGATCGAGAACCTGGCAGAAGATCCTATCGACATAGGTATTGCTGTTCACACCCTGCCGGGTCCACGTGTAGAGCAAGTTGCCGCTGTTGAGCTCCAGCACGGTCGGCATGGCATCGGTGTAGGTACCTTGAGGAGTGAGCTGGACATCTGTCGTTCCCAGTGGCGTTGCAATGCGCAGCAGCCGTGAGCTCCCGTGGGCCTGAACGAAACGCGCAGGAACCGCCGCCTGGATCGTGACCTGATCCGTGGCCGACGGATCACGTGACGATGTGGCCGTGATGACCGCCGTGTTGGAGGCAGCAGGCGTGGCGGGAGCATCGACGTCGACGTACAGCGTTCGCGACTGTTGTTGCGCCAAAGATCCGGTATCCGGTATTCCATTGCCGTTGGTATCGCTCTCGCCGTCCAGCGTTACGTTCCACCCCGAGCTGACAGTCAGATCATACGTATCATCGCCGAGCTCGCCCGAATTGAAGACATTCGGACCAAAATAGCTCGTCACGAGCTGCTGAGGCAGGCCCATCGCGACGAACGCGCCGACAGTCGAGGGATAGACGAACGCGCGCGCCACGGGCGCTGGCCGGGTGAAGCGAATGGCCGTCCCGGCCGGGATCTGGCTCCCGTCCTGGTACATCAAGCCGTCGTAGCCCGTGCCGTCCTCGATACCCGTCACGGCCAGCCGGGACGAGCTGCCATAGGTCATGCTCAGGTACTGAAAGGTGATGTCCCCGTTTTCGTGAAAGACGGCCTCGAAGGTGTAGCTCGACGATGGGTCCGAGCCATCCTGCATCCCGTGCCACTCGATGACCTCCCAGCGATCCGGCGCCGTGCCGCCGCTCAACGCGTACACCGTCCCGGAGTTGTTCTCGAACCGCGACCAGTACGGTGTCACGATCGTGTTGGGCTCGACAGGCGAAGGAAGCGCCCTCGGATATGCAAGATAGCTTGGCCACTGGTTCGCCTGGAACAGGGCGCACCCGTCGTAGTGGACAAGGACCGAGCTGCTTGCCGCACCGTAGTAGGTGAACGAAAACGGGAGGCTGACCGAGACGTACGAATCGGTAGAGGTATGGAGCGCCAAGGCCGTTCCTCCCGTTGCATCGATCCACGCGTACGGCTCCGAATCGTCCCAGGTGTACCCGAAGTGGTCCGGCCCGCCGGTGGAGTGCGGGGCCAGCCCCCGCCCCATCGAAGGCACAATGGGCGGCCCGCTTGCAAGCGCAAGACCAGCAGACATGATAATCAACGAAGAAAAAATAACATGACGACAATGTAACCGCATGAAGCTATCCTCCCGGGGATCAGCAGAAAAACAATACACCCGTGATACACAATAATCAAGACGAACGCCCGCCGGGCCGGCTGGTGGTAGATGCGACGGGTAGGTGGGACAGGACCACGCGCCTTACCCTGGGAGGCCCGGCTCGCTGCCGAGAGAGAGGCCAGGGTCGCCGTGAGGCGGGCCGATGGGGGGTCAGAAGTCAGCCGAGGGATAGGAGCCGCGGGCGTGCCGCGGCGAAGGGCCAAACGAAGTCGGACGAGTTGGTGCGGAGCATGCGCTGGTCGAAGGAGACGCAGACATGAAGGCTGAGAAGCCGGAGCTGGGGCGGAAGGAGGGCGGCGGGAGTCTCGCTGCCGGTAGGGGAGATAGCTTTGGCATGGTAGCCTTCGAGTATGGATGAGGTTCTGGTGAGATGAGCGACGTGGGCGATGCCGCCGGGGTGTGAGGGTTGACTCTTACGAGCGGGAAACAGCCGGTGCCTGCGCTTCCGATTACCCGGGAGCACAGGCTTGTGGCGCAGGCGGTCGGCGGAGATACGACAGTGCTGGCCAGTGCCCTTGCCGCTGTTCAACGGCGCGATGACCCCGCGTTTTTGCGCTTGGAGCCTGCCCTCGTACGGCTGGCTTTGGAAGCTGGAATTCTTCGTGAAGGAGATGAGAACCCACGCCAGGTGTTGTGGAACGGGGCTGTTTCGAGGTTGATCCTTGGCACGTTCCTGGCGGATGTCGGCCGGCGTTTCGGCGAGGAGGGGATCTCCTGGATGCCGATCAAGGGGATGGATACGGGCGGCCGGTTCTTCGACCAGCCGGAGGACAGGCCGACCAGTGATCTCGATGTACTGATCCGGCTGGAGGATGTCGCTCGTGCCCGGAACGTGTTGGAAGCGGCAGGATGGCATTCGGCGCAACATGGCCGCCGCTACGAGGCCTTCCTCGAAAACGAAGCGTACAACTGGCAGGCCACCAACGAGCATGGCGTGTTGCTCGAGCTTCATTTCAGGTTCTGGGGCCTCGTTGGCGCTTCATTCGTGGATGACGTGTGGGAACGTGCACGGCCGGATGAGTCCCTGGGGCCGACGGCGTTCCGGATGCCGGCGCCGCACGCGTTCGTCGTGTCGGCCCTTCACTACTGGCTCGAAGCTCCACCACGGCCGATGCTCTACGAATGGGAGCTTTCAAGGATCGTTCGGTCGGACGGGGACGACGTTGTCTCCGACGTGGTTGACGTCGCCCAAAGACAAGGAGTCCAGCTTCCGGTAGGCCTGGTTGCAGCCCGGACGGCCGCCCTTTGGGACGAGCCCCGGTGCCGGCATATCGCGAGTGGTCTCTTGCGCGATCTTGGTTCGGCCGAGCGCGCGGTGGCGAGGCGAGCGTTCTCGCGCGGTTTGAATGAGATCGGAACGGGCCGCATGTATCTCGCCCGCCTGCTGGCGCGTCGTCCGTGCCGGATGGGGTGGAAAGCGATCCTCCGGAGGGTGTGGGCGCACCCCGCGATCGTCGAGATGAACACGGACGAAGGCCACGCATGGACCGCCCGGAGGCTCAGGCACGTTGCTGTACGCCTCGGGTTGAATTCATCGTTCCGGGCATCCAGATTTCCATGATTTGGTGAAGACCGGCGGCGACCCGCGCCATGGGTGGCATCATATACAAGCGATAGCTCACTCGCGGCAAAGGCGGGCCTGGAGGCGTTCGTGGCACGCTGATGTCCCGGCAGGCGGGGTACAATGGCGGTGCTGGCGGTCATGTCACGGTGGCCGGTTGCGCACAAAGGAGTGAAACGCAATGCCTCCAGGGCTCAACGCGAAGGTGCTGCAACGAGTGGATGTCACGCCGGAGCTGATGATTCTCCAGGTCGTTCCCGACGGCTGGGAGCTTCCCGAATTCAGCCCGGGCCAGTTCGGCGTGCTGGGGCTGCCGGGTTCGCACCCGAGACACGAGCTGTGCGATTCCGAGGATCCTCCGGCGAAACCGGAGAAGCTCATCCGCCGGGCGTACTCGGTCTCCTCGTCTTCGAAGGAGCGCCAGTTCCTGGAGTTCTACATCTCGCTCGTCCGGTCGGGCGCCCTGACGCCCCGGCTATGGACGCTCAAGACCGGTAACCGGCTCTGGCTGGGGCCGAAATTCTCCGGGATGTTCACGATCGACCAGATCCCGGAGGAGCTCAACATCGTCCTGGTTGCGACGGGAACCGGCCTGGCCCCGTACATGAGCATGGTCCGCACCGAGCTGATGCTCCACCGCGAGCGGCGGATCGGCGTCATCCACGGCGCCCGGCATTCCTGGGACCTCGGGTATCGTTCGGAGCTGAGCATGCTCCACCGGCTGCTCCCCAACTTCACCTACGTTCCCATCATCAGCATGCCCGACGAGGAACCGGTCCGATGGGGCGGTCTGACCGGGTTCATCAACGGTCTCTGGGAAGAGGGTGTCATCGCCGAAGCGCTCGGGTTCACGCCGACGCCGGACGAGACGCACATCCTGCTCTGTGGAAACCCGCTGATGATCGAGGGGATGATCCATGTGCTGGGCAAGGACAACTTCGTCGAGCAGACGAAGGCCACGCCGGGCCAGATCCACCTCGAGCGCTACTGGTAGGTGGGGGGAGGGCCGCCAGGGTCTCCCCGCCTACGAATTGAGGACGTGCACGCCCTTGCCGAGGGCAAGCTCGACGGCCTCGTGGAGTGCTTCCGACATCGTCGGGTGGGGGTGGATCGTGGCGGCCAGGTCTTCGAGGAACGCGCCCATCTCGAGGCCGAACGTCGCCTCGCCCATCAGCTCCGACACGCCCCGCCCGACCGCCAGGACGCCCAGGAGCTGGCCGCTGTCCGCGTCGGCGATGACCTTGAGGAAGCCCTCGGTGGCGTTGAGCGTCATCGCCCTTCCGGAGGCGCGCAGCGGGAAGGTCCCCGTGACGACGTTGCGCCCCTGCTCGTGGGCCTCGCGCTCACCGAGGCCCGACCAGGCGATCTCCGGATCGGTGTACACGACGGCGGGAACGGCAACGTTGTCGAAGGCGGCCGACTCGCCGGCGATGACCTCCGCCGCGACCTTCGCCTCCCGGTACGCCTTGTGGGCGAGCAGGATGCCGCCCGCAACGTCGCCAATGGCATAGATCCCGGGAACGTCCGTCTCCTGCTGCTCGTTGACCACGACGAAGCCCTTCCCGTCGAGCTGCACCCCGATCGTGTCGAGACCGAGCCCCACGGTGTTTGCAACGCGGCCGACGCTGACGAGGACACGGTCGGCCTCGAGCTCGAGCGTGGCCTCGTCCGGTCCGATCGCGGTCACGATCGACGGGTCGCCCGGCGTGACCGAGTGGGCGCGATGGTTGAGGTAAAGCGTGATCCCGAGCTGCTTGAGGCGCCGCCGGAGGATCGGGGCGACCTCGGGATCGAGCCCGGGGAACACCTCGGGGAGGAACTCGATGACAGAGACCTTGGCGCCCAGCTTGGCGTAGGCGGTGCCGAGCTCGAGACCGATATACCCGGCGCCGATGACGACCAGCCGCTCGGGTACCCGGTCGAGGGAGAGCGCCTCGCGGGCGGTGATGACCTTCTCGCCGTCGCGCTCGAAGCCGGGCAGATCCATCGGGGAGGAGCCGGTGGCGATGACCGCCTGCTCGAATTCGATCTCGGCCTGTCCCTCGCCGGTGTCGACGCGCAGCGAACGGTCGGAGGTGAAGGTCGCCGTTCCGTGAAGGATCTCGGCGCCGTTCTTTTCGCAGAGGAATTGCACGCCGGATGTCAGCCGCCTGACGATCCCATCCTTCCACGAGACCATCCTGGCAAGATCGACCGAGACGTCGTCGACGCCCAGGCCCATCGAGCGCCCGTGCTCGATCTCGTGCTTGAGCTCGGCCGCATGGATCAGCGCCTTGGAGGGGATGCACCCCTCGTTGAGGCAGACGCCGCCGAGCCGCGGCGCCTTCTCGATCAGGATCACGTCCTTTCCGAGCTGCGCCAGACGGATCGCCGCGACGTACCCTCCCGGTCCTGCACCGATCACCGCGACCTGGCATCCCTTCGAGACGGAACCAACAACCATGAGAAACCTCCCACACGCGCGGCGCCGGCCGCGGCGCCGCCGTCTTCGCGGCGCAGAGTACCAGACTACAGGCCGGCCATCAGCAGGCCGGGGTTCTCGATCAGCTTGACGAAGTCGGTCATGAACCGGGCGGCCTCGGCGCCGTCGATCCAGCGGTGGTCGAAGGAGACGCTGAGGTACATCATCCGCCGGATGACGATCTCGCCGTTCCTGACGACGGGCCGCTCGGCGATCGTGTGGAGCCCGACGATGGCGAGCTCGGGCTGGTGGATGATCGGCGTTGCGAACAGTCCGCCGAGGGGACCGATGTTGGTGATGGTGCAGGTGCCGCCGCGCAGCTCGTCGAGCGTGAGACGGCGCTCGCGGGCGCGTTGGGCCGTGTCGGCGATCTCCGACGCCAGCTCGACCATGTTCTTGCGTTCGGCGTTCGTGATTACCGGAACGATCAGGCCGTCCGGCGTGTCGACCGCGATGCCGATGTTGTAGAAACGCTTGAGCAGGATGACGCCGGCCTCTTCGTCCGCCTCTGCGTTGAGGAGCGGGTGTAGCCTGAGCGTGGCGACGAGCGCCTTGATAAACAGTGGCAGTAGCGTGAAGCGGACGCCTGAGCGCTCGAGGATCGCCGGCTTCATCGATGTGTACAGCTCGTAGAGCGCCGTGACGTCG
Organism: Acidobacteriota bacterium; assembly: GCA_013152895.1. GTDB lineage: Bacteria > Acidobacteriota > Thermoanaerobaculia > Thermoanaerobaculales > Sulfomarinibacteraceae > JAADFN01. Next base: position 209 of record JAADFN010000060.1, on the reverse strand, counting down.
GCCTCGTCGACGTGGGTCACGTGGGCGGCGGCCTGTTTCGACTCGCGCATCGTGCGGGCGATCACCCGGCGCAGGTGGGTGATCGGGATCCGCTCCACGGGCCCCTCGGTGGTCTCGACCGGCTCGCCGGCGGGCACCGCCGGGGCTGCGGCCGCTGGCGGCTGCTCGGGGCCTTCTGCCGTGCGCCGGACATCGTCGTCGGTGATGCG
>JAADFN010000059.1 GCA_013152895.1 Acidobacteriota bacterium | reverse complement strand
GGGATTGAGCGCGAGACGGGCTGCACGCTCGCGTGCAGAACGGCTCGGGATCAAGACCGCGGGCCGGCCGTAGGCCGGGCCTCCCGGGCGCGCACGCCCGCGATCGTGTGTGTTCTGGGAACGCGAACACGGCTCATCTGGTCGAGGGGTGTTTCCCTGGGTGGCGGCATTATCCTTGTGATGTATCCGAGTTTGACAATTGGCTGGGTTTCATCGATACTCACTCAGGTACGATAGATGCACTGAGGTGGTCGGTTATTCAAGATGGTGACGAAACATCACGTGGAGGTTCGAGCCGGCGGCGCAGCGCGCGTGTGATCTGTCCGCGGACGAAAACAGGCTCGAAAGGGGGCAAGAGATGGTTACGCTTTCAGTCGAAGGGAGCGCTGGGTCGGAGCTGACCTACAGCCTTGGGAAAGACACGATCTCAATCGGGGCGGCTGGCGACAATGACATCGTCGTCCGATCGCCGGGTGTTGCGCCCTACCATCTCCTACTCCAGCGGAGTGGGAAGACCATCACGTTCATCGGTCAGAAACGCCAGATTGCGGTGCTCAACGGTGAACGCAGGGCCAGGGGCGTTCTCCATGTCGGAGACCGGCTTCGCATTGGAACGGCGGTTGTGACGTTCCGGGGTCTTGGTACCGAAGAAGTCGATATCGAGGACAGCTCGCTCGACCGGGTTGTGGAACAGCAGGTGCCTGTCCAGGCGATTGAAGAAGCCAAGACCGCCGTGAGCGAAGCTCGTTCGGAGCTGGTCTTGTACAGTGAGCCGTCCCGGCTGGCGGAGGCACGGCGCCAGATGGTCGAGATCTTCCGGCTGGGCGTCCAGGCTGACCCGGTACCGCAGCTGCGAAGCTTCTTCGAGAGCGTGTTCCCCAGGCGTCAGGCGATGCTTGCGTGGCTCGACGAGGACGGGGGATTCCAGCCGATCGCCTCGATCTGGACGGGGGACGTGCCGCGGTTTCCGGCGCGAACCTTTGAAGAGATCAACGTGACGGGCAGGTTCGCGCGGGTCTTTCTGCGGGGGCGCCACCTCTTGCTGTACCCGGTTCAGCACGGCGCCGTCGATGAGTATGCCTACCTGCTCGCTGAAACGTCGCCCGATTCCATCGACGATGACGAGCTCGTTTTGGCCGAGCTGTCGAGGATGCTGGCCGCCCACTGGGACCGGGTCGAGAAATCCGGTTCCCTGTACGGGCCGTGGGAGGCTTCCGCGAAGGACGCCATCGAGCAACAGCTTCCCGGAACATCCAACGCAATCAAGGTCCTCCGGGACGGTGTGCTCCAGGCGGCGCGCGGATCCCAGCCGGTGCTGATCTGTGGCCGTCGTGGGATCGGCCGGACGACCGTCGCGGCACTGATCGCTTCCCTGCATCCGAGGGGTCCACTGCCTCTCCACGTGATCCAGGGGCGTGAGGCCGACGAGAAGACCTTGCGCGCCGAGTTGTTTGGCGATGGATCCGGAGAGGGGGCGGCACAGAGCCCGGCCGCCCTGGCGCGGGGAGGCGTCTTGGTGGTTCGCGATGTCCACCTTTTTCCCCTGAACCTACAGCGGGAGCTCGCCGCTGCCATCCGGTCCGACCTGGGCTTGGCGTTCGGCCCGGCCGTTCGATGGATGGCGACGACCGGCGAAGATGTCCTTGCGCTCGTCAACGACGGGGAGCTTGACGCAGATCTCTTCAACCTGTTTCATTACCATCTCATGCGGGTTCCTTCACTGCAGGAACGGAAGGAGGACCTCCCGCTCCTGATGGTCAACCTTCTCAATATCATGGCTGCGGAGCAGAAGAAAACGATTCGGGGCATCGAGCTCAATACGCTGAATTCTCTCCTCAGTCATCCGTTCGAAGGACAGATGACGGAGCTGGTCTCAGAGCTTCGGCGCCTCGTCACGGCCGCACAGGACGGCGAGATGGTGCACGGTCGCGTTCCCCTGACGCCTCCAGAAGGCGGGAGCTTCGAGGCGGGCACCCCCCCCGAGAATGTGATCGATCTGCTCAACATGGACGATCTGAAGACCGTGATCCCGGGGATCGAACGGATGATCATCGATCGTGTGCTTCGCAAGACGCTGGGGAACCAGAGCAAGTCGGCAAGGATCCTGAACCTGTCGCGTGGCGCCTTGATCGCCAAGATGAAGGAGTACGAGATCCCCGACTACCGGTCGCTCCGCAGGCGAAAGTAGAGAAGCTCGCTCTCCGGGAAGATGGGCGGCGCCACGACACGGGCGGGGCTGCCCCTCCCGAGCGGGCCGCACCTGTCAAGGGAGGGCTGGAGCGAACACGAGAAAGCCCCGGCGGATGCCGGGGCTCGATGCTGCTCGTGGATGTCCTTACTGGGGCATCTCCAGGATGTACGCGAAGCCCATGCCGCCGCCGATACACATCGTCACCATGCCGCGCTTGGCCTTGCGGCGCTTGAGCTCGCCGAGGATCTTGCAGGTCAGGATCGCACCGGTCGCGCCGAGCGGGTGGCCGGTGGCGATGGCGCCGCCGTTGACGTTGGTCTTGGCCGGGTCGAGGCCAAGCTTCCGCATGCAGTAGACCGACTGGCTGGCGAACGCCTCGTTGATCTCGATGAGGTCGATATCGTCCAGCGTGAGATTGGCCTTTTCGAGGACCTTCGGAACTGCCACGGAGGGGCCGATGCCCATCTCGTCGGGGTCCACGCCCATGACGGCCCACTCGCGGACGAACGCGATCGGCTCGAGGCCCATTTCCTTCGCCTTGTCGAGCGACATCACGACGACCGCGGCGGCGCCGTCGCTCGTCTGGGACGAGTTTCCAGCGGTCACCGTACCGCGCGGATCGAAGGCCGGACGGAGCTTGGCGAGGATCTCGATCGTCGTATCGGGACGGGGACCCTCGTCCGTATCGAAGACGAGCTCCTTCCACGCGCCGTGCTCGCGTTTGCGAACCTTCAGGGGAACGATCTCGTCCTTGAACTTTCCCGCCTCGATGGCGGCCGCGGCGCGCATGTTGGATTCGTAGGCGAACGCATCCTGGTCCTCGCGGGTGATGTTGTACCGGCGCGCGACCACCTCGGCGGTCATGCCCATGCCGGAGTACGCGGTCGGCAACGCGTCGACGAGGGGCGGATCCGCGATCAGCTTGTTTCCACCCATGGGGACCATGGACATCGACTCGACGCCGCCGGCGATGATGATGTCGGCGTGGCCGGCCTTGATGCTGTCTGCCGCGATAGCGATGGTTTGCGAACCGGACGAGCAGAACCGGTTGACGGTCATGGCCGGGACGTGCGTCGGGAAGCCGGCCAGCAGGGCGATCATCCGGGCAATGTTCATGCCCTGTTCGCCCTCGGGCATGGCGCATCCCATGATGACGTCTTCGACCATGCCGGGGGTCAGACCGGGGGTTCGTTCGATCAGGGCCTTGAGGACCTCGGCGCCGAACTCTTCCGGGCGCGTGTCGCGAAGGCTGCCCTTCCTGGCCTTCCCCACGGGAGTACGGGCGACGGAAACGATGACAGCTTCTCTCATCGTCAACTCCTTTGCTAGTTTCTCAGCGGCTTGTTGTTGACAAGCATGTACTTGATCCGATCCTGGGTCTTCGGCTCTCCACACAGGGAGAGGAACGCCTCGCGCTCGAGGTCGAGGATCGTTTGCTCGTCCACCGGGTCATTGATGGTCGTGTCTCCACCGCACAAGACGTTCGCAATGTGCGTTGCAACCTTCTCGTCGTAGGAGGAGATCCAGTGGGTGACCTTCATGTTGAGGAGCATCGTCTTGATCGTGGCGACGCCCTCTTTGCCGGGCAGGTTGAACGTCTTGGGAAGCGGCGGCGTGTAACCCTCTTCGGCCATTGCAATGGCCATCCGCTTGGCCGTCCAGAGCTGCTGGTCGCGGTTGGGCTCGACGTGGTCGAACGGCCGGAGGTACTTCAGGTCCCGGGCCTCTTCCGCAGACGTCGCGACCTTGGCCATGGCGATGTTCTCGAAGGCCTTCTGGATGAATGGCAGGTTCGAGAGGACCGGCTTGTCAACGCCGTCGAGCACGCGTTCCAGGAGGAACCGGCATCCGCCGCCGGCCGGGATGAGCCCGACGCCGGCTTCGACGAGGCCGATGTAGGATTCCGCGTAGGCGCAGACACGATCACCGCCCATGGTGATCTCGCATCCTCCACCGAAGGTGTAGCCGAAGGGCGCCGTGATCACGGGAATCCTCGCCCTGTGCAGGCTCATCGTCATGCCCTGGAAGACGCGGACCATCTCATCGATGGCCTTCCACTGGTGCGTGGTGGCGGCGTCAAGGATCATCAGCAAGTTGGCGCCGGCGGAGAACTGCTCACCCTGGTGGTGGATGACGAGACCCCGGAAGTCGCGTTCACCGATCTCGACGCCCTTTTGCATGACCTCGATGATCTGGTCATCGACCGGGTTGAGCTTGGGCTGCAACGCCGAGTGGAACTCGATGCAGGCGATACCGTCGCCGAGATCGACCAGCGAGGCGCTCCTGTTCTCGAAGATGACCGCCTTCCCGTCCTTCTTGATCTCCTTGAGGACCATGAAAGTCTCGGGGCGGGGAACCTTGACATACGTCTTGGAGGCGGGATCGTACACCTCTTTGCCGGAGACGCCGTCGCGGTAGAAGCTCGTGTTCCCGGCGGCCAGCATCTCGTCGACCCAGGCCGCGGGCGTCACTCCCTCGGCCTTCATCTTGTCGACGACCTTCTTGACGCCGAGGGCGTCCCACATCTCGAACGGGCCGAGCTCCCAGTTGAAACCCCATTTCAACGCGTTGTCGATATCCACGAGCGAATCGGCGATTTCGCCAAAGCGGTTCGAGGTGTAGGCGAGCGTGTCGCGGCTGATGCGCCACGCGATCGCACCCGCCCGGTCATCGGCGAAGACGACCGCCTTGACCCGTTCGCGAATATCGCTGGTCCCCTTGGCCCTCTTGAGCGAGGGGAAGTCCGGGCGCACCTTTGGGCGGTACTCGCCGGTCTTCCAGTCGTAGACGAGCGTGATCTTCTTTCCCTTGGCATCCTTCTGGCGCTTGTAGAAGCCAGCCTTGGCCTTCCGCCCGAGCTGACCGTTCTCGATCATTTTCTGCAGGAAGGCGGGAATCTCGAAGAGATCGTGCTCCTCGTCGTTGGGGCAGCCATCTCTCAACGTGTTGATGACGTGTGCCAGCACGTCCAGCCCGACGAGATCGACAGTACCAAAAGAGGCGCTCTTCGGACGGCCCATGGCGGGGCCGGTAATTGCGTCAACCTCGTCCACCTGGTAGTCCATCTCCATCATGGCGCGGATCGTTGCCGCGATGCCGTAGACGCCGATCCGGTTGCCGACGAAGTTTGGCGTGTCTTTTCCGTACACGATGCCCTTGCCCAACCGGAACGTGCCGAAGTCGGCAATCGCGTCGATGACCTCGGGCAATGTATTTTCGCCACGAACCAGCTCGAGCAGACGCATGTACCGCACGGGGTTGAAGAAGTGGGTCACGAGGAAGTGCTGCTTGAAGCTGTCCGAGCGGCCTTCGGTCATGTCCTCGATCGACAGCCCCGAGGTGTTCGAAGATACGATTGCGTCGGGCCGCCTGGTTTCGTCGACCCGGGCGAACACCTTCTGCTTGATGTCCATCCGCTCAACAACAACCTCGATAATCCAGTCGCAGTCGGCGAGCTTGTCCCAGTCATCCTCGAAGTTCCCGATCTCGATCAATGGGAGGAACCGTTTCGAGTAGATCAGGGCCGGCTTGGACTTCTTGATGGTTTCGATTCCGTGCAAGGCGAACTTGTTGCGGAACCGCGGGTCCTCGGGCGTCAGGCCCTTCGTGGCGTCATCATCGGTAAACTTTGGCGGTACGATATCGAGCAACAGAACCGATACTCCAGCGCCAGCCAGGTGGGCTGCAATGCCGGAACCCATGGTCCCTGCCCCGAGTACCGCGACCCTGCGAAAGTCTCTGCGCATGGATCAACCTCCCGGTCTCTTGAGATTCTGCGATGGTCCGCCACCCTGCTCCGGAGAGCCTGGAGATGGCGGGAGCGGAAGTGAATGAACACTCATTCATTTTCCACGAATCTGGAAAAAAAGCAAGGGGCGTGGAAGAAACGAGGCCGCTCGTCTACAATGAGCGTGAGATCAATGAGGTGGAGGTTCATCATGCGTCGGTTTCTCATCGTTGTGGTCGCGTTCATGTTGGCGGTGCCAGCCGTTTTCGCCGGGAAGTATGCCGGGGTGCAGATGCCCGATCAGATCACTGTGTCGGGGAAAACGCTTCTTCTCAACGGAATGGGCGTCCGCAAGAAACTCTGGATCAAGGTTTACGTCGCCGGGCTGTACCTGGAAAACCGGACGGCGAACGCGGATCAGGCCGTCAACGCCAATGAAGTCAAACGGGTTGTCATGCATTTTCTGACGAACAGGGCGACAAAGAGCAAGATGGACAGTGGCTGGGAGGATGGTTTCAAGGATAACGTCGGCAGCCAGGTGGCGGCGTTGCGACCGAAGATCGATGTTTTCAAGAGCTTCTTTGGTGACATGCACGACGGGGACATCGTTGATATCACGATCGTTCCGGGCGAGGGAACGACTGTCACGATCAACGGCCAGAAGAAGGGAACGATCCAGGGCGACGATTTTGGGCACGCTCTTCTGAAGCTCTGGCTGGGTCCGGAACCGCCATCGTCGAAAATGAAGGCGGGGATGCTTGGCCGGTACCGGTAGTCCGTATTCTTCG
>JAADFN010000058.1 GCA_013152895.1 Acidobacteriota bacterium | reverse complement strand
GCGTCGCCTCGCTTGGGGACTGCGCGCCGTGCCTCGGCTTTGCCTCGGCGTCGGCTTGCCCGGATTGAAGGTGGCTGCGCCGTGCCCCGGCCTGCGGCCGGGCCGTCGGCTTGCAGCAGGTTGAGGAAACTGCGCGCCGTGCCTCGGCTTTGCCTCAGCGTCGGCTTGCGGTACATGGGAAGACTGCTCGGAGTGCGTCGACCTGGGGCCTTGGCGTCAGCTCGCGGTAGCGTAGGGTCACACCGCATCATCTCTTCCGTCTTTGGCACCGGGAGACGTCTCGCCGCGTGGGCGGAGGCTGGCCCGGATCCGCCGCGAAGGGAGGTGTACTACCTCGTTGGTTCTGTTAAGGTCTCGACTCGCAAGGCCCAAAGTCGTATTGATAGCCCAACTCCGGAGGGGGGGCAGGATACCCAACCTCCCCGTCCCGGTACCGCGAGGCGGCACACGCGACCACCTTCGTGGGGGATAGCGAACAGGCCTCTCGAGACGCGGTCGCGGGAGCCGGCGCTCCCGATCCACAGCGTCAGCGTGATCAGCAGCACCATTACCGCGGCCGCGGCCCGCATTGCATGTTTCGGGTTCACGAGGAGGGTCACCGTCAGCGCCACCTCCAGGATCAGCGCGGTTGGCGAGCCGGCGACAGCGACTCGCAGCGAGCTTACCCGGAACATTTCGCCACCGGCCGCCCAGGTAGCAAGACTGACGAGCCCCCACGTGAGGCCGAGCCATGCCCCGAGGACGCCCAAAACGAGCCCGGTGTGACGGCCGCGTTCATCCGGAGCCATGCGTGCGCGGGCGAAGGCGGACGCGCCAAGCATGAACCCAACGAGCACCATCAGGGTGGTGACGGTGCCTGTCGTCTGGGGTCCCCATCCGAAGGAGGGACGGATGAGCTGGAGCAAGGCCCCGGTGACAATCGCCGCAGTTGCCGCGGCGAGAGCCGGGACCCGGGGCCACGCTGCGGCCAGGAGCAGGGTGACCATGATGGCGCTCCGCCCCGGAACGGCCATGCCGAGCAGGGCGCCGCTTACTGCCATTACACGGATTGCAACCCCGCCGTGAGCAAACGGGACCAACAGCGCCGGCAGCCTCAACGAGCCCAGACGCGAATCGACCTCGTCGAGCACAGCCTGGAGCGGCCCCACCGTGTCGTCGGCAATGGGGATGACTCGCCGGGTGCCACTCCGGTCGACGGCGACGAGCTCCTTGGGACCGCGAGCGCGGGCACGGACCCGCAGCTCCGTCAGCTCGTCGTAGGCAAACGAACGGGAGGAAGAAGCCGCCCTGCGAAGGCTATCCGGGGTTCTGTCGGCCGTCTCGGGAATCCCCTCGAACCACGTGATGCGTTCATCTTCCAGCAGTACGAACTGGCCGTCCCGGGCTCCCACCACGCGGAACGGGAGCGACGATTGCGGAGGCGTCTTTGCGTCGGCCGATGCGCGGATTGCCTGCAACCTCCTCGCGAGCGACGGGTGTGTCAAGGCCACATCCTGGGATTGCTCCATGCGGCGCGGAAGGAGGTTGAGCTCGTGGAGAATGATCAATGCCGCGGCAAGCGCCTCGGCATCGCCGCAGAGCTCCACCGCCCTTCGGTCGCAGGCCGTTTCCTGCTCGCGGTGCCGGGCCTGAGCAACGGCAATGGTGATCAACCCGGCTGCCAGCCACGCGACCGGTGCCCACGACGGAAGCTCCACCAACAGCCGGCCGACGGGAACCAGTGCCAGCGCGAGGACAGCCAGGGTGCAAAGCACGACCGCCCTGATACGCAGCAGTCGCGGCGTGAAGTGCTCGAGGTGTGCGACCTCGTGGGCGTAGATCGCGGCCAGCTGCCGCGGGTCGAGCGCCTCGAGGAGCGGCCGGGAGAAAACCACGGCGGGAGACGTACGGTGGGCGATGGCGAGGGCATTGACCCACCGGCCGCCGGTGACCTCGGTGCAGAGAAGCTCTGGCTCGGGCGCCGTGGAGCGAGCGGTGACCTCGGCGGCCAGGTGGCTGAACGTCGGGATTCCCCCCGCATCCAGCGGTTCGGCCTGGAGCAACGAGACGGCCAGCCGGCGGGAACCGAGCAGGTGGACGGCCACCAGCAACGCGATCGCCCCGGTGGCTACGGCCCAGGCGCTGCCGGCAGCGTCGACGACGACCGGGGCGATGACGACAAGCAGCGGCGGACCAGCGATGACCGCGATCACGCGGAGCTGCCACGACAGGTATCGTGCGAACCCCCACGTTTCGCCGTACAGCGGCCGGCGGGCCGCGAACCACACCGCCGTCAGCGCGACCCATAGGGCGGGGAGCAACCACAATGCACGATGTCCGGCGAGCAGAGCGACGACGATAGTGGCAGTGACAGCGATCTGGTTTGACGCCTGGCGGGCGTGCCACCACTGCTCGGCCACGGTGGGGCTGACGCGTTGAGCGAGCACCTGCCGGCCCCGCCGCCACACCAGCAGGATCGCCACGGCCGCGACAATTACAGCGACAAGGAAACCCATGTGGAACAATCTTACATCACGTAGTGCCCTCCAGTGTTGACGCCGGCGGCCAGCGCCCAGGGAGCAGCTCGAACGACAAGCTGAAGCATTGGACGGCTCCGCGTAATCCAACCACCCCCTGCGGAAGACGGGCCAGGAAGAGGGGGCCGGGAGAACCGTCCGTGGCGCCGCCGGCCGGTTGTGTATCGCTCATGCCTCATCCCGACACGAGGTCACCGGAGGAGATGACGCGCTCGGCGCCGCCGGTGTCGATCCGCAGGTGACCGGCTGCGTCGGTGCCGAGGAAGGTGCCCGTGATGCGCGTGGTCGGATCGAGCTGGATGGTCAGCTTCTCACCGGGACGGTGGATGAGACGTTGACGCCAGAGCTCGACGGCGGGCGCAGGATCGAGGAGGGCGGCGTGGAGGCGCTCGATCACGATGCCGGCAAGCCGGGCGCGAAGCTCCTCGAACGCGAACGGCTCGAGGTGCTCGGCCAGCGATGTCGGCGGACGTGGAGGGTTGTCATCGGGATGAGGCGTTTCGGTCAGGTTGATGCCGAGGCCGACCGTGGTCCACGTCGTCGCCCCTCGCCTGCCGTGGACGAGGATGCCGCCCGCCTTGCGTCCGTCGATCAGGAGATCGTTCGGCCACTTGATCGCAGCGTTTGAGACGCCGGCGTCGTCGAGTGCCTCGACGCCGGCTGCTGCTGCCAGGATCGGTACGAGGGGGAGTGCAGCCTCGGGGACGTCGGATGCCAGCCAGTTGAGATATAGGCCACCCACCGGGGAGAGCCAGCGCCGTCCGAGCCGTCCGATGCCGGCGGTTTGCCGGCCGGCGATCAGGACGGTGCGGGGCAACGCCTGCTCCTCGGCTTCCATCTGGGAGATCGCGCGGATGGCCATGGCATGGGTCGAGTCCGCCTCCTCAAGGACCACGATGTTCTCGACGTGCCGCGAGAGCCGGTCGGCGAGGAGGCGGAACGCGCCGTTCACCTGCTGAGAGCCTCCACGGTTCTCCGCAGACGCTCCAGGCGGGCCGTCACCTCGGCGAGCTGGTCACGGGCGCCTTGAACGACCTCTGACGGCGCGTTGGCGGTGAAGCCAGGGTTTGAAAGCCGCTTTTCGATCGAGGCCCGGGTCGTGGCAAGCTGGTCGAGCTGCTTTTCCAGCTTCTCCCGTTGCCCGGGGCCGATCGCGCCGGCCGGAAGCTCGATGGCAACTTCCATGCCGCCAAGCACGTCTTCAACGGCGTGCTTCCCGGCGGGACCGGCGCTGAGCCGGCCGACCGCCGCCAACTGTTTGAGCTGAGCGGCATGCGCCTGGAAAAACGCCGCCCTTGGCGCACCTGCGTCGACCAGCGTGAGAGAGACTTCCTGACGCTGATTGAGCCCGACGAGGGCGCGGTAGGACCTCAGTCCGCCGACGAGCTCCTGCAGGGCGGCAAAATCCGCCTCCAACGCGTCATCTTCCCATGCCGGGTGTTCGACGGGGTACGGGGCCGTGATCAGCATCCCCTCGTGGCCGAGGTGGCTGGCGATCTCCTCGGTGATGAACGGCATGACCGGGTGGAGCAGCTTGAGCGCTTCGAGTAGCGCCCCGCGCAGCACCGAGCGAACCTCCAGGCGATCCGAGGTCGTCTTCACGAGCTCGAGGTACCAGTCGCAGTACGTGTGCCAGATGAAGTGGTAGAGCTGGTGGCACCCCTCGTCGAAACGAAAGCTCTCCCACGCGCGGTTGACGCTGGCGATCGTGTGCGAGAGGCGGGAGAGGATCCAGCGTTGTGGGGCCTCGAGCTCGAGCTGCGAAACCTGCTCGAGCGGCAGCTCGTCGCCCTGGAGCTTCATCTGGACGAAGCGCGCGGCGTTCCATACCTTGGTCGCGAAGCCGCGGTAGCCCTCCATGCGGCTCATGTCGAGCGGGAGGTCGCGGCCGGGCGAGGCCAGGGCGGCCAGCGTGAACCGGACCGCATCGGCGCCGTAGGTGTCTACGACCTCGAGCGGGTCGATCGTGTTGCCCTTGGTCTTCGACATCTTGTCGCCCTTGGCATCCCGGACGAGCCCGGTCAGGTGGACCGTTCGGAACGGCACGTCCCCGGCGAGGTGACACCCCATCATGATCATGCGGGCGACCCAGAAGAAGAGGATGTCGAAACCGGTGATCAACACGGAGGTGGGGTAGAAGGTCGCGAGATCTTCGGTCTGGTCCGGCCAGCCGAGGGTCGAAAACGGCCACAGGCCGGAGGAGAACCATGTGTCGAGAACGTCGGGGTCCTGCTCGACGGGCGCGCCGCAGTCGGGGCAGGTTGTTACGATCTCCTCGGAAACGTGGAGGTGGCCTTCGGGACAGGTGAACGCCGGAATGCGGTGCCCCCACCAGAGTTGGCGGGAGATGCACCAATCCTGGATGTTTTCCAGCCAGTGGTCGTAGGTGGCCTTCCAGAACTCGGGCACGATCTCGACGTCGCCGTTGTGCACGACGTCGAGCGCTTTCTCGGCCAGGGGCTTGGCATTGACGAACCACTGTTTCGAGAGGAACGGCTCGACGATCGTGTCGCACCGCTGGCAGTGGCCGATTGACATTTCGTGCGGCCGTTCCCCGCGCAGGAGCCCCTTTTGACCGAGGGCGTTGAGAACGGCGGTGCGGGCCTCGAACCGGTCCTGGCCGGCGAATGGGCCGCCATTGGCGTTGATCCGCCCTTCGCTGTCGAGGATGTTGATGAACTCGAGGTCGTGCCGCTTGCCCACGGCGAAGTCGTTCGGGTCGTGGGCCGGCGTCACCTTGACTGCGCCGGTTCCAAACTCGGGATCGACCAGCTCGGCGTCGGCGATGATGGGAATCCTCCGGTCGAGGAACGGGTGGATGACGAACGACCCGACGAGCTCGCGGTACCTTTCATCGTCCGGGTGCACGGCGATCGCCGTGTCGCCCAGCATGGTCTCCGGCCGCGTCGTCGAGACGACGATCTCGCCGCCCGCTTCGAGCGGGTAGGCGAAGTTCCAGAGCTTCCCGTGCTGCTCCTGGTGGACGACCTCGAGGTCGGAAAGCGCCGTGTGACAGCGGGGGCACCAGTTAATCAGCCGCTGGTCCCGGTAGATCAGCCCCTCGTTGTACAGCGTCACGAACGCCCGGCGGACGGCCTTCGACAGTCCCTCGTCCAGGGTAAACCGCTCCCGGCTCCAGTCGCAGGAGGCGCCGAGCGCCTTGGCCTGGTGCGAGATGTTGTCCTTGTGCTCCTGCTTCCACTGCCACATCCGTTCGAGGAACTTTTCCCGGCCGACCTCCTGCCGCGTGGTGCCCTCCTTGGCGAGCTGCCGTTCGACCATCACCTGGGTCGCGATGCCGGCGTGATCGGTGCCGGGGAGCCACAACGCCTTGAAGCCCTGCATGCGCCTCCAGCGGATGATCAAATCCTGGAGCGTGAACTGGAGGGCATGGCCGATGTGCAGCACGCCGGTCACGTTTGGCGGCGGGATGACGATACAGAACGGTTCTCCGTCCGGGTTGATCTCGGGTTTGAATGCGCCTGCGGCTTCCCATTTTTCGTACCAGCCGGACTCGAAGCTTTCGGGATCGTAACGGGTTGGTAGATTCTCAGCGCTCATGCCATGCTCCCTCCCCATGCCGGGGCCGATAGTGTACCCGAACATGCAGGCTCGTCCCATGCACGGCAGGATCCCGGCCGACGGACGAGACGGCGGGACGCACACGGCGATCTTCACGATGCGGGTATAGTATTCGGAGCGTCGGCTCGCGGTGGGACCAGGCGTGTACGAAGGGAGCGTGCGATGAAACTCGAAGGTCGATGGCTGTTCTGTCTGATCGTCATTTTTGTGCTGGCGATGGCTGCGGCCGGAGCCGTTCTGGCAGCGCCGGTGCAGCCCCCCGCGGTTCTCGTGCTCGGGCCGATTGCCGCACCGCTGGGGGCGCCGGGCTCGGGGCCCTTGGCGCCTTCGCCGGTCCTGGTACCTGAAATCGATCCATTGACGGCCAGTCCCCGTGCCGGTGACAAGGTCGTGCTGGACGTCCGCGGCCCCGTGACGTGGCAGCGAGTCGCTCTCAAGGCAGGAGAGCCGATTGCACTGCCCAGGGCGGGCGTGTACTGGATCGCCGTACGGGCGCGGCTGGACCGCTGGACCACGGTCACGTTGAAGCTCAAGGGCAGCGATGGAAGAACCTTGTACTTCGATGGGAAGAAGGTCGCAGGTCCTGCCAATCGATCGGGAAAGGCGCTCGAGATGCGGCCCGCGGGATCCACGTGATTCTTGCGCGGGTGGTACGCGCCTCGCGACAGGGGGAGCGGCCAAAGGTCTCGATCTCCCTCGAGACTGATCCTGCAACCGGCGTTTCCTGGGAGCTGGCCGGCAGGGAGGCCCCGGCGCGGTTCGATGAGATGCGCAGGATCGTCCGGATCGGACCGCTGGCCGTTGGACAGAAGGGGGAGTTGATCGCCCGGCGTCTGACGTTCATGGACGCTACGGGCCAGGGTAAGCACTCGCGGGTCGACATCATCAAGCCGGACGGAACCGTGGTCGCTGCATCGATCGGCGATCAAACGGCGTCGCCCGTTGCGTTTTCGACGAACCTCAAGACGAACGATCT
>JAADFN010000057.1 GCA_013152895.1 Acidobacteriota bacterium | reverse complement strand
CGCGCGCCTCCCACGGAAAGGAGGCGCCAAAACGCAGGGCGGTCAGGTACGGGAGGCAGGTCCCAAAGGAACCCAGGCAGATTCCGGCCGGTGTCTGGCGTTCGACGAGCCATTCCTGCCCGACCTGGTGACCGTTCGGGCAGGTCCCTTTGATCTGGATGATCCGCATCCGCACCGGGTATGTGCGTGTCATGCCGTCCTTCCTTTGCTCCCGCCTCACACCATCAAGCTTCCACCGCTGACGGGGAGATACGCACCAGTCACGACCTCCCGCGCCGCCTCCTCGCTGCGGTTGTAATTGACCGCGACGTACGCGCCGTGCTCCCCGAGGAGACGCGCCGTGGCCGCCCCGATGCCGCGGCTGGCCCCCGTGACCAGAACGATCCTGCCCTGCATCAACATCTCGCCCTCCCTGGGTCCCTTGCTGCTCCCAGTATATGCCCGTCAGAAACCGCGAAGTGAAAGCCATCACTACCGCTATCCTCGACCGCCTGCTCCATCGCTCTATCACCATCAACATCCAGGGCAAGGACTTCAGACTCCGGCTACACCACACCCACGGGCTCACGCCCTCGCCCCTCGACCCGACAAGAGGTGTAGACGTGATGTGCGCAGGCATGCCGTTCGCGGCGCGGCGGCCGAATCTTCTCAACACGGTGCGCGAGGCTGCCGGGGTCCACCATCTCAGGAAATATGACGCTCGCGGCCGTACGGCGCCGTGGGTGCACGGTCCTTGGTCCAGCGAGTTTCCCGTGAACGTTCTGACAGCCACGATTTCACACCGGTGACCGCCAACGCACTGTCCCTCCAAAACATGCAAACTGACTCCGGTTTACGTGACATTCTGCAGATTCAGGGTTGACAACGCGCTCGGGATGACGTAAAAGATGCGTAATGACACCGAAGGGGGTAACACCGTGGGACACAGAGCACAAGAGATTCTGGCCCGTTGCGAGGAGGAGGGCGTTCATTTTCTCCGCCTCCAATTCATCGATATCGACGGCATTATCAAGAACGTGGAGGTGCCCCAGAGCCAGTTCGAGAAGGCCCTGGACGGCCAGATCATGTTCGATGGATCCTCCATCGAGGGATTCACACGGATCGAGGAATCCGACATGTTGCTGGTGCCCGATCTCGACACCTTCGGCATCTTCCCCTGGGAAAGCGAGCAGGGCAAGGTCGGCCGCCTGATCTGCGACATCGCCAACCCGGATGGCAGCGCGTTCCCGGGTTGTCCCCGCACCGCGTTGAAACGGGTCGTCGACAAGGCCCGGAAGATGGGCTACACCATGATGGCGGGCCCCGAGGCCGAGTTCTTCCTCTTCAACCGCAACGGGGATGGAGAACCGCTTCCAACCACCCACGACAGCGGCAGCTACTTCGACCTCAGCCCGCTCGACCGCGGCGAGCAGGGCCGCCGCGACATCACGCTGGCGCTCGAGGCGATGGGCTTCGAGGTCGAGGCGGCCCACCACGAGGTCGCCCCGGGACAGCACGAGATCGATTTCAAGTACGCCGACGCGATCACGACCGCCGACAACATCGTCACCTTCCGTTTCATCGTCAAGAAGGTCGCCATGGAGTACGGCCTGCACGCGACGTTCATGCCCAAGCCGCTCGCCGGGATGAACGGATCGGGAATGCACACGCACCAGTCGCTCTTCACCGTGGACGGCGCAAACGCCTTTTACGATCCCGAGGGAGAGTGGGAGCTTTCGCAGGTCGCCCGCGGCTATATCGGCGGTCTGCTCAAGCACTCCAGGGCGTTCGTGGCCGTGACGAACCCGCTTGTCAACTCGTACAAGCGGCTCGTCCCGGGCTTCGAGGCGCCGGTCAACGTCGCGTGGTCTGAGAAGAACCGTTCGCCGATGATCCGCGTGCCGGCCCGCCGCGGCGAGGGAACGAGGTGCGAGGTCCGCGTACCGGACCCGTCGTGCAACCCCTACCTGGCGATGGCAGTCATGCTGGCGGCCGGGCTGGACGGGATCGAGAAGCGGCTCGACTGCGGCGAACCCGTCAACCGGAATATCTTCGAGATGAGCGAGAGAGAGAAACGCCGGCTGAAGATCGTGCAGCTCCCGGCGAACCTCGAGGAGGCCCTGAACTACCTGGAGAAGGACGCCGTGCTCCAGGACGCCATGGGCGATCACATCTACCGGCACTTCCTGCACAACAAGAGACGCGAGTGGGCCGAGTACATCCAGGTGATCCATCCGTGGGAGCGGGACCGCTACCTCGATCGCTATTAACGAGAATAGAATTGCCTTCCGATCTGTTTCGTGCATAATGCGGGGGAGGCGTGCCCAGCGCGCCTCTTTTCCGACACATCAGGTTCGGAGGACGTGATGCCACACGATCACCATGCGAAAGTCTTGATTCTCGGTTCCGGACCCGCGGGACTGACGGCCGCGATCTATGCCGGGCGCGCCGACCTCGAGCCCGCTGTTTTCGAGGGCATGCAGCCCGGGGGCCAGCTCACGATCACGACCGAGGTCGAGAACTTTCCCGGCTTCCCCCGTGGGATCATGGGGCCGGAGCTGATGCACCGGACCAAGGTCCAGGCGGAACGGTTCGGGACGCGATTCGTCTTCGCCGAGGTGACGGACGTCGACCTGTCGAAGCGACCGTTCACCGTCTTTTGCGGAGACGACACCCCGTGGACCTGCGACGCGCTGATCGTTGCGACCGGAGCGTCGGCCCGGCTGTTGGGGCTTCCCTCTGAAACGAAACTGATGGGTCACGGGGTGTCCGCCTGTGCGACCTGCGATGGGTTTTTCTTCAAGGACCGTGAGGTCGTCGTCGTAGGCGGCGGCGACACGGCGATGGAAGAGGCGATCTTCCTGACGAAGTTCGCGACGAAGGTCACCGTCGTGCACCGCCGGGATGCTCTCAGGGCATCCAGGATCATGCAGGAGAGGGCGCGGGACAACCAGAAGATCGAGTTTGCGTGGAACTCCGTGATCACGGAAATCCTCGGAACGCCCGAGGACGGTGTCACGGCGGTCCGGCTCAAGGACACGAAGACGGGCGAGGAGAGAGAGATGCCCACGGACGGCGTCTTCATCGCGATCGGTCACAGGCCCAACACCGAGCTGTTCCGCGGCAAGCTCGAGATGGATGACGTCGGCTACATCGTCACCGAGCCGGGCACGGTCAGGACCTCCATCGAGGGCGTGTGGGCCTGCGGCGACGTTCAGGACAAGACCTACCGGCAGGCCATCACGGCTGCAGGAACCGGCTGTATGGCGGCGATCGAGGCGGAACGCTGGCTCGCCGCCCAGGGCATCGAATAGACCACGGCACGCGGACACACGGGTCCAGCGCACGCTCTCGTGAAAGGAACAACGATGATTACACTTACCCAAAAGGCGATCGGCAAGGTTGCCGAGTTTGCCGCGAACATGCCGGAGGCCGCCGGGAAGGACCTGCGGATCTTCATTCAAGGCGTGGGATGCTCCGGGCTTCAGTACGGTTTCACCTTCGACGAGACGCGCGATGGTGATACCGTCGTCGAGACCGGTGATCTCCGCGTCCTGATCGATCCCCAAAGCGCCCCCTACCTGGCCGGGGCGACCGTCGACTTCGTCGATGATGAGCGCGGCGCCGGCTTTGCCGTGGACAACCCGAATGCGGCCACGTTCGCGTCGAGCTGCGGCGGGTGCGGCGGCAGCTGCGGCTGAGGGGCGGACGATGGATGCACAACCGCAGCTCCTCCGCGTCATCCGGCTCGGGCACCCCGTCCTGCGGTCGGTCGCCGAGCCGGTCCCCGAAGCGTGGTTCGGCAGCGGGCGGCTGCACAACCTCGCCGAAGATCTCAAGCACACGATGATCAAGGAGGACGGTGTCGGGCTCGCCGCCCCCCAGGTTGCGGAGCCGCTGCGCCTCTTCGCCTACTGGGTGCCCGGCGAGGATGGACCGGAGGTCACCCCCTCCGTGATCGTCAACCCGGAAATCAAGCCGGTCGGCGACGGCATCGAGGAGGGGTGGGAAGGCTGCCTTTCCATCCCCGGCCTGAGGGGCGTTGTGCCCAGGTACCGCAGGGTCAAGATCAAGGGGCGCGATATCGAAGGCCGTCCCATCTCGCTGACGGCGGACGGCTTCCACGCGCGGGTCGTGCAGCACGAGCTCGATCATCTTGATGGCATCGTCTTCCTCGACCGGATGACCTCGATGACATCCCTGGCGTTCGAGCCTGAATGGGAGGAATACATCCTCCACGAGACGGATGAGGACGAACCGCACGACCTGTGACCCGCACGACCCATCATCCGCGTTGAGCGCACCGCCGGTGCTTCGGCTCGCCGGGCGCCAGCCGCTCACGTCCGGGCGGCGGGAGGCCCGGGGCGGCGGGAGAACGTGGACGTGCCCCATTGTCCCAGCCGGGCATTCGGGTTACCATTCCCTTTGAGATGACGTACCCAGGGAACTCCCAGCTTTCCGCCGACGCCCAGCAACGCGTCCTCAGCGCCTTCAGGCGTGCGATCACGCTCCTCCAGGATGGCAACCGGAGGGAAGCGATGATCGCCCTGGACTTTACGCTGCGCCTCGATGCCGATTTCGAGCCCGCGCGAAACCTCTCGAACCAGTTGAGCACCGGCAGCGATGAGATCGATCTTGGCAGCATGATTACCGAGCTCGGCCTCCCGAGCGCCGAGGAGATCCAGGCCAAGCTCGTCGATGCGGTGGACGATTTCAACGACCGCCGCTTCCCGGAGGCCAGGGACAAGGTCCAGGCCGTGCTGCGCGAGCTACCGGGGAATCAGGAAGCCCGGCGACTCCTCTCCCAGATCGACCACGCTCTCGAGACCGAGGCGCAGATCGGCGGGCTTCTCTCACGGGTGCACCAGAACCTGACACAGGGGAAGGCCGGGGAAGCCGCAGACCTCCTCATGAAAGCCCAGGCGATCGATCCGGAACATCCCGGCATCGCCCCGCTACTTCACAAGATCCAGGCGGCGGCGCCGGCCGCGGAGCAGCCCGCTCCCACTCCAGGCGTTTCTTCCGCCCGGGGCGCCGAGACGGAAAACCGTCCCACCGAGAGCCCGTCCCCGCCTGTCGAGTTTTCATTTCCCCCCGAAGGTGACGGCGCCCCCGGCACAAAGGCTGGGGAGGGGTTTGAAACGCTGCCCGAGGGCGCCCCGCTCTTTGGCGAAGACCAGTCCGAGGCGCCCGCCTTCGAGCTGGAGGCGCCCGATTTCGAAAGCGGTGGAGCTGGCCCGGGTGGAGAGGCTGACCGCACTGCCGAGGCGTCCGGAGAGCAGCCTCCCGTGGTCACCGGAGATCTCGCAGACCTTTTTGACGAGGGTCTTGAGGCGGCGGGACCCGGCGCAGAGGAATCAGCCGGCCCGGGCGATGAAGAAGCCGGAAGAATCTCCGAGTTGTATCACCAGGGACAAGAGGCATTTGAACGCGAGGACTTTCTGGAGGCGATCGACATCTGGTCCCGGATCTACCTGATCGATCCGGACAACGCCCAGGCCAATGCGGCCATCGACGAGGCGCGAAAACATCAGGACGAGATCGACCGGGAGTTGGAGCAACGGCTCTTCGAGGCCCAGGAAGCGGCTGATGCCGGGGACGCCGCCAAGGCGCTCCGCATCGTTGGCGAGATTCTCACAGCGCATCCCGAGAATCTCGCCGCCCGGAATCTCGAGGAGAGCCTCAAACGTCAAGGGACAACCACCCAGGCGCCTCCACCCTCGCCGCCCGAACCGGAGGAGGCAGCACCCCCGCCACAGCACGACGGCGAAACGGGAGACCTCGACGCGGACCTGTTCGAGGTCATGGCCAGCGAGACGACCGAGCCGTCGCCGGTGGAGGAAATCCCCGAGATCACCCCCGAAGAACCCGTGCAGGAAGCCATGCCGGCGAGCCGGAAACGCCCCGGCGGGATGCGTCTCATCCTTCTTGGGCTGGGCGCAGTCGCGATCGTGGCCATCGGCATCTGGTTCGGCTCACGGCTGATGTCCGGCAGGCACGCCGGGAAAACGCCCGCGTCCGTCGACCGGGTGCTCGCTCAGGCCGAAGAGCTCTACAAGAAGGGCCAGCCGGAAAAGGCGATCCGGCTCCTCGAAGGGGTTCACGCCGCCAGCATGGAGCAGGTTCGAATCGCCCGCCGCCTGACGAAGTACCGGAAGGCCCTGGCGCCTCCAACTCCCACGCCGCCACCCCCGGAAGCCGCCGAGGCCCGGCAGGCCTTCACGGCCGGAAACTGGCTGAAGGCGTACCGCCTCGTGATCCGCGGCCTCGAATCGCACCCCGGCGATGCCGGCCTCAACGAGCTCAACACAAGAATACTCAACGAGGAGAACCAGATCGGCCCCCTGGTCCAGGCCGAGCGCCAGGGCGATTATGAAACGGCCGTGGGTATTGCCAGGGAGCTGGTGGGCCGCTATCCCAATCACCCCGAGCTGCGCCAAGATCTGGCCCGGGACCTGTTCAACCTGGCCGTGAACGATTTACGCACCTACAACCTGACCGGCGCCGCCAACCAGCTTCAGGCGCTTCTCAAGATCAACCCGTCCGACGCCGAGGCGCAGCGGATCCTCCGGTTCATCAAGAAGTACCAGGTCCAGCCGGTGGACATGCAGCTCAAGGTTTTTATCGGGAGCCTGTCGTATCGATGAGCGTTGAAACCGGACCCGGCGATGATGGGATCCCTGAAGACTGGGACCAGCTGCTCGATCCGCCCTCCGAGCACGAGTCCGGTTTCCCCTCCGAGCCCAGGGGGGGGACCGGCGCCCGACCTCGCGACGACCGTCCTTCCCGGGGGGCTCTTGCCCTGGCCTCGTGGGCCGAGCTGGCCGTGCTCGTGGCGCCGTGTGCCGCGGCACTCGCCGGGGCGCGGCTCGCCGGGTATGCCGTTGCATTCCCTGGGCCGGAGCGCTCGCCTTCGGCTGGTGGTTCCTGGCCACGGCAGCCCTCCTCTTCGTCAGGCGCGCCACGGCCGGCATGTTGGGTGCCAACCTCCGGTTCGGCCGGGCCATCCCGGGACGGCGGGTTTTCCTCACCGCGCTCGCCGTCCTCGTGACAACGCTGTTGGCCGGATTTCCAGCGCTCGCCGGTGCGCGGTTCTGGCTCCCATCGCTCGCCGCCGGCTCACCGGCTCAGCGCATCATGTCTTCTGCCGCTTGAAGACCATCCCGATGTGATCGGTCGCACCCGTCTTGAAGTTGATCGACGTGATGCTGACGAGCTCCCACCCCTGCTCGCCCAGCTCGTTGAGCTGGACGTCGTACGCCGGATCCA
>JAADFN010000056.1 GCA_013152895.1 Acidobacteriota bacterium | reverse complement strand
GTGATGATGGTGCCGGTTGTCAGGCCGAGCTCCCTGGCAGCGGCGAGCAGGCCGCGCCGTTCGCGTTCCCTGCCTTCGGGATCGACCGAAACCTGGATCGACTCCGTGATCCTGTCACCGCGCTTGACGACGAAATCGCACTTGCCGTGGTCCTCGAAGAAGAAGGGCTCGTCACCGCGCCGGATCAGCTCGAGGAGTACGGCGTTCTCGTAGAAGGCCCCCTGGTCCCTGCTGAAGTTGAGCCCCGCCACCGTCTTGAAGGCGGGATTGCTTCCTTCTCCAGCCTGCGCTCGAGGGCGCTCGAGGAGCTCGTTGATTATCTGGTAGAGGAAGTACGTCTTGCCGACCCGGCGCAGGCCGATGATGGCGTGAATCTGCCGGGTTTTGAGCAGTGTCGGCGTATGGCGCGGGAAGAGCTGGAAGGGCATCCGCTCCTGGTTTTCCACGATGATCCGCTTCAACGTCTCCTTCATGATGACCTCCCCCCGAAGGCAAGTATGCAGTAGTTTCCCTGTACATAGGGATACATGTTTGCAATGTGTCCCTGTAGCGAAAGCAGTATGGCTGGGCGTACGGCACGAGGGCGCGGGGCCAGGTTGCAACCGCGATCCGCTTCAGCCACATCGGCGCACCATCGGCTCGCATCCCATTGTGGCGGCTTTCGATTCCAACCACGTCCTTATCCCGATTGTCGAGGCCTGCGATCGCCAGGCTCGTCTTCAGCCTGTAGCTCGCATTGTTCCCCACATGGCCCAGGAGCCGGCGGGTGCGCCGCGGTAGCACCGTTGGAGGGAGGCCGACGACCTGACGGGTCTCCTCGCCCGTCTGGTGGAGGACTCGGAGCGGGGACAGGATTTCGGTCTGGGAAACGGGGTCCTCGACGCCTGGGATGGCCTCCTGGAAGCCAACGCTCCCCTGGCCCACGTGGCTCTGGCCGTTCGGCTGGACGAAGCATGATGCCCGGCAGCGGATCCGCAGGCGGATCGTTTCGATGGCGCCGCTGAACGTCTCGGATATTTGTTCCCAGAGGCTCCCCCACCTCGGCGATGACGCCCGGTCACCGCCCTGTCGCCGGGAAGCTGCCCGCGCCACGGCCCTCATCCATTTGCCTGTTCGTCAGACGGACGGAAAGTATCTTGCAATTTTGGAATACAACTCCCGAATTGCACGATGTAACGATCGACCCTCGCAACCTGTTCCGCCTGCTGCCCGCTCTGACGGGAACCGCTCCTGCTCCGTGGCTCCGGCCTCAGTCCCGACATCCTTGGAGCCATGACCGGATTCTCGTCCGGAGGTTCCCCATGTCTTCCGGGCAAAGTCTCACGATCCGTGGGAAGTTTCGCACGGCCTCCAGTGCAAGCGTCTTTCGGCCTCCACCCGGCTCGCCATCCACACCCCTCTCCTTGGCGAAAGGCTCGAAGTAGGTCTCTTTCGCCTCTCGTTCTTGCCGTACATTGGCCCACCTCCATGAGACAGGCAGCTCATGGCCCGCTAACACCCAGACTTCCAACTCCTGCCACGCGTTTTCTGCGACGAAGAATCTGCCCGTCTTACCAAGGAAGTCCATTGCATTCTTCTCAATCGTGTCGAGCTGATGTCTTCGGCCCGGCTCCCCGTCCCGATCTACACACAGGATGAAAAGGTCAACCATCCCCCGATATCGCTCGATGATCTCCTTGATCCGATCCCATCGCAAGGCCTGCTCCACACCGCCAAGCAGCGGATCCTTGCAAACGACGACTCTTGCTTTCGACTTCCCCATGTCCTTCATCAATGCCGAAATGATTGGGCCAACAACATACTGGTCCTTGCGAAAGTCCTCGGGAATCACGAGAACTTTCATTCGATTGCTTCCTCAGCATCAGCAAGGACGACCGCGTCCTCAAACCAACCAGCCGCATGGAGCCGAGCCAGCTCTTGGTCCTCAGCAAGACGACTCGCATTGGGCAGATCCATGAGACGCACGATATCGGTTGCGCCGCTGCCTTCCCGCCGGTAGGTCAAGGAGGCGTGCTCCCGTGCATCCTTGGACAGCAGCTGAAGAAGGAAGGGCGAATGCGTGGTTGATGTGACCTGCATGTCGCCTTCATTGACCCGGCGCTCGATAAGCTCCAGAAGGAGGTGAAGACGCGAGGGGTGGACACCGTTGTCCAGCTCTTCAAAAAAGTAGAAACGTGCCGGCTCCGGTCCCAGAAGCGCCGCGGCCATCGCCAGGAAACGCAGCGTGCCGTCCGACGCTGAGTGCGCGGAGATCTCGCGTCCGTCCCGTTCGACGAGAAACACCAAGATCCGGCCCGTTGGATCGGGCACGAATTTGAAGTCCACGGCGTCCATTGGCGTCAGCTCCGAGACCCACAGAGCAAGCGTCTTCTTCAGTCGTTCGTCGGTGCAGATGGCATGCAGCACCGAGGAAAGGTTCTCTCCCCGATCACCGAGAACCGTTTGGCCTGGGAGTGACGGCATGCGCATGGCATCGGGGTTGAGGTCGAGAAACCGCATGGAAGCCAACGCCTCGCGGGCCTGACGACAACGCTGCTTCGTTCCTTCCTGGATCTTCTTGTTCTCTGGAAGTTGTACGAGCAACGGCCGATCACTGAGGAAGGTGAAGTGCGGGGTAGGACCCTTCCCGCGCTTTTTGACGGCCGCTTTTCGTTGCTGGATGTTCTCGGGTTGAGTTGGTGGACGAGATTTCCAGTGCGTGTCGTAAACCAGATCGTTGGAGCTGTACAGCCACTCCCGTTCCACACGGGGTACCGTACCATTCTCTCCGGGATCGACCTTGATCCCATACACACCCCGCCTCTTCTCGACCCGGAATTTGACCTCTAGGGTGAAAGCTCTCGAACCGGGGAAGAGCACCTCCCGCGCTCCTCCACGAATCCCCCGCCACTGGAGCACGCCCCCCTCTCCCCATTTCTCACCGATGATCTCGGCAAGCGAGTAGCCGCGGGAAATGCCATGAAGGAACCTAAAGGCATCCCTAATGTTACTTTTGCCAGATGCATTGGTACCGATGAGAACGGTCAGCGGCCCCAGGGTCAGCGTCGCATCCTCGAAACTCTTGAACCCCTTGAGATGTAATTGTGTGAGCATGTCCACCCCGTTCGTTCAACCCATCCTAACCCGTCCGTGTCTGGAGGAAAACTCCGCTGCCGCCATCGTGGCAATGTTGACGGAGAACCTCGAGGGAGCAGGGGCTGAAGTCCACCGTCTCTTGACCAAGAGAGGAATGAATAATAGTCGTGCAGACTGAAGCTCGCTTTCCGAGACGGCCTTGTCCAGACTGCCTTACGGTGGGGTGTCACAACCAGCGACGCCATCCTGCCTGTTGGTATCAACGGCGGTGGCAACTCAGCAACGACCTCGGAGAAAACGGCCAGCCGTGGTTGTGCTGCAGAACGATTCCAACGCTGGTGCATGGTGGAATGCCTCAGTGGCCGGATCCGCCGGTGAGGCCGATTCATTGCGGTGTGGCTCACTGGTGTATCCTGGAGGGGATGTCGGCTCAACCAACGGACGTGAAGGCTCTTGCCCGGAGGATCGCCGGGGTGCTCGAGCCACGTCCGGAGATCCTGGAGGCCTACCTCTTCGGCTCGGTGGCCCGGGGCGACGCGCAGGCCCACAGTGATCTTGACATCGCGGTGTACGTGGACCAGAGCCGGTGTCCCGATGCTCCCTTTGGGTACCGGGCCGACCTGACCACGGACTTCATGGCCGGCCTGGAGACCAACCGCGTGGACGTGGTCGTTCTCAACGATGCACCGCCGCTGCTGTACCACCGCGTGCTGCGGGACGGGATTCGCCTGCTCTCGCGGGACCTCCGTGCCACCACCACGCGAGAGGCACGGGCCTACTCCCGCTACTTCGACGACCTGCCTCAACTCGCCAAGATCGAGGCGGCGTTGAACGGCACGACGGACGGTGAACAGCGCTGATCGGAACGAGTCGATAACCCGATCTTCCACCTTTCGCGCCATGCGGGATCACGGCCGGCAGAACGACCCTCACGTCAGGATCTTCAGGCACTCCGGGGTGAAGGGCTCGATCTCGTCGATGCGGCCTTCGCGGATCTTCATCGGCCATTGCGGGTCGGCCAGGAGGGCGCGGCCGACGGCGACGAGGTCGAACTCGCCGGCTTCGAGGCGGCGGAGGAGCTCATCGATGCCGGTGGGTTGGGACGACGCGCCGCGGAAGGCCCCGAAGAAGTCCGTGTCCAGGCCCACCGAGCCAACGGTGATCGCCGGTTTCCCCGTCAGCTTCTTTGTCCAGCCGGCCAGGTTGAGCTCCGAACCGGCGAACTCGGGCTCCCAGTAGCGGCGGGTGGAGGCGTGGAAGATGTCGACACCGGCATCCACGAAGGGCGCGAGGAAGCGCTCGAGCTCCTCCGGCGTCTCCACGAGGCGCGCGTCGTGGCCGCCCGACTTCCACTGGGAGAAGCGAAAGATCACGGGGAAGTCCGGACCCACGGCCCGGCGGACGGCGCGGACGATCTCC
This sequence comes from Acidobacteriota bacterium, assembly GCA_013152895.1. Lineage (GTDB taxonomy): Bacteria > Acidobacteriota > Thermoanaerobaculia > Thermoanaerobaculales > Sulfomarinibacteraceae > JAADFN01. The sequence goes on along the minus strand of JAADFN010000056.1, from coordinate 3,137 downwards.
AGGGCGAAGCGGCTCCGGGCCGCCAGATCGCCGCCCCACCGGTCGGTGCGGCGGTTGGTGCGCTGCCAGAAGAACTGGTCGATCAGGTAGCCGTGGGCGCCGTGGATCTCGACGCCGTCGAAGCCAACAACCTTCGCATCGGCCGCCGCCCGGCCGAAGGCGTCGATCACCTCGGCGATGTCGGCCTCGCTCATCTCCACGGGAACCTCGGCGCCCTCGACGCCCGGATGGGGTACGGCCGAGGGGCCGAAGCCGGGCACCTCGGGATCGGGCTCCATGCCCCGCTTCCGGACGCTTCCCACGTGCCAGAGCTGGGGAATGATGGCGCCGCCGGCCCCGTGGACCTCGTCGACGACCCGCTTCCAGCCGGCCAGCGCGTCCTCGCCGTGGATCCTGGGAACGGCGGGGTAGCCGCTGGAGGCCGGGTGGTCGATCGCCGTGCCCTCGGTGATGATCAGGCCCACGCCGCCCTCGGTCCGGCGGCGGTAGTAGGCGGCGACCTCGGGCGTCGGGACCCCGCCGGGCGACTTGGAACGGGTCATGGGTGCCATGACGATCCGGTTGGCAAGGGTCTTCGCTCCAAAGGGGAATGGACGGAAAAGACTGTCGGTCGTTGCGTGCATCGCGTTCCTCCAGGTGGACTGCTGTTGGCGTTGAGAGCCCCAGCCCCACCGTATTCTACCGTGGGCGGGCGCTGGGGCTCGTGAAGTGAGCTATCGCAGCCGTTGCGAAGGTACTCTGTGCCCGCATTTCTCACGCCCTTTCGTCGCGAGACCGTGGAGACGTCCGTCGGCGCGGCATTTCGACTGAGGCTCTGCCGGGAGAAATGTCACAATGGCGGGCGTATCCGCGGTCGCAGTAGGAAGGGTATGAGATATGTTGGTTAGGGAAGGGGTGCACGATGTTGGCAATGCTGTTGGTGATGGGACTCCCGGTGATCGGGCTACTGTTCTTTCTCGTCTGGCCGCTTTCTGTCGCCTTGCCGCTCTACCTTGCCGGTCTCGCGCTGGCCGCCGTCCTGCACCGAGTGATGTACAGCGCCATGCGCATGCCGGTCCGCACCGGGCGCGAGGGAATGAGTCAACGGCGTGCCACGGTCGTGTCATGGGAGGATGCTCAGGGTATCGTACGCTGCCGCGACGAGCTGTGGCACGCCACCAGCGACGGCTCGCCCACGCTTGTGCCCGGTGACGATGTGGTCGTTCTCGACGTCAGCAAAATGACCTTGCGCGTTCGGCCCATCGGTAGCGTCGATGATCCTGCCGGGATGGGGGTTCAGGCGCGCACGGCTCGCGACGGGCGCCGGCATCTCATCCCCCGGTCGGGCGCCGCCACTCGTTACAACCGCCTGGCGTCGGTGTACGACATCCTCGACGCCCCGATGGAATGGCTGGACGGTGGCGCGCGTCGCAACCGGGTGCTCGGCATGGCCTCGGGGCGAGTGCTTGAGGTCGGCATCGGCACCGGTCGGAACCTCGGCGCGTACCCGGCGGGAGTGCGTCTTGTCGGTCTTGACATTGCGGGCCGGATGCTGGCGCGGGCGCGCCGGCGCGCCCGACGCCTCGCGGTTTCCGTGGCCTTGCTCCAAGGGGACGTCGAGCACCTCCCATTCGCGGCTGCCACATTCGACACCGTCACCGCAACGTGCGTCTTTTGCTCGGTGGACGATCCTCTCGGTGGCCTGGCGGAGGTACGGAGGGTCGTCAAGCCCGACGGACGAGTCCTCCTGCTCGAGCACGTTCGCCCTGAGAGCTGGGTCTTCGGTCTGTTGTTCGACCTCCTGACCCCGTTGACCCGGCTGATCGGTCCCGAGATCAACCGGCGCACCGAGCAGACCGCGCAGGCGGCAGGGCTGGAGCTCGTCGCGGTGCGCCGAGTCGGAGTCTGGCGGGAGATCGTGGCCCGCCCGGTCGCGCGGGTGGCCGCCGACGCAGGGGCCGGCGGAAAGGGGGCCGCCGACCCACACTGATCCGCGGTCCAGGGCCCCGAGCTACCCGGTGCGACACGAGAGCCCGGAGACGTCCGGGGTCAAGGTCTGGGCGGTCAGCTCGAGGCCCCCGGCCATGGTCAGGTTGGGGAAGATCCGGTTGTAGCCGAGGCCGAGGAAGGTCGGCTGGGTCAGGTTGCCCAGCGTCGCCGGGATGGTCCCGACGAGGTTGTTGTTGAAGAGGTTGAGCCCGGTGACCGTTGTCTCTCCCCCGTCGCAGGTCACCCCGTACAAGCTGGACTCCGTTCCGGCGGCGCCCAGCCAGCCGGTGCTGTTGGTCCAGGCCGCACCGTTGGTCGAGTTGTAGAGGTCGACCAGGGCCTGCCGTTCGGCGGCCGGGATCGCGGCTGCCGCTGGTGGCGCTGCCGCCAGCACTGCCGCCAGAACCATCGCAGCCGATACCGCGGTTTGCCGCCAGGATCCTCGGCGCCTCGTCCCAGTTCCCGTTCCACGGTGCGTATCGAGACTCCTCATCGCGTACCTCCTTCTCTTCGTGTCGTGTTTGTCGTGAGCTTCGTCGAGGACGGACTGGCGTTCGGGCTGGACCCGGGCTCCGCGGGCCGGCCGATTCCCGCCTTCGCGGGCTGCCTGTACAGCTCCGGGTGAAGGTAGCGGCCGCGCTCGATCTCGGGTTTCTCCTCCTCCACCGGGATCCTGTGCGCCTCGGCCCACGGGTCGTGACGGATGCCGGTCACCTGCCAGGAGACCTTCATGCCGGGCGAGCCTCCAGCGATCCGGAAGCGGTCCTCGGCGATGTACACGGGTGCGAACCCGCCGATGCAGGTGAGCTGGTACCTGAAGTCCCGGTTGAGCGCCTCGAACCAGTCGGGGAGCTGGACCATCGCCTCGCCGGTCTCATTCAAGGTCACAACCCCGTCGTACACGTTCTTCATGTCGGGCGACTCGACGAAGGAGTGCGAGAGGTACTCGTTCTCGGGGTCCAGCGGGTGGTCGATCTTGAAGGCCCCGCTGCTCTTCGCCACGTGGCCGTAAACGTCCAGGTCGCCGTTGATCGTGACCTTGCCGTTGATCCTGACCTTTCCATCGAACTGCCCGGCGTAGCCGGTCTGGCTGGAAGCGTACACGCCAAGGCCGGCGGCAGCCGTCCCGGCGAGGGCCTTGGCGCTCGCGCTGGAGGACGTGCTTTGCG
>JAADFN010000055.1 GCA_013152895.1 Acidobacteriota bacterium | reverse complement strand
ACCTTCACGGTGAAGGTCATGGCAAAGGGATGGGCCAAGCCCGTTCGGGTCAAGGTGACGCTGTAACACGAAGAGATCTGCAGCCCCGCCGGGGAGCGGGGCTGCAGATCGAGATTATTGGCCGCTCATGGATGTCAGCGTTCCGTCCTTGAGCTCGAACGTGAGGTTGTGGAAGAGCGTGTCGAGCGCCTCGGGATCGTCATAATACGAGGTGTCGACGCTCTTGTCGGGCGCCAGCCGAAGGGTGGCGGTCCAGGTGTCCGGCGTGGCCGTGACGAACAGGTATCCGTGAGAGGCCGTGTCTGTCGCCACGATGTTGGCCGGGGTCACGTGCTCGTGATCCTGGGCGGAGAGCTGCAGGATCTGGTCAAGATGGGTGACGAGCTGGTCAAGGCCGGGCATGCTCGCCAGTTGCGGCAGCGACTCGGCCTTGTTGAGAACCATGTCCTGGAGACTCTCCGAAGAGATCGCGGGCCCGGTGAACTCGTACACGCCCTGGTGATTGACGACGAACGTTCCATGGATGTCGCCACCGATGACGATGGGATTCGGGAGTTGGCGAAGCATCCCGAGGATGATAGCCCTCATCTCGGGGAAGCCGTCCCACTGGTCGACATTGATCAGGAGCCGTTGCCTGAGGACGTCGGGAAAAGTGGGAGGCAGCATCGCGGCGATCGTTGGGTTCGTGAAGTCGAGCACCATCGGTGCCATCGACACCGAGCTGACGAGCACGTTCCACGCGGCGGGCGGCTCGGCCAGCGTTTGTTGGAGCCAGGCCATCTGCCGGGAACCGAAGGCGTTTTCGGCGGCCCCGTTCGTGGCCATGAAGCGTGCGGCGGCGTACAGGCGGAACGCATCGTTCATCACCAGGTAGCGCGAGCCCGTCGAGCTGTACAGGTCCTGCTTGCCGATGAAGAGGAAGGAGAGCCCCCTCGGCAGCGTTGACTCGATCTGGCTCGTGATTGGTGCCGGAAGCCCGGCGGCCTGGAAAAGGAGGTTGAGGTAGGTCGCGCTGATATTGCCGTGCAGCACTTCCTGCGCCTTCGCGAGTGCCGCTGCCTGGTCGAAGGCGGGATTCGCCATGGCGTAGGCCTGGGAGAGAATCAGTGTCGCCGTCTGGCGGAGGATGTTGAGGCCCCCAGCCGCGAGAAGGTCGATATTGACGTACGGATCGAGTGAGCCCGCGACCCCCTGATACCCGGCCTGGCCGAGCATCTGTTGGATCGTTGGCTCGTCAACGGCGATGGCGCCGGGGAACGCATTCTCGGGGACGAGGTGATCGGGCCGGAATGTGCGGTAGTCGGTCAGGATCAGGTGGAGGTTCATCCCGTACCGGTAGTCCCTGTAATCGCCCGAGTTGGGATAGAGGTTGTCCTGGTTGATGTCGAGCGTCCCATCGGGCCCAAGTCCAACTTCCGTCGGAACATACTCCATCCATGCCTGCTCCGCGTGCCGTCGGCGTTCCGGCTCGTACTCGTCGGTGCGGCCGTCGAAGTAGGTCGCATGCGCGCCCCAGCAGTCATCGGAAAATTCGTGGTCGTCCCAGATGACCACCTCCGGATAGGCGGCCCGGACCTCCCGGAAAACCGGATCGCTGAGGTAGGTCTTGTACAGCGTCCGGTAGTTGGCCAAACTCGACGCCGCATAGTCGGGCGCGTCCGGCGTTCCGAGCTGGATCGCGCCGGCGGTGTCAGAAAAGACCATCTTTCGGCTGGCGTCCGTCTTCTGGAAGCTCGGATCCCCGGTCGTTTCATAGACGTAGTCGCCGATGTACAGCACGAAGTCGACGTCGTCCGGATGCTGACGGAGGAGGTCGAGGTAGGCGTTGTAGTACCGCCCGATGTAGTCCTCGCCGTAGGCGACCGCAAAATGGATGGGGCGATCGGAATCCGCCGCCGGGGCGGTCTTCGTGCGGCCAACCGGCGACAGGTGGACGGTGACGCCGTCGTCGTAGGAGAACTGGTAGTAGTAGGTCGTGTCCGGATCGAGCCCGTCGATTCGAACCTTGACGCAGTGGTCATAAGCGGCCTTTGCGGTCAGGTCCCGCCCGGCCACCGTTTGTGCCATGTCCGCATCGGTCGCCACCGCGACCGAGACGGACAGGTCGGCATCCGGCGCTGCTGCGGAGTCAACGACCCGCGTCCACAGCACGATGCTGTCCGGGTGAGGATCGCCCGAGGCCACGGATTGGGGGAAGAACGACGCCGCCGTGCACGCAGAAACGACCAGCAACGCCGCCACGGTGGCTCCAAGAAACGTACGTATTCGCATGTGGCACCTCCTGAGAATTATCTCCCTTGAGGATACCGCGATAGCCGCTCCGCTGCCAGTCCGGTCAGATCCCGCATCTCACTCACTTCCACCTGCGACGGCGGATACGCCTGCACAGTGTTTCTCGCGGCGCCTGCGCGTGATGCTGGCTCAGCCGGCGTTTCGTGGATCGTTCGGGGAGGGAGGGGGAACCCTCAGGCCGGTCAGGGCGACGGCCATGGCGTCGGCGGCATCCCTGGCGGGGGGCTTGACCAGGTTCAGGAGGCGGGTGACCATGAAGACAACCTGTTCTTTTTCGGCGCGCCCGTAGCCGACGACGGCAGTCTTGACCTCGGCGGGGCTGAAGCTGCGGGTGGGGATGTCGTAGCGGCCGAGCACGGCGAGAAGGACGCCGCGGCTCTCCGCCAGCATCAAACCCGCACGAGGGTGTTTGCCCGAAAAACCGGACTCCACGGCGGCCTGGTCGGGGCTCAGGCTCGCAACGACATCGGAAAACTCGCGCTCGAGCCTGGCGAGCCTCCCGGCCCGCTCGCCGGGTCCCGTGCGGATCACCCCGGAGGCTTCGAGCTCAAGGGAGCGTCCCGAGGCCCGTACCAGCGCCCATCCCGTGGCTGCCGATCCGGGGTCGACCCCGAGGATGCGGGTCACGCGTCCGCCAGGATCTCTTCGTCGATATCGAAGTTCGCCCAGATGTTCTGGACGTCGTCGTTGTCGTCGAACGCATTCATCAGCCGGATCATCTGTTGTGCCTGCTTGCCTTCGAGTCGAACCTCCGTCGATGGGTCCATGTCGAATTCGGCGGATTCGACGACGACGCCGAGCTCCTCGAGTTGGGCTTTCGCCTGGTGAAGCTCCTCGGGCGCCGTGAAGATCCGGTAATACTCGGGATCGTCCGCGTCGAAATCCTCGGCGCCGGCCTCGAGCGCCAGCTCCATCAACCGGTCTTCGTCAAGATCGCCAGACCGGGGGACGAGCAGCACGCCCCTGCGCTGAAAGAGCCAGGAGACACAACCGTTTTCGCCAAGGTTGCCGCCATGCCTGGAGAAGAGGTGGCGGATTTCGGCCGTCGTGCGGTTTCGATTGTCGGTCAGGACCTCGATCATGACCGCGACGCCTCCAGGACCGTACCCTTCATAGGTGACTGCCTCGTAGCTGACGCCGGGAAGCTCCCCGGTCCCCCGTTGGATGGCACGCTTGATGTTATCGGCTGGCATGTTGGCCGCCTTGGCGGCCTGCACCGCGGCGCGAAGCCTCGGGTTCGAATCGGCATCGCCGCCGCCTTCCCGCGCCGCGACTGTGATCTCGCGGATAATCTTGGTAAAAGCCTTCCCCCGCTTGGCGTCCTCCCGTGCTTTCTTGTGCTTGATTGTGCTCCACTTGTTGTGTCCGGACATACAACCACCCCTTCCTGCGGGTTCCGACCCACCGCTCGCATTATACCCACCCCACATTCCTCCGGTATCTCAGCCGGTTGACTTTGCAGGCCGGAAGCAGATAATGATGAACGGGGTATCTATCAATTCCGAGGTCCGGAAGTGGGAAATATGGGATCATGAAAAACAACATCCTCCTCATTGAGTATGAACCTCGCTATGTTGAACGGGTTCGTAACGCGCTCGGCAAGCCGGAGTTTGAGCTGCGGGTTGCCGGGGACGTCGATGCGGCCGTTGGTGCATGCGCGCATTTCGAGCCTCATCTGGTTATCATGACGTCCGTGCTGCCCGGTCACAAGCTGGAAGATGCCATCACCCAGCTTCGCGCACGAGCGGGCCTGAGAAATACGCCGATCCTCCTTTTGATGTCGGGGTACAACGGCTCCGATTCCGCTGGCGATGCCGCGGCCTACGGCGCGCAGGATATTCTGGAGCGCCCTTTCTCGGCCGAAGCCCTGAGCGAGCGAGTCCGTCGGCTTCTCGCCGCGTTCGGCGACGCCGCGACGACGCAGCCCATTTCCCGAAACCTGGTGGGCGCGATCCAGAAGGGCACCACAGGCCACAAGGATGAGCCTTCCCTGACCTCGCAGGACCTGTTTGCCGACATCCTTTCCGACATCGAAGACCAGACTCCGGCGGTGGACTCTTCGAAACCGGCTTCAGAGGGTGAGGAGAAGGGGGAGGCGTCCGCGTCGGTGGGCACGGCTCGCGACGTCGACAAGGCACTCGAGGAGACGCTGGCAAACGTTCTCGAACAGGCGTCGAAACCCACGCAAAGCGCTGCCAAGGCCGCCGCGGACAAGGATGTCGACCGGGTGCTCGAGGAAACGCTGGCCGGTCTCGATGTGCACGTCGGCCCGAGGACCAAGCCGGGTGGAAAACCGGCGGTCGAGGCGCCGCCCAAGGCCACCCGCAAGGAAAAGCCCCGACCCAAGGCGCCGGCCGAATCCAAGCCGGCGGAAAAACCCCAACCCAAGCCAACGCCCCCGGAAGTCATTTCGCCGCCTCCACCTCCCGAGGTGCCCACTGGACCTTCAGAGGTCGCAGGCGAGAAGTTCGGTCAGTACGTCCTGATGGAGCATATTGCCACCGGCGGGATGGCAGAGGTTTTCAAGGCGCGCATGATGGGGATGGAGGGTTTCCAGAAGACCGTCGCCATCAAGCGGATTCTTCCGCATCTCACCGATAACGACGAGTTCGTCACGATGTTCATCGATGAGGCGAAGCTCGCGGCGCAACTCAATCACAACAACATCATTCACATCTATGATCTCGGGAAGATCAAGGGTTCCTACTACATCGCGATGGAATACATCGATGGGTGGGACCTCAGGTCGGTCCTGCAAAAATGCCGCGAAAAAGGCCTGACCGTTCCCGTTCCCCTTGCGATGTTCACCGCCTCCCTGCTGGCCGGTGCTCTCGATTACGCTCACCGGAAACGGGATTTCGAAAACCGGGACCTCGGATTGGTGCACCGGGACGTGTCGCCGCAGAACGTTCTGATCTCCAAGGAAGGGGAGATCAAGCTGTGCGATTTTGGGATTGCGAAGGCGGCTTCCAAGGCCTCGCACACCCGCGCCGGGGCGCTCAAGGGCAAGCTCCAGTACATGTCGCCCGAGCAGGCGTGGGGCAAGGAGATCGATCACCGGTCCGATATCTTTTCTTTGGGCCTGGTGCTTTACGAAATGCTCACGGGGCAGCGGGTTTTCGCCGGGGATTCCGAGATGTCGGTGCTCGAGCAGGTGCGCAACCCGCAGGTCTCGGCGCCCTCGACGGTGAATCCGGATATCCCGGCCAAGGTCGACGAAATCGTCCTCAAGGCCCTGGAGGGCGATCCGGACAAGCGGTACCAGTCCGCCAGGGAATTCCAGCGCGATCTGAACAAGGTGCTTCGGAAGCTCGGCGGCGGGCCAACGGCGAGCGACCTGGCGGAGTTCATCTCCGGGATCATGCAAGAAGCAGCCGAGCCGGCGCCGAAAGCAGAGACGGCAACAGCCGCAGCACCGGCCGGGGCCGCGACGGGCGCGCCAACCGACGAGGCTGCTCCGCCCGAAAAGAAGGGGCCGCCGCCCGGACAACCATCCGTCGTGCTCCCGGATGCCACGGGCATCACCGGTGTGACAAAATTTCCGGAGAAACCGGGCAAAAAGCCGCCGATGCTCTGGATCGGGTTTGGCGTTCTGATCGTCATCGCCATCGTTCTGTACTTCGTCTTTGGCCGGGGCGGCGGTGAGGCGCCCCCGGTGGCCGTCGTGGCGCCGACGCCGACGCCCGTTCCCACGGCTATTGCCTCGACCCCAACGCCATCGCCAGAGCTGGCGGCGATGATCAAACAGAAGGCCGCCGCGTTGGTTGCAGCGAAAGAGAAAGCACTGAGGCAGAAGTTGGCCAAGGAAATAACACCTCCGACGCCGACGCCGACACCCACCCCGACCGAAACACCGGTTCCAAGTGCAACGCCAACGGCGACCCCAACGCGTCCCCCGACGCCGACGCCGACGGCAACGCCGATCCCTCCGACGCCGACGCCTTCGGTTCGGGAGGGCGAGCTGGTGAAACCGGGCGCCGGGGTCACAATGCCCGTGATCATCAAACGCGTCAACCCGAGGTATCCGCCGCTGGCCCGTCAAATGCGCGTGGGATGTGATGTCCAGCTGCGCGCGCTCGTCGGGCCGGATGGCGCCGTCGAGAAAATCCAGATTCTTCGCGTCTCCCGGCAGGGCCTCGGCTTTGAAAGGAATGCGGAAGAGGCCGTTCGTCAGTGGCGATTCCGACCGGCGACAAAAAAAGGTGTTCGTGTCAGGATCTGGATCCCGATCCATATTCCGTTCGTCGTGCAATAATGTCCCAAAGGAGGGAGTGAACCGTGCTCACCGATGCGCAGCGCAAGTTTTATGAAGAGGCTTTGAAAACCACCAAACAAGAGATTCATGAGCTGGAGAACCAGATTCAAGAGGAGCTCGCCAAGGTCAAGCAGAAGATCGCCGATCTCCAGTCGGCTCAGAAAGCTTCGCGCCAGATGTACGACGCGGCGTGCCAGCGCCTTGGCATCCCCAACGATCTCGAAGAGGAAAGTAACCAGGGCTGAGAGGCACCCGACCCGGCCATCCCGGCCTGAAGATGGGCACCTTCCAGCCTTCGTGTCTGTGGGGGCAAAAGGGTATTGCATCTTCGGGGTGGGGAAGTGTGCCATCGATATTCTCCCGTGAGCATAGCGAAGGGGGTCCATGAAATCTGGAACCAGCATTCGTGAGGGGCTCTGGATCAAGTGCGAGGCGTGCAAGGAGATCCTGTATCACAAGGAAGTGACGAATAACGCCTTGGTCTGTCCCCGTTGCGATCATCACTTCCGTATGAGTGCGGAGGAACGCCTCACGCTTCTCTTCGACGAGGGCCGGTACAAGACGCTCTTTCGCTCCATTCGTTCGCTCGATCCTCTTCAGTTCGTCGACACGAAGCCGTACCCCGATCGTTTGAAGACCTACACCAAGCGGGTCGGGCCGGGCGATGCGCTGGTCGTGGGTCAGGGTGAAATCGAAGGCGAGCCCGCCGTGATCGCCGCGATGGAGTACGCGTTCATGGGCGGTTCCATGGGCTCCGTCGTCGGTGAAAAGCTGACGCGCGCCGCCGAGCGGTGCCTGGCCCGGAAGCTCCCGCTGGTTTCCGTCGCGTGCTCCGGAGGGGCGCGCATGCAGGAGGGTGTTCTCTCGCTCATGCAGATGGCGAAGATCTCCGCCGGGCTGGCGCGCATGCGGGAAAAGGGTCTTCCCTATATCTCGGTTCTGACCGACCCAACGACCGGCGGTGTCACGGCCAGCTTCGCCATGCTCGGAGATATCAACATCGCCGAGCCGCAGGCCCTGATCGGCTTCGCCGGGCCGAGAGTTATCGAGCAGACGATCCGGCAGAAGCTTCCCGAGGGGTTCCAGAGGTCGGAGTTCCTCCTGGAGCACGGCATGATCGACATGGTGGTCCACCGCCGGGACCTCAAGGCGACGATCGCCCGGTGTCTCACCTACTTCCACTGAGCCTCGATCAGCGCCGTCCCGGCCTGATCCATCCGACGCTCGACCGGGTCACGGCTGCGGCATCGGTCCTCGGCCATCCCGAGCGGGCCGTGCCGTCGATCCGGATCGCCGGGACCAACGGGAAGGGCTCGACGGCCGCCATGCTGGCCGCCATCCTCGATGCCCATGGCCTCAAGACGGGGCTCTACACCTCCCCCCACCTGGTCGACGTTGAAGAGCGGTTCGAGATCTCGGGGAGCCGGATCGCCCGTTGCGAGCTCGAAGCCCTCCTTCGACGGCTCGACACTCTGACCGACCTCAGCTTCTTCGAAACGCTGACGTTGGCCGCGTTCCTCTGGTTCGAGGCTCACCCCGTTGACGCCGCGGTACTCGAGGTCGGCCTCGGCGGCCGGTGGGACGCCACGCGGATCGCGCCAGCCTTCGCCGCCGGCTTGACGAACGTGGGGACCGATCATGCCCGTTGGCTCGGCAGCACGAAACCCGAGATCGCCCGGGAGAAGGGCGCCGCGCTCGCAGGCGTCCGTTTCGCCGTGCTCGGCCCGGAGGTCGAACCGGGGCTGCTTCCCACCCTCGGGGTTTCGGAGACGATCGGTGCCGGGGATCTCGTCCAGCTACGGCCGAGGGGCGCGGGCGAGGCGATTGCCGGCTGGGGCCGTGGCCCCTGTGTGATCCACCTCCCGTTGGCCGGCGCGCACCAGCTCTCAAACCTCCACCTTGCGCTTGCCCTCGCCCGGACGGCCGAGCTTTCCGGCCTGATCGACCGCCTGGATCCGGAACGGGTCCGCCGGGGTCTTGCAAAGGTTCGCTGGCCCGCCCGCCTCAGCACCCACACGATCGCCGGTCGATCGATCCTGATCGACGCCGCCCACAACGCCGAAGCGGCGCTGGCGCTGGCGCGGTTTCTCACCACCGCTCCGCGGCGCTACAACCTCCTCTTCTCCTGCCTCGACGACAAGCCCGCCAGCGCCATGGCACATCTCCTTGCCCCTCTCGTCGGCCAGGTCGCCGTGTTCCCGCTCGGCGGTGAACGCGGGATGCCGATCGACGATCTCCTCCAGGCGTTTCCACACGCCCACCCGGCGCCCGACGCCATGACCGCCCTCGCCATGCTTCCCGACCCCGTGCTCGCCGCCGGCAGCCTTCGCGTCGCCGGCGCCCTGCTCGCGGCATCCCCCGAGGCCAGAGGCGAAGGACAAGACGGCATGCTGACCGCAGGGGGCGGGGGGAGCACGAAGAACCAGGAAACGTCGAACATGGATGATGGGTTTTCTCATCCCTGATATAGCCGGGGTTTTTTCATGGGCGTCCCGCCTGCCCCGGGTGGGGAGCACAAGTCCAACGCCTTTCCGGTGCGCGACGTTAACGGGCGCCTCTGCAATCCAGCGCGGGCCGATGCCAAGGGCAAAGCCCGGGGCGAGGCGGCGGACCGTCCCCGCACCACCGGCGCTTTGCGCAACGGGCAAGGCGTAGTAGATTGATCACGATGCCGAGCTCGCTGATCGCCGACCGTGCTGCGCTCGAAGCCGCCGAGGCCGAACGGCTGGCGATCTTCGCGTGCCGCTCGACCGAGGCGACCCGCCGCCTCCCCGTGGCCGACGAGGGCCGCCACTTCGACTACCGCCTCAGCTTCCAGCGCGACCGCGACCGGATCCTCCACTCCCGCGCCTTCCGGCGCCTCAAGCACAAGACGCAGGTCTTCGTGCCCCACCTGGCCGATCACCAGCGGACCCGCCTGACCCACACGCTCGAGGTCGGCCAGATCGGCCGCACGATCGCCCGGGCGCTGCGCCTCAACGAGGACCTCGTCGAGGCCATCGCGCTCGGCCACGATCTCGGCCACACCGCGTTCGGCCACACCGGCGAGAGCGTCCTCAAGGAGATCCTCGCGGGCGAGAACGAGGTCGTCCGTCTGCCGCCGGTCGTTGTCCGCCAGGTCGGCACCTTCAAGCACAACTACCAGTCGCTCCGCGTCGTCGATCTGCTCGAACGCCGCTACGCCCACCCCGGCCTCAACCTGACCGACGAGGTCCGGGAAGGCATCCTCAAGCACACGGGCTGGAAGAAGAGCTTCCCCTTTCCGCTACCCGACGAGGCCGGGCTGCACCTCGGCGAACCGTGCCACCTCGAGGGCCAGGTGGTCGCCGTTGCCGACGAGATCGCCCAGCAGACCCACGATCTCGAGGATGGCCTGCGCGCCGGATCGGTCGCGCTCGAAAAGGTCGAACGGCTCGGCATCTCGCGCGCGATCATCGACCGGCTCGGCGCCGAGTATCGCCAGGAAACGAGCCGCTGGGTGCGCCAGAGCCTGTTGATCCGTGGAATCATCCATCTGCTCGTCACCGACGTCCTGAGCGCCTCGGCCACGCGGATCGAGCGCTTCCTGGCCCGCCACGGGATCACGTCCCACGAGGCGTTTGCTGCAAGCTCCCGGCAGCTTGGCGGGAACACCATCTGGTTCTCCCGCGCCACGGAGCCGCTGTACGCCGATCTCAAGATATTCATCTACCAGTTCATCATCAACCACCCGCACGTCAACCGCCAGGACTGGCGCGCCCGGCGCGTCATCGCCGGGCTCTTCCGCGCCTTCTGGGTCAACCCGCTCAACCTGCCCTCCTACGTGCTCCTTCGAGCCAAGGAGGAGCTCGGCTTCCCTTACCTGCGGGACCTGCCGCTGGACTCGGTTATCGACGAGATTACCGCCCGCTACCACGCCAGCCCGGGGTTCGCCCGGCTCGTGGCCGACCACATCGCGGGAATGAGCGACCGGTTCGCCCTCGAGGAGTACGCATCGCTGGAGCAACCCGGGCCCGATCAACGCTTTGCAGGAGAGGTTCGATGATTCTGATTGCATCCGATCACGCCGGCTTCGCGTTGAAGCAGCATCTCGTCGCCTTTCTCGCCAACCTCGGTCACGAGGTCAGGGACCTCGGTGTGGAGAGCGAACGTTCCGTCGATTATCCGGACTTCGCCCACCGCCTGGCGGCCGCGATCAGCGCGGGCGACGCCGACCACGGAATCCTCATCTGCGGCACGGGCCTCGGCATGAGCATGACCGCCAACCGGCACCCCGGGATCCGGGCCGCTGTCTGCCACGATGCCTACACCGCGGAGATGGCCCGCCGCCACAATGACGCCAACGTGCTCTGCATGGGCGGCCGTGTTACCGGTCCGGCCATCGCCGAGCAGATGGTTGCAATCTTCCTGGCCACACCGTTCGAGGGTGGCCGTCATCGGCGCCGGGTCGGCAAGATCGAGCTCGAGCGCGACGGGGAGGGATCATGACCACACCGAAGGAACGATTTTTCGCAATTCACAATGAGCTCGTGTCCGCCGTGGACCCCGAGCTTGCCGAGGCGCTGGAGAACGAGCGGCGCCGTGAGAACGAAGGCCTGGAGCTGATCGCCTCCGAGAACTTCGTTTCACCCGCGGTGCTGGCCGCCATGGGCTCGGTGATGACCAACAAGTACGCCGAGGGGTACCCGGGCAAGCGGTACTACGGCGGCTGCGAGTTCGTCGATGTCGCCGAGGAGCTTGCGAGGCAGCGGGCCACGAAGCTCTTTGGCGCCGAGCACGCCAACGTGCAGCCGCACTCGGGCGCCCAGGCGAACATGGCGGTCTACATGGCCGTGCTCGAGCACGGCGACACCATGATGGGGATGAAGCTGACCGACGGCGGCCACCTCAGCCACGGCCACCCGCTGAACTACTCCGGCAAGGAGTTCAACATCGTCGCTTACGGCGTCAGCCGCGAGACGGAAACGATCGACTACGACGAGGTTCGCAGGCTGGCCCTCGAGCACCACCCGAAGCTAATCGTCTGCGGCGCGTCGGCCTACCCGCGGGTGATCGACTTTGAGAAGCTGCGCGAGATTGCCGACGAGGCCGGCGCCCTCCTGATGGCCGACATTGCGCACATCGCCGGCCTCGTGGTGGCCGGGCTGCACCCCTCTCCCGTGCCCCACTGCCACTTCGTGACCACCACCACCCACAAGACCCTTCGCGGTCCGCGCGGTGGCATGATCCTGTGCACCGAAGAGTTCGCCCAGGCCATCGACAAGGCCGTCTTCCCCGGCGTTCAGGGCGGTCCGCTGATGCACGTCATCGCCGCCAAGGCGGTCGCCTTCGCCGAGGCGATGAAGCCCGAGTGGAGGAAGTACCAGGAGAAGATCGTCGCCAACGCCGCTGTCCTGTGCAACGAGGTGGCCGCGCGCGGCTGGCGGATCGTTTCCGGCGGCACCGACAACCACCTCTTCTTGATCGACCTCGGTTCCGACTTCATCTCCGGCAAGAAGGCCGAGCGGTGGCTCGGGATGGCGGGTATCACCGTCAACAAGAACACCGTCCCCTTCGACACGCGCAAGCCCTACATCGCTTCCGGCCTGCGCATCGGTACCCCGGCCGTCACAACCCGCGGCATGGGGCCGGACGAGATGAAGCAGATCGCCGGGCTGATCGACCGCGTCCTGCGCTCCGAGGAGGACAAGAACGACCCGGTCAAGCTCAAGGCGTTCCAGGACACGATGGCCACTATCAAGGAAGAGGTCAAGGCACTGGCTGCGCGCTTCCCGCTGTACTGAGGTCGTTGTGGTGTGGCTCCTGCGCACGGCGGCTGGCACGAGGACAACGGTGAACCGCGAAAGCCGCCAAAGGATATCGCTCATCGTCCCCTCACCTTCTTGAACCGACTTCAACGTCAGGCCCACCGGGCGTATGTCGCCCTCTGGGCGGTCGCCACGAGACGGCACGAGAACGACTGAGGCACGATCACGAGGGCG
>JAADFN010000054.1 GCA_013152895.1 Acidobacteriota bacterium | reverse complement strand
TTGGCCTCGGCGTCGGCTTGCCCGGATTGAAGGTGGCTGCGCCGTGCCCCGGCCTGCGGCCGGGCCGTCGGCTTGCAGTGGGTTGAGGAAACTGCTCGCCGTGTCTTCTAAGAACGATCCTCGCGATCCCGTGTCGCGTTGCAGGGGCGTTGTTGTCGTTCTGCGCGGGCTACGCCCGCAGAACCTGTCGCTCGGGGTGTCGTGACGTGAACGTTGTGAATGCTGCGGCTCGGCGTGCCTCGACCTTCGGTCTCGGCGTCGCCTCGCTGGGGGACTGCGCGCCGTGCCTCGACCTTTGGCCTCGGCGTCGGCTTGCAGCGGATGGGAAGACTGCTCGGCGAGCCTCGGCTTTGCCTCGGTGTCGCCGCGAAAAACGTCGCGATGGCGGGCGGATCCACGGTTCCGGCAGGCGGGGCGTGAGGGTGGGGGGGCGGCGAACGCAGAAAAACGGCCGGGGCGTATCCCCGGCCGTTCGGAACGTGTCTGTTACGGACAGCGCCAGGCTCAGGACGCGTGCTCGGCGAGGTAGTGGGCGACGCCCTCTGCCGTGGGCTTCATCGCCTCGTCGCCCTCGTGCCAGTCGGCGGGGCAGACTTCACCGTAGGTCTCCAGGTGTTGCAGTGCCTTGAGCACGCGCAGGGCCTCCTCGACCGAACGGCCGAGGCCCAGGTCGTTGATCACCTGGTGGCGGACGATGCCCTCCTTGTCGATCAGGAACAGGCCGCGCAGCGCCACGCCGGCATCCTCCAGGAGAACGCCGTAATCGCGCGAGATCCGCTTGGTGATGTCGGCGACGAGCGGATAGCGGATCGCGCCGATGCCGCCGTGGTCGACCGGCGTGTTCTTCCACGCCCAGTGACTGAACTGCGAGTCGATCGAGACGCCGAGGACCTGGCAGTCGAGCTTTTCGAACTCCTCCAGATGCTTGTCGAACGCGATGATCTCCGTGGGGCAGACGAACGTGAAATCGAGCGGATAGAAGAAGAGAATCGTGTACTTCCCGCGGTACTGCGACAGAGAGATCTCCTCGAACGAGTTGTCGCCCATGACGGCGGTGGCCTTGAAATCGGGAGCGGGCTTGGTGACGAGAGACATGTGGAACCTCCAAGAGCTGGCGTTGTTCGAGGATTCGAAATGAATCCAACACCCGAATATTACCAAGAATGAGTCGCGATGTCAAGGGTTGTTCGGACGGTCGACTGTGCTGCAACGCGAAAATGTCGCGATGATTTCGCGGCGGACGGGGCGGAGATGGTACCCTGACACCGCCGGGCACCCCCGGCTGGAGGCTGTCGTGGCACACACCTTCGACGCGATCGACGAGCTTGCAGTCAACACCATCCGCTTCCTCTCGGCCGACGGGGTCCAGAAGGCAAATTCGGGGCATCCCGGCACGCCGATGGCGCTGGCCCCGGTGGCGTACGTCCTCTTCACCCGTTTCTTGCGCCACAACCCGGCCGACCCCGAGTGGCCGGACCGCGACCGCTTCGTCCTTTCCTGCGGTCACGCCTCGATGCTGCTGTACAGCACCCTCTTCCTCACCGGCTACGGCCTGATGATCGAGGATATCGAATCGTTCCGCCAGTGGGGATCGCGCACGCCCGGCCATCCCGAGCGCGGGGTGACGCCCGGGGTCGAGATGACGACCGGCCCGCTGGGCCAGGGGTGCGCGACCTCGGTCGGGCTGGCGATCGCCGAGGCGAACCTCGCCGCCCGGTTCAACCGCGGCGGCCACGACGTGGTCGATCACGCGACGTGGGTGCTCTGCTCCGACGGCGACCTGATGGAGGGGCTGTCGAACGAGGCAGCGTCCCTTGCGGGCCACCTCGGCCTCGGCAAGCTCACCTGGATCTGGGACGACAACCGCATCACGATCGAGGGCAGCACGGACCTCGCCTTCACCGAGGATGTCGACGCCCGTTTCGCCGCCCTCGGCTGGCACGTCGTGCGCGTGGAAGACGCCAACGATCTCGGCGCGCTCGCCGACGCCTTCGACGCCGCCCGGCGGGAGACGCGCCGGCCCACGCTGATCGCGGTTCGAAGCCACATCGCGTACGGCGCGCCCCACGCGCAGGACACGGCGGGCGCCCACGGCGCACCGCTGGGCGAGGCGGAAATCCTCGCCGCCAAGAAACACCTCGGGTGGCCATCGGCGGCGCCGTTCTTCGTTCCCCGCGAGGCGCGCGACCGGTGCAGGGAGGCCCTCCAGCGTGGCGCATCTCTCGAGGAAACGTGGAAGCGCGAGCTCGCCGCCTGGGAGGCCGAGAATGCCGCCCTGGCCCGGGAGTGGCGCCGGAGACTGGCCGGGGAGCTCCCGGAAGGCTGGGCATCGGCGCTCCCCGGCTTCGAGACGGGATCGAAGCCATTGGCGACCCGGGCCGCATCGGGAAAGATCATCAACGCCCTGGCCCCGGAGCTCCCCGAGCTGATCGGCGGATCGGCGGATCTTGCGCCGTCGTGCAAGACGCTGATCGCAGGCGAGGAGCGTTTTTGCGCGAAGACCCCCGGCGGGCGAAACCTTCACTTTGGCATCCGCGAGAACGCGATGGGCGCCATCCTCAACGGCCTGGCGCTGCACGGCGGGTTCCGGCCGTACGGCGGGACGTTCCTCGTGTTCTCCGACTACATGCGCCCGGCGATCCGCCTGGCGGCCCTGATGCAGCTACCCGTCACCTGGATCTTCACCCACGATTCGATCGGCGTCGGCGAAGACGGCCCGACCCACCAGCCGGTCGAGCACCTGCTGGCGTTGCGGGCGGTCCCCGGCGTGACGGTCATCCGCCCGGCGGACGCCAACGAAACGGCCGCCGCCTGGCGGTACGCGATCGAGGCGGGCGGCCCCGTGGCCCTGATCCTCAGCCGCCAGGGGCTCCCCGTGCTGCCGGGTACGGCTGAGCGCGCGGCCGGGGGCGTTGCCCGCGGGGCGTACATCCTCGCGGATGCGGTTGGCATCCCGCCGCAGCTCGCGCTCGTCGCGAGCGGCTCCGAGGTCTCGCTGGCCATGGGGGCGGCACGGCGCCTGGAGGATGAGGGCGTTGGCGTGCGCGTGGTCTCGATGCCATCCTGGGAGCTCTTCGACCGTCAGCCGGCCGGTGAACGGGCGCAGATCCTGCCGCCCGGCGTCCCGGTGGTGGCGATCGAGGCCGGCGTCACCCGCGGCTGGGAACGGTACACCGGCCGGTACGGCGCCGTGGTCGGCATCGACCGTTTCGGCGCCTCGGCGCCGGGGCCCGAGGTCATGAGACGTTTCGGTTTGACGGTCGAGAACGTCGTGGCGGTTTGTCATACTGTCATGGCGAGAGCGGGTCGACCTGCATGACGGGGAGCCCCGGTGGCGGGGCCTGGGAGGGAGCACGGTATGAATCCACTGACGGCGCTTTTCGATACGTTCGGCCAGTCGATCTGGCTCGACTTCATTCGGCGGGATCTGTTGACCGGGGGGAACCTGCAGACGATGATCCGCGCCGACGGGATCCGCGGCGTGACGTCGAACCCGTCGATCTTTCACAAGGCCATCGCCGGATCGGACGTGTATGACGCCACCATCGCCGGCCGGCTGGCGCACGACCCCGGCATCGAGACCGAGGCGCTTTACGAGGCGCTGGCGATCGAGGACATCCAGCTCGCGGCGGACGTCCTCCGCGGCGTCTACGACGCCTCCGGAGGCGCCGATGGCTTCGTCAGTCTCGAGGTCTCACCGCACCTGGCCAACCAGGCCGATGCGACCATCGCGGAGGCACGGCGACTGTGGAGCCTCGTCGGCCGGCCAAACCTGATGATCAAGGTGCCGGCCACGGCGGCCGGCATCCCCGCGATCGAGGCGCTGATCGCGGGGGGTATCAACGTCAACGCGACGTTGATGTTTTCGATGAGCGACTACGAGGCGGTCGCCAACGCCTATCTCCAGGGGCTCGCCGCGTGCAACGATCCCGCCCGCGTCGCATCCGTGGCGTCGTTCTTCGTCAGCCGTGTGGATACGGCCGTGGACCGGGCCCTCGAGGAGATCGGGACCGACGAAGCGCTCGAGCTGCGCGGCCGCGCGGCGGTCGCCAACGCCAAGCTCGTGTACCGGCGTTTCACCGAGATCTTTCACGGCGAGGCCTTCGCACCGCTGGCGGCCCGGGGCGCCCACGTCCAGCGGCCGCTGTGGGCCAGCACGAGCACCAAGAATCCCAACTACTCCCCCGTCAAGTACGTGGAAGAGCTCATCGGTCCGGAGACGGTCAACACCGTTCCCCTGATCACGCTGGAGGCGTTCCGGGATGTCGGCAAGCCGCGGCGGTCGGTGGATCGCGATCTCGGCGCGGCCGAGGAGGCGCTCGCCGGCCTCGCCGCCCTCGGCATCGATCTTGACGACGTCACGGCGGCCCTGCAGGCCGACGGCGTGGAGGCGTTCTGCCGGGCGTACGACGCGCTGCTCGAAACGCTCGAGGGCCGGCGGCGGGAGATGAGGAGGGGTCGATGATTACCGTTGAAATTGAGCCGGGAGATGTCAAGGACGCCTTCGAGGCGCGCCTGGAGCGGTGGACGGTGGAGGATGTTCCCGGGCGCCTGTGGGCCCGCGACCGCACGATCTGGTTCGACGAGGCGGTCCCCGAGCTGGCGGACCGGCTCGGCTGGCTCGACCTGCCCCGGAGCATGGCCGGGACCGCCACCGCCCTGCGGAAGGCCGCCAGGGAGATCGCCGCGGAGGGGATCGAACGGGTGCTCCTCCTCGGCATGGGGGGCTCGAGCCTGGCGGCCGAGGTCTTTGCGCGGATCTTCAGGCGCGGTCGCGGCTTCCCAAGGCTGACCGTCGTCGACACCACCCACCCGGATGCGATCCTCGCCCTCGACGAGTCGATCGATCCCGCCCGCACCTTCTTTCTCGTTTCGAGCAAGTCGGGCTCGACCCTGGAAACGCTCTCGCTCTTCCGGCACTTCTGGGCGGCGTGCGAGGATCTCCCGGACAGGGGCCGGCATTTCGCCGCCGTCACCGATCCGGGCAGCCCTCTCCAGCAGCTGGCGCAGGAGCGCGGGTTCCGCCACGTCTTCCTGGCGCCACCGGACGTCGGGGGACGCTTCTCGGCGCTCTCCCCGTTCGGCCTGGTCCCGGCAGCGCTGATGGGTCTCGATCCCGCGATGTTGCTCCAAGTGGCACTTTTGGAAGCCGTGCTGGACTGCCGGACGCCCGGTGGGAGCGCCGTGCGCCTCGGGGCGTTGCTCGGCGAGGCGGCTGCCGCCGGCCGCGACAAGCTGACGTTCGTGGCGCCGCCGCGGCTTGCGCCGCTTACCGCCTGGATCGAACAGCTCGTTGCCGAGTCGACCGGAAAAGACGGGCGCGGTATCGTTCCCGTTGCCGGCGAGGCGTTCCAGGACGCTGGGGCGTACGGCGAGGACCGACTGTTCGTCCGCCTTGCGCTGCTCGGCCAGATCGATGAAGACCTCGAGCTGGAGCTCGACGAGCTGAGCGTCTTCGATCACCCCGTGGTCCGGATCACGCTGGACTCGGTCCAGGATCTCGGCGGGGAAATGTTCCGCTGGGAAACCGCCGTCGCGCTGGCGGGGGCCATCCTGGGAATCCATCCGTTCAACCAGCCGGACGTCCAGCTCGCCAAGGAGCTGGCCACAAGGGCGATGTCGGGCGAGGACGCCGGTCCCCCGCTCGAAGCCGTTCGTGCCGGCGAGGAGGACACGGCCCGCGCCCTCGGCGACTGGCTTGGCCTTGCGCGTCCCGGCGACTACGTCGCCATCCAGGCGTTTCTCGCTCCCGGCAAGGCCGTCGATCGCGCCCTGGGCCGGCTCCGCGATCGGCTGATCGATGCGGCGCACCTGCCCACGACCCTCGGGTACGGTCCGCGCTTCCTCCACTCCACCGGCCAGCTCCACAAGGGAGGGCCGAACACCGGCCTCTTCCTGCAGCTCGTCGATCACGCCGAACGCGATCTCCCGATCCCGGAGACGACCCACACCTTCGGCCGGCTGATCGCTGCCCAGGCCGACGGGGACCTTGCCGCCCTCCTCGCTCGCGGCCGCCGCGTGCTCCGCGTCGATCTCGGCCACGACGCCGTGGCCGGCCTCAAGAAGCTGGCCCTCCCGTGATCACGCGGGAAGGGGTTGTTGCATCCCGCCGCGACCTGTGGCATCATTTGTTGCCCTCGGGCTGCGCCGGTGGCTCAATTGGATAGAGCACCTGACTACGGATCAGGGGGTTAGGGGTTCGAGTCCCTTCCGGCGCGCCATTGTTTGTAATCATGTACGCCACCCCTCGCCGGGTGGCGGTTTTCTTACGTGCCGCCAGGAAGACCTCCCCTTTCCACCGGCCGTGGACCTCCTCCAAGAGTGTCCAACCAACACCTGTGGATGTGTCCAACGTACAGTCGGTAGCGGCGGTGATGGCGCCCGCCGCCGATCCTCGGGCTATCATTCGCCGGCACACTTGCCGGCGAAACTCATTGTTATCTTGACAGGCACCTCGTCTCTGTGCGACCGTTGAGATGATGAATACTATGACTGTTGCCCCATCCTCGCAGGAGGCCTTGTGCCGTGCTGGTTTTCGCTTCGGCAACAGGGGGACGCACACCAGCCGGACGATCATGCTGGCCGAGCTGAGCGAGCTCCTCGCCGTTGTTCCAGCGGACGCCGACAGACTGGTCTACGCCTGTGCCATTGTCGATGACAACGTGCTCGGGAAGCAGACGCTGGCGACCCGTCGGTTGACCAATCAGCGCTTGGGTGAGCTGTACGGCCTGGACCATCGCATCCCGCTGTTCCGCGTCCTCCGGCATCTGTGGGCGCTCGACGAGGAGGGCCGACCGTTGCTGGCCATGCTGTGTGCGCTGGCCCGGGACCCGCTCTTGAGATGTACCGCCGAGGGCGTTCTCTCGCTTCCCTTCGGCACCGAGCTGGTCCGCACGAGCTATCGGGAGACGATCCGCGAGGCCGTCGGCCATCGGCTCAACGACGCCACCCTCGACAAGGTTGCGCGGAACATGGCCAGCTCCTGGACCCAATCTGGTCACTTGGAGGGTCGTGTGCGCAAGGTCCGGCGTCGCGTGCGGCCGACCGTCGGTCCGGTCACGCTGGCCCTCTGGCTCGGCTCGCTGGGAGGGCGCGGCGGAAGCGGGTTGCTTACCCTTGGTGGACCCGGGTACTGGACGCCTCGGGCAAGGCCCTGACGTCCCTGGTCTTGAGCGCGCGACAGCTCGGCCTGCTCCGGGCCCGTATCGGTGGCGGCGTCGTGGAGATCGACCCGCGACCGGTGGACCCGGCCGTCGGAGGGCGATGACATGGGGAAGATCGAGAAGCTCGCTACGAGCTACGAGCACCACATCTCCGCCCCGTGGCCCAAGAGCCTCCCGGGCGCCCAGCGGGTGGTCATGCTGGTGTACGAGAAGGAGCTGGAACGAGCGTTGCGCGCCAAGATCGGGGAGATCGAGCAGGCGACGCGGCGCGCAGGCCACGGCTGGAAGCTCGTGGACTGCACCCGTTGGTTTGCCGAATGGATGGCAGGAGACGAGTATCGCGACGCCTATTTCAAAGAGCCGGATCTCCTGGCCATGAAGCTCGACGGTGAGCTCCGCCCGTGGGCCGTCCGCAGGCTGGAGGCGGAGCTGGAATCATCCGACGAGAACACGGTGGTCGCCCTGTTGGGTGTCGGCTCCCTCTTCGGGTTCCTTCGTGCTTCCGAGCTGATCCGCTCGGTCGAGCAGGCCATCCACGGGCGTCTTCTCGTCCTCTTCCCCGGCGCCTGGCAACAACTACCGGCTACTGGACGCACGGGATGGCTGGAGCTACATGGCCCAGCCCATCACGCTCCACGACGAGGAATGGATGCCATGAAAATCCACGAGACCCTTATTCGCGACCCCCATACCACCGCCCTGGCCAACAACGGTCAAGCCCGGATCACCGACCACGCGGACGCCAAGGCCCGTGCCGAGCTGCGCGCCGAGCTGGAGACCTTCGTCTGCGACGGGCAGTTCGGCCAGGCTCTGGAGAAGATCTTCGATCGGTATCTCTCGCATCTCGACTCTTCCCGGCAGGAAGCGGCCTGGGTCAGCGGGTTCTTTGGGAGCGGCAAGTCGCACCTCCTGAAGATGCTCACACACCTCTGGGCGGACACGCGGTTCGAGGATGGCGCCACGGCACGGAACCTCGTGCTGGAGCTTCCCGACGAGGTGCGGGCCCACCTTCGAGAGCTCGATGCACAGGCTACTCGCCTGGGGACCATCAAGGTCGCCGCGGCGGGTACTCTCCTCGGCGGCAACGAGCACGTCCGGCAGACCGTCCTTTCCGTCATCTTCCGCGCCGCGGGTTGGCCCACCGCCTACCCACAGGCCGGATTCTGCTTCTGGCTGCGGGAGCAGGGCATCCTGGAGAATGTCCGACACCATGTGGAGGCCGAGGGGCGGAGCTGGTTCCACGAGCTCAATAACCTGTACGTCAGCCCGTACATTGCGAGCGCGGTTCTGGAGGCCGCGCCGGGTCTGGCCGAGGACGCCGCGACGCTCCGAAAAATCCTGACCCAGCAGTTTCCACAGCTCCACAGCGACATCACCACCGAGGAGTTCGTGGAGGCAGCGCGGAACGCGCTGGAGATCGGTGGACAGCTTCCGCTAACCCTCCTCGTTCTCGATGAGGTGCAGCAGTACATCAACGAGGCGTCCGACCGGGCCACCACCCTCACCGAGCTGGCCGAGGCGATCAAGACCCAGCTCGACAGTCGGGTCATGCTCGTAGGCGCGGGGCAATCGGCCCTCTCCGTGGGAACCGAGGTCCTCATGTGGCTTCGCGACAGATTCCGCATCGCCATCGAGCTGACCGATGCCGACGTGGAAGCGGTGACCCGGAAGGTACTGCTCCGGAAAAAACCCAGCGCAGAGGCCCCGATCGACGAGATGCTCGAAGCCAACGCGGGCGAGATCGACCGGCACCTCCGCGACACTCGCCTCGGTCCACGCCCCGAGGACCAATCCACCCGGGTGGCCGACTACCCCCTTCTTCCCACCCGGCGCAGATTCTGGGAGGCCTGCTTCCAGGCCGTCGACGCCGCCGGTGCCCAGAGCCAGCTCCGCTCCCAGCTCCGCATCCTCTATGACTCCCTCGTCGCCATCGCCGATAGAAGTCTCGGCGCCGCCATCCCGGCGAGCGATCTCTTCACGGCCCTGGCGCCCAGCCTCGTCAACACGGGCGTCCTCCTCAACGAGATCAACACCCGCATCCAGAAGCTCGATGACGAGACCGAGGAAGGGCGGCTCCGGAAGGACCTCTGTGGACTCGTCTTCCTCATCGGCAAGCTGCCCCGCAGCGAACCGGTGGACCAGGGGCTTCGCGCCACGCCCACGATCCTCGCGGACCTCCTGATCGACGACATCGCCCGGGACTCGGGGCCCTTCCGGAAGCGGGTGGAGGACGTCCTCGCCGGACTCGCCACCGAGGGGGTCCTCATGGTCGTGGGCGATGAGTACCGCCTCCAGACCACCGAGGGCGCCGAGTGGGAGCGGGAGCTCACCGAGCGCAGGACCGCGCTCCGCCAGCAGCCAGCAGAGATTGCCACCCGGCGCGAACAGCTGTTCGGCGAGTCGGTCCAGCGGGTCCTGGGCGGGATCACCTTGACCCAGGGCACCCCGAAGATCCGCAGGAACCTCCTCCTGCACCTTGGCGCCGAGCCCCCTCCCCCGGGACAGGAGGCCATCCCCGTGTGGGTCCGGGACGGGTGGTCCGCCTCCTCGGGGACTGTGGAAGCCGAGGCGCGAAGCGCCGGTGCTGACGACTCCACCATCCACGTCTTCCTTCCCCGGCGGCAGGCGGACGCCTTGAAGAAGTGGATCATCGAGGCCGAGGCGGCCCGACAGGTCCTGG
>JAADFN010000053.1 GCA_013152895.1 Acidobacteriota bacterium | reverse complement strand
GTGCTGCGTCAATCGACCTTCTTTTCCCGCCTGTGGATCGGCCACCGGACGGACAGCGGGCTGATGAAATGGGTCGAGGAGCGGCAGCGGAGCTGGAAGCTGACCCTCGCCCGGGCGGACCTGTACTCCAGAGTGGACGTCCTGCCACCCATGGTGGCCAGCCAAGGGCCTGATGGGAAGATCCGCTGGAGACGCGTGACGGCCGCGGGACCGTTGAGCCAGCTGCACGGTGAGATCATCGGCAACACGTTCTTCGGGTTTGAGCCGGGCTTCATGTGGGCGCAGGGTGTTCTTCCTGCGGTGATGTCGACATGGTCCGACTGGGAAACCATGCTCTGGTTCCGCGTCGAGCAGTACAACTCGATCCGCTGGGCCTGGAACGTGCCGTACGGATGGCACGCGGAGTGGTACTGGGATCCTCTGGCCGGGTTCAGCGCCCAGTTCGACGCGCTGGAGCCCGTGTTCTCCACGTTCATGTGGCCGCCGTACATGTGGGGATATCCGGATCTGTGGCCGGGATACCCCGGATGCCGTTCGCCGTTCTCGTTCAACCCGCCCAGCCCGCTCCCTGTCGTTCTACGGAGGGGCAAGCCGCTGCGCCGGCCGAGGGGGTTTTCGGGTCCGGCGCTGACGGGGACGATCCCCTTCAACCGGAAGCACCCGATGGTCGTCGGGTTGCGAGAGCCGTACAGGGTGAAATTGCGGCTGCGGATCGATGCCGGGCTCCGGTCGCCGAGAATCGCCGCGCGGCTCGATGTCAGGCGGTCCGACCTCGAGCGGGCCCGGTTGCGGGCCGTTCGCGGTACGGTGGAGCCGCGGGTTTCCTGGGTCAGCGCAGGAAGACGCGGCGGGATCGTCCACCGGGCAGCGGTCAGCTCGCAATCCCGGACCGTCACCAGGGTCAGCCGGAGCTCCGGTGGCAGCCGCCGTGTCGGCGGCCGCCGGTAGGCGCACGCCCCGCTCACTGAAGGTTACGATGCAAGCTCGCTCCTGAGCTCGTCGAGGAGGGCGGTGACGGCCTGCACGGTGTCTGAGACCGGTGTCATGCGCCGTTCGCGGTCCCGCCTCAGCGAGATCTCGACGTTGCCGTCGCCAAGCCCCTTCTTGCCGACAACGACGCGCACGGGAAACCCGATCAGGTCCATGTCGTTGAACTTGACGCCGGGCCTCTCGGGCCGGTCATCGTAGAGAACTTCGACGCCAGCGGCTTCGAGCTTGCCGTACAGCTCGTCGGCCACGCTGACGACTTCCTCCTTGTCGGCGTTGAGCAGGACGAGAACGACCTCGTAGGGCGCCAGCGGCAGGGGCCAGACGATGCCGCGGTCGTCGTTGTTCTGCTCGACCGCGGCCGCGATCGTCCGGCCGACACCGAGGCCGTAGCAGCCCATGATGCACGGTTTTTCCTCGCCCTCGGCATCGAGGAAGGTGCAGTGCATCGGCTCGGAATACTTCGTGCCCAGCTTGAAGATATGTCCGACCTCGATACCCCGCCGTTCCTCCATGGCGCGGTCGCACAGCGGGCAGGGGTCTCCCGGCGTGGCAAGGTTGATATCGGCCACGAGGGCAGGCTCGAAGTCCCTGCCGGGAACGACGCCGACGAGGTGCGTGTCGGCGGCGTTGGCGCCGGTAGCAGCAACGGGCATCGCCATCACGGTGGGATCCGCGATGATGCGGATTTCCGTGAGACCGACAGGCCCCGAAAAACCGTGCGGCCCACCGGTGACCTTCTCGATCTTCTCCTGCGAGGCGAGCTGCAGGTGCGTGCAGTCGAGGACGTTCTTGAGCTTGACCTCGTTGATTTCGCGGTCGCCGCGGATGAGGGCGGCCACGAACTCCTGGTCGGTCTCGAAGATCATCGTCTTGATCAGGTGGGCCGGGGCAAGGCCGAGAAAGGCGGCAACGTCCTCGACGCTCTTCGTGTCCGGGGTGGACACCGGCTCCGGTTTCGCCGGCAGCGGCTTGGGCCAGGCCGGGGGCCCGGGAAGAGCACCGGTGTGGGCCTTCTCGACGTTCGCTCCGTACCCGCACGTGCAGGAGATGATGGCGTCTTCGCCGGTGTCGGCGAGCACCATGAATTCGTGGGACTCCGACCCGCCGATGTTGCCGGTGTCCGCCTCGACCTGGGTGTACGAGAGGCCGCACCGTTCGAAGATCCGCCGGTACCCCGCTTCCATGGCGCGGTAGGCGATGTCGAGATCGCCCGCGTCGGCATGGAAGGAGTAGGCGTCCTTCATGATGAACTCGCGCCCGCGCATCAGGCCGAAGCGGGGCCGGATCTCGTCCCGGAACTTCGTCTGGATCTGGAAGAGGTTGACCGGGAGCTGGCGGTAGGAGCGGATCGCGCGCCGCACCACGTCGGTGACGACCTCCTCGTGCGTCGGGCCGAAGCAGAACTCGCGGTCGTGCCGGTCCTTCAGGCGCAGGAGCTCCGGGCCGTACTTGATCCATCGCCCCGATTCCTGCCACAGCTCGGCGGGCGTCACCGCGGGCATCAGCAGCTCGGTGGAGCCGGCCGCCGCCATCTCCTCCCTGATGATCGCCTCGAGCTTGAGGATCGACCTCAGGCCGAGCGGGAGGTAGTTGTAGATGCCAGCGGCGACCTTGGCGATCATGCCCGCGCGTGCCATCAGCCGGTGCGAGACCACCTCCGCATCGGAAGGGTCGTGGCGAAGTGTGTGAATGAAGGTCCTGGTCCAGCGCATCCTATCCTCCGTGCGTCGTACGGCTGTAAATCGAGCGGGTCCCGCGGCCGAAGCCGGCCAGGAGAGAACCCAGGCGCCGGACGTGACCCAGGAGCTCCTCCTCGAGTCCGCTCCCCGGCACATTCTGCGCCTCTTCCATCGCCTCCCTGGCGCCCTCGGTATCCCCGGCGGCCAGCCTGGCAATCGCAAGCTGGCGTAGCAATCCGGGAACGGGCGCGGCTTCCGCCGCCTGTTCGAGGTGCTCGACCGCCTCGCGGGGACGGCCCCGTTTGAGGGCGATCTCGCCCAGGAGCGCCAGCGGGTAGTGGCGTAGCTCCCGCGGAATGATCTCGAGCGCCTCCATGGCCATATCGCGTGCCGCTTCAAGGTCTTCGGCCAGCCCGGCTTCGGCAAGGGCGAGCTCGTACGCGGCGAGCCCGCGTGTCAGGTCGTCGGGAGCCCCGAGGTAGAGGCGTTGCGCGAGCCGCCGGGCGGCCAGGGGCCGGCGCGCGTTGCGCAGGGACTCGAGCAGCGCCACGACCGCCGCTCCAACGTCCGGAGAATCCGCCGGGGGTTGTTTGAGCACGGCGTGCGCGTGAAACACCGCCCTGCGGGTCTTTCCGAGCGATGAAGCGAGCAGCGCCGCCGTCGCGTGGAGGCTGAGCTCGGTGGGCGCCAGACGGATGGCCGCCTCGAAACGATCCAGCGCCTTTTCGGGGTGTTGGCCCTCCAACGCTACTTCGGCTTCCTGTGCCGCCTCCTCGGCCTCGGGCGGCAGGTTGGACGGGCGTTGGAGCCGGAGGAGCCGGATGGTTTCCTGGTATTGAAGCCGCTGCGGATCGAGATCGAGAACCTGCTGGAAAGCCCGCATCGCCTGGCGGGTCCAGCCGCGGCGGAGGTAGGCGAGGCCAAGCTGATAGAGCGCGTCCTCGTAATCGGGCGCCAGCTCGACAGCCCTCCGGAAAGCGGCAATGGCACGGCCGGTCTGCTGCAGGTTGAGCCGGCAGATGCCGATCAGGTACAGGACCTGCGGCAACTCCTCGATTTCGTTGGCGGATTCGAGCAGCGGCAGCGCGGCTTCGAAACGCTCCCGGACGACGTCGAGAGCGCCGAGGGTGAACCGGGGCAGGAACGACTCGGGCGCCATGTCGAGGGCGCGCCGCAGCACCTCCTCCGCCTCGTCGAGCTCGCCAAGGTCGGACAGCGCCGTGCCGAGATAGATGAGGGTCTCGTAGTGAGGGCCGCGCAACTCGAGGACCCTGCGGAAGGCGATCCGCGCGGTTTCGAGGTCTCCCGTCTCGAACGCGGTCTCGCCGACGAAGCTCCACAGCTCATCGTTGCCGGGCGCGAGGCGGACGAGCTCGGTCAGCCGGGTCTGTGCCACGTCGGGCTGGCGGCCGAGCAGGGCGATCTCCAAGACGCGAAGCTGGCGGCGGAACTCGGGCGTTGCGTGCCCGGCATGCTCGGCCTGCGACAGGATCCTCTGGGAACGTTCCCTAAAGCGCAGGGACAGGTTTCTCGATAGCATCTCGCGATCGACGGAGCGTTCCCAGCCGTCGGCGATTTCGGTTCGTGAGAGGACGCCCCTGGATTCGAGCAGCTCGCCGAGCACCTCGACGCCGGCGTGGGTCACGGTCAGGTTGTGTTCGATCTGGCCCGTGCGTGCCGCGGTGGCCGCCATGATGGCCGAAAGCTGGCGGAACCCCTCCTCGAGCGCGGTGATCCGTTCGATGAGGTGCTCTTCCAGCGCCTCCTGCGCCTGGAAGAATGCCTCCTCGGTCAGCTCGGGCGTTTCGGCGTCGGCCGGACCCGACACGATCAGCAACTTTGCGCCACACCGTTCGCAGACCTCGCGATCCGGGGGGTTCTTGGCGCCACAAACCTGGCACAGCACGTCCATCAGGCGCCGGAATAGTCGTAAAAACCGCGTCCCGACTTGCGGCCGAGCCGACCCGCATCGACCATCTTGATGAGCAGCGGGCACGGCCGGTATTTCGGGTCGCCCAGCCCGTCGTACAGCACCTGCATGATGTAGAGGCACGTGTCGAGCCCGATAAAATCGGCGAGGGTCAGCGGCCCCATCGGGTGGTTCATCCCGAGCTTCATGATCTGATCGACGGCCTCCGGGGACGCGACGCCTTCGAAGACGGCGAAGATCGCCTCGTTGATCATCGGCATCAAGACTCGGTTCGAGACGAACCCCGGGAAGTCGTTGCACGCTACGGGGATCTTGCCCATCGTCTCGGCCACCGACCGGACGGTGTCGTACACATCGTCGGTGGTTGCGAGGCCGCGGATCATCTCGACGAGCTTCATCATGGGAACGGGGTTCATGAAGTGCATGCCGATGAAACGCTCCGCGCGGGAGGTGATGGCGCCGAGCTTGGTGATCGAGATCGAGGACGTGTTGGAGGCGAAAATCGTTTCCGGCGGGCACGTTGTGTCCAGCTGACGGAAGATCTCCGCCTTGATATCGAAGTTTTCGACGGCAGCCTCGATGACGAGATCGGCCTTGCACTGGTCGGCCAGGTTCGTCGTTGTGCCGATGTGCTCCATGGCCGCTTTCTTGTCATCCCCGCTTATCAGGTTCTTCTTGATCTGCCTGTCCATGTTCCTCGAGATCGTCTCGATGGCCCGGTCGAGGATGGCCTGCTCGATATCGCTGAGAATGACCTGAAAGCCGGATTGTGCCGCCACGTGCGCGATGCCATTGCCCATCTGCCCCGCGCCGACAACGCCGATGGTCTTGATGTTCATGCTACCTCCGCGTCCCCAAGAGGGGAGTTGAGACTAACGTTCAAGGGGAAAACCGTCAAGATCGGTTCTCGTGGACACCGGCGCGCAACGGCGGAGACACTCCCCGGAAGCTGCCGTGGCTGCGACGAGCGCGGTTACCGGGCAACCGGTCCGGAAAACCCTCGCCAGGCCGTCACTCACGTCCCACTCGTTGGCGAAGACGGGAACGCGACACAGGAGCGGAAGGGCCGGATGGAACGGATAGCTCCTCATCTCCTGACGACGAGCATGCGCTCCTCGGTCATCTCCAGGTAGGCGTACCGCGGGCCTTCGCGGCCGACGCCGGACGCCTTGACACCGCCGTACGGCATCGGGTCGGTTCTCCAGGTCGGCACATCGTTGTGGATGATGCCGCCAGCCTCGACCTCCTCCCAGAACGTCTGCACGGCGTCGATGTCCTGGGTGTAGATCCCGGCCTGGAGGCCGTAGCGCGAGTCGTTGACCATGTGGATCGCCTGCTGCACGTCCTCGTAGGCGTCGAGGACGGCCACGGGCCCGAAAACCTCGTTGGCCACCACCGGCTGCTCGGGATCAACGCCTTCGAGGAGCGTGGGCGTGATGATGTTGCCCTCCCGCTTTCCCCCTGTGAGCAGCGCGCTTCGGTGGTGACGGGTCGCGCCGATCCACTCGAGGAGCCTCACGACGTTGGCCTCATCGATGACGGGACCGCACACCACGTTCTCATCCGCGGGATCGCCCCACGTGACCGTCTCGGCCGCAGCGACGAGAGCATCCCGCATCTCGTTGTAGATCGTCTCCGCGACGTAGATTCGCTGGACGCTGATGCACGACTGGCCGGCGTACCCGTAGGCCGCCCCGGCGATGCGAGCGGCGATCCCCTCCAGATCGATTGCGTCCGGTGCGACGACCACGGCCGCGTTGCCGCCCATCTCGAGCGCGACGCGTTTGTTCCACGCGAGCTGCTTGAGTTTCCACCCGATGTCCATCGACCCGGTGAATGTCAGGAGCTTGAAGCGATCGTCCGTTGCGAGCTCCTGCGCATCGGTTCCCCGGGAGGGGATGACGGAGAGGGCGCCTTCGGGCAGCCCGGCTTCTTCCAGGATCTTGGCCAGCATCAGGGCGGGTCCCGGCGTTTGGCTCGCCGGCTTGAGCACCACGGGGCACCCGGCGGCGATGGCGGGCGCCACCTTGTGGGCGACCAAGTTGAGCGGGAAATTGAACGGCGTAATGGCGAGAACCGGCCCGATGGGCACCCGGCGGATCAACGCCAGCCGGCCAGCCCCCGAGGCGAACCCGCCGAGGTCCTGGGTCTCGATGCGCGGATCGCGGGCGACCCGGGCGGCTTCGGTAAACGTGTCATAGCAGCGGCCGGCCTCGCCGCGGGCAAGGGAAATCGGCTTTCCGGCCTCCTCGCTGATCGCCTGGGCCAGGGCTTCCTTCTGCTCGTGGATCAACGCCGCCGCGCGTTCCAGGATCGCTGCACGCTTCCACGGAGCCATCCTCGCCATTGCGGGCGCGAATCTCCCAGCAGCTGCCGCGGCCGCCTCCAGCTGTGTCGCCCCGCCCCGGGACACCCGGCTGACGACCCTCCCATCGTACGGAGAATGAACCTCGATGACATCCTCGCCATCAACCCAACGCCCTGCAAGGAACAGCTTCATCTCGCGCATGGCAACCTCCTCAAAACCACGCCCCATGGTACCGCAAGATCGGTTCGGTGGATGCTGCAGGGTCCTTGGAATGGTCGAGCTTTGGGAGGCTCTCGGGTGTGCCCCTTGCAGCACCTCGTAACGGTGATGCAGTTCAACCGCTTCAAATCTTGTACTATGAGCGGGTGATGACGCAGGAACATGATTCCGATAAATCCAACCGGTTCTCTCGGGCTGACGAGGTCAGCGAGCAGGAGAGACCTGGGGAACCGTTTCTGAACGATGATCGAGCGCCACAAGGTGAGCGGGGGCTCTTTGAAAACCGGGCACGGGTCCGTCTTCGCTTCCTCACGTACAGGTTGCGCCATCCCATCGAGACGGTCCTGGAGTATCTGGCGACGGCGATGCCGAGCTGGCTTTTTGCACGGGTTGCAAGGTTGATGAGCGCGGCATGGGAAGGGCCGAGGGCCGCCGGCGTGGACGTATCCGCCGACATAAAGACCGAGGCCTTTCCGGTGGGCCCCACCGGCAGGCCTGTTGTTTTCTTTCTGGCGTCGGAAGGGCGGGAATCGGATCGTCGTCGGAACGCAGCCGTTGTCAAGGAGCTCTTGGCTTCCGGATGGCGCGTGATCCGTGTCGTTGCAGTCCCGTCGCGCGCTGGAAGGGTGAAGTTGA
>JAADFN010000052.1 GCA_013152895.1 Acidobacteriota bacterium | reverse complement strand
CACGCTCGCGTGCAGAACGGCTCGGGATCAAGACCGCGGGCCTGCTGCAAGCAGGGCCTCCCGGGCGCTGACCGCGGGCCTGCTACAAGCAGGGCCTACAAGGCGCCTCCACGGTCTCGCGACGAACACGAATGCCGGTCAATGAAAAATCTCGTGTATAGAAGGAACGGGGAGAGCACATCCGTGGCCTTTCCTCCTGCCATCCCCCGCGGCGAAGAATTCATTGATTTATACCTTTTTTATAGTATCCTGGGAAATGGAGAGGAGTTGCCGTGGACGCTGTTGCTATTCGTTGTTCTTTCAAGAGTGTTCCGGATGAGCGAGGAGAGGCATGGAACGAGGCGGCACCCGGGTGCGGGATGCTGCCATGGCGGGAGGAGAACGGCGAGCACACCGGCGACATGGCAGCGGCGTCCGGCGCCGGACGGCTTCGGGTCGTGTCGGAACGGCTGCGGCGAAGGCCGTTGCCGGAGGAACTGGACGGGTGGGTTGTACGGGGCGCCGAGCTCGTCCTGCAGCGGCGCCGGGAACGCCGTGAAACGCCACTGCCGGCCGGCCTGGGGGCGCTGAACGCCGTCCTGGAGGGCGGGCTCGCGCGGGGCGCCGTGACCGAGCTCGTGGGCGCGCGGTCGTGCGGGCGGATGACGGCGGTGTTGGCAGCGCTGGCTGAGGTCACCGGGCGCGGGGAGATCGCGGCCCTCGTCGATCTCGGGGATCAGCTGGACGCCGAGGGAGCGCGCGAGGCCGGCGTCGACCTGGAGCGTCTGTTGTGGCTACGTCCACGGCGTCTCCCCGGGGCCCTGGAGATGACCGAGCTGACGCTCCAGGCCGGGTTTCCGCTGGTGGTCATCGACCTCGGGCTGCCGCCGGTACGCGGGCGCGTCTCGCCGGGTGCGTGGATGCGCATCGCGCGGGAGGCCGCCGCCCGGGGAGGCACGGTGCTGCTGTCCTCTCCCTACCCGGTTGCGGGCCACACCACGACCGCCATCGCCCGCTTCTTCCGCGGACGGGGCGCCTGGAGCGGGCGGCCAGGAGTCTCCGCGCTCTTGGAGGGTCTGCACCTTGGCTGCACGATCCTCCGGCGCCGCGGCGGACGGCCCGGTCAGCGGGCGGCGGAACTGCTGCGGTCATCGCGGATCGGCACAGCCGGCACGCTACAGACGAAGACGGAGAACGGGGATGAGGCGGCCGCATGCGCAGCATCTACCGGTGACTGCATCCACGAACATCCTCCCGGCGTTGTGGCGATACGGACGGTCCCTGTCCATGCTCCGCGGCGTGCCACAAGACTCGCGGGGTAACGATGAGCAGGATCGCGGCGCTCTTCGTTCCCCTCTTCCCGCTGGCGGCCCTGCTCCGTAGCAACCCCGGGCTCGCCGGTCAGCCGGTCGCCGTGTGCGAGGGAAGCGGCGCTGCAGCCCGTCTCGCGGCCGTCTCCAGGCCTGCGCGAAAGGTCGGGGTCCGGACCGGGATGAGCCTCGCCCAGGCCCGGGCGATCTTCCCCGATCTCACCGTTCGCGGACGCGACCCCGTCAGCGAGCGCTCCGCGCACGAGGCGCTGCTGGAGGTGGCGGACGGTCTCTCGCCGTGCGTGGAAGACGCGGCGAACGATCTCGTTCTCGCCGGTGTGGACGGCATGGAACGGCTGTTCCCCGGTCCGGACGGCGAGGCGGAGCTGGCCACCCTCGCCCGGCGGGCAGCCGCAAAGCTCGGGCTCTTCATCCGTGCCGGCATCGCAGGCTCCCGCCTCGCCGCCCGCCTCGCCGCCAGGCATCCGGCGACGGTGACGATCGTTGCGGCGGGGGACGAGGCCGCTTTCCTCGCGCCCCTGCCGATCGGGGTCCTCGATCCGACGTCCCGCCTCGAGCAACGTCTGCGGCGCTGGGGTATCGCGACGCTCGGAGAGCTTGCACGGCTCCCCGCCCCGGACGTCGTACGGCGTCTCGGGGCGGAGGGAGAGCGCGCCCACCGGGCCGCCCGCGGGGAGGATCCAACGCCCCTCGTGCCCCGTCACCCCGAACCGGTGCTGACGGAGGGGATGGCGCTGGAGTGGCCGGTGCTGACGCTGGAGCCGTTGATGCTCACCATCGGGGAGCTGACCGGCAGGCTGATGCGCCGTCTCGACGCGGCCGGTGCAGGGTGCACGCTCCTCGAAATCGAGCTCGAGCTCGAGCCCGGCGGCGCCGATCGCCGCGAAATCCGGCTGCCCGCGCCCTCCACCGACGCTCGCGCGCTGGGCGCCATCGTCCGTCTCGATCTCGAATCCGGCCCTCCCCAGGCGCCGGTCGTCGGCGTCCGGTGTACCGCCCACCCCGACCGGCCGCGCCGCGCCCAGCTGACGCTCTTCGGTGCGCCGGAGATTCCCCCGAGCGAGCTGGCGGCCGTTCTCGCCCGCGCCACGGCCCGGCTCGGTCCCGGCCGGGTGGGCTCGCCCCGCGTGGCGAACACCCACACGCCTGGAGCGGTCGAAGTCGTGTCCTTCGACCCGCCGCCCCCTCCCAAGGTCCGTCCCGTGCGCCGCCACCGGAGCCCGGGGTTGCTGGCGGTCCGGACGCTGCGCCCGCCCGTTCCCCTGGAAGTCATCGTAGATGAGAGTGACTGCCCCAACGGCGGAACGTCTCCCGCCCGGACACGGCCGGTTTCCCTGCGCTCCCCGGCGGGCGCCGCCCTCCACATCCAGGGACTGATCCGGGTGGCGTCAGGGCCGTGGCAGTACGAAGCCGGATGGTGGAGCGAGACCCCGATGGATCGCGAGTACTGGGACGTGGAGGTTTCGGACGGCCGTCTCTACAGGATCTTTCGTGACCGCCCGGCCGGAAACTGGTACGCGGACGGCGTGTATGACTAGCTTTCATGATCCAGGCGCATCCCGCTTTGCAGCAGATGGACGATGAATGATGCGGGCGAGATACGCCGAGCTGCACGCCCTCTCCGCGTTCTCCTTTCTCGAGGGCGCCTCGCCGCCGGAAGATCTCGCGCACCGGGCGGCGGAGCTCGGGATCTGCGCGGTGGCGCTGACCGACCGCAACGGGGTGTACGCCGCGCCCAGGTTCTTCCGCGCCGCGCGCGAGGCCGGGATCAAGCCGCTCGTCGGCGCCGAGATCACGATCAGCGATCTCCCCGCCGATCCCCACACCTCCCCCGCTCCCCAGCCCACCGGCTCTCTCCCCCGCCTGACCCTCCTGGCGGCAAGCCGGACCGGTTACCGCAACCTGTGCCGGCTGCTCACCGCCGCTGCCCGCGGACGGCCGAAGGGACAGGCACGCGCCTCCTGGCAGCAGGTTGCCGCGCACGCGGCGGGGCTCGTCTGCCTGACGGGAGGGGACGAAGGACCGGTGGTCCGCACGCTGCTCCATCACGGTCCCTTGGCAGCCCGTGATTTGCTCGAACGTCTCGCCGCGTCCTTCCGGGGCCGCCTCTACGTCGAGCTGCAACGGCACGGCGTCCGGGACGAGGAGCACCGCAACCGGGCGCTGATGGAGCTGGCCCGCCGGCTGCGCCTGCCCGTCGTCGCGACCAACGGCGTCCGGTACGCCGCGAGCGACGACCGGGAGCTGGCCGACGTCCTCGCCTGCATCCGGCATGGCGTTTCGCTCGACAGCGCCGGGCGTCTCCTGGATCGGACCCGGGAGCGGCGCCTCAAGTCTGGAGAGGAGATGACGCGGCTCTTTGCCGATTTCCCCCACGCCATCCATGCCGCTGCCGAGCTCGCCGACCGGCTCCAGTTCACGCTCGACGATCTCGGCTACAGCTTCCCCGATTACCCGGTCCCCCCGGGGGAAACGCAGGCGTCGTTCCTGCGCGCCGTCACGTGGAGAGAAGCCCGCACCCGGTTCCGCCCGCTGACCGTCCGTGCCCGGGCGCAGCTCGCCCAGGAGCTCGACCTGATCGAGAAGCTCGACCTCGCCGGTTATTTCCTGATCGTCTGGGACATTGTGGCCTTCTGCCGGCGCGAAGGGATCCTGGCCCAGGGGCGGGGCTCCGCCGCGAACTCCGCCGTCTGCTACGCCCTCTCGATCACGGCGATCGACCCGGTGAAGATGGACCTCCTCTTCGAACGCTTCCTCTCCGAGGAGCGGGGCGAGTGGCCCGACATCGATCTCGACCTGCCATCGGGCGCGCAGCGGGAGAAGGTCATCCAGTACGTCTTCCGGCGCTACGGCCCCCACGGCGCGGCGATGACCGCCAACGTCATCACCTACCGCGGGCGCTCGGCGGCGCGGGACGTGGGCAAGGCGCTTGGGCTCTCCCTCGATCAGGCCGGACGCATCGCCCGCCGCTTCGGGCGTCACGCCGCCTCCGAGTTTCGCGATGGCACACGGGCGATGGATGACGAGCTCAGGGCCGCCGGCCTCGATCCCGCCTCGCCGCCGGCGCGGCACTTTTCCCGGCTGTGGTGGAAGATCCAGCACCTGCCGCGTCACCTCGGCCAGCATTCGGGCGGAATGGTGCTTGCCGCCGGACGTCTCGACGAGATCGTTCCCCTGGAGCCAGCCGCCATGGAGAACCGCACCGTCATCGGGTGGGACAAGGACGATATCGCCGATCTCGGCATCATCAAGGTCGACCTGCTCGGGCTCGGGATGCTGGCCGTCCTGGAGGAGGCGATCCCCCTCATCCGGAGCCACGAGGGAGTGGAGATCGACCTCGCCCACCTGCCGCCGGACGATCCGGCGACCTACGAGATGATCCGCGCCGCGGATACCGTGGGCGTCTTCCAGATCGAGAGCCGCGCCCAGATGGCATCCCTGCCGCGTAACGCGCCCCGCTGCTTCTACGACCTCGTGGTCCAGGTGGCCATCATCCGTCCCGGCCCGATCGCCGGTAACATGACCAACCCGTACCTGGAGCGGCGCCAGGGACGCCAGCCGGTGACCTACCCCCATCCTTCGCTCGAGCCGATCCTCGAGCGCACCCTCGGCGTGCCGCTCTTCCAGGAACAACTCCTGCGCATCGCCATGACCGCGGCGGGTTTTTCAGGGGGCGAGGCGGAGGAGCTGCGGCGCGCCATGGGGTTCAAACGCTCCACCGAGCGGATGCGGGCCATCGAGGCCAGGCTGCGGCGCGGCATGACCCGGCGCGGGATCACGGGCAAGGCACAGGAAGAGATCGTCACGGCCATCACATCGTTCGCCCTCTACGGCTTCCCGGAATCCCACGCCGCCAGCTTCGCCCTCATCGTCTACGCCTCGGCCTACCTCAAGCGCCATCACCCCGCGGCCTTCGTCACGGCGCTGCTCAACGCCTGGCCGATGGGGTTCTACCACCCGGCCACGGTGGTCAAGGACGCCCAGCGGCACGGCATCGAGGTGCGGCCGGCAGACGTCCAGCGCTCCGGCTGGCGGTGCCGCCTCGAAGACGGTGCGGTCAGGATCGGCCTGCGTTACGTGAAGGGATTGCGGCAGGCCACCGGGGAGAGGATCGAGCATGAGCGTGAAAACGGCCCGTTCGCCGGGATCGCCGATCTTGCCGAACGTTGCCGTCTCGGCGGGGATGAGCTCGATCTCCTGGCGCACGTGGGCGCCCTCGCCTCGCTCGATCCCGGCAATCCGAAGCTCACCCGCCGGCAGGCCCTCTGGCGGGCGGCGGAGGTGGCGAGCCGCCCGGGACCGCTGCTCGAGCGTCTTCCCACCGGGAGCGACTCGCCGCTGCCCGAGATGAGCGCCTTCGAGGAGACCGTCGCCGACTACGCTGGGCTTCACCTGACCACCGGTCCCCACCTGCTCAGTCATTTCCGCCCGGCGCTCGATGCCGCAGGCGTCACGCCAATCGCAGCGTTGGCCCGCCTGCCGGATGGCCGCTCGGTCCGCGCCGCCGGCGCCGTCATCGTCCGCCAGCGTCCGGGGACCGCGGGGGGCGTCGTCTTCATCACGATCGAGGACGAGACCGGCATGGTCCAGGCGATCATCCGTCCCGAGCTCTTCCGCCGCCAGCGCTCCGTGATCGTCGCCAACCCCGCGCTCATCGTCGAGGGCACGCTCCAGAAGCGCGCCGGCGACGTCTCCATCCGTGCCCGGCGTTTCTCCGTCCTTCCCGCCCCCGCCGTCACCACGAGCCATGACTTTTCTTGAGTCCACGCCTTGAAAGGTGCCTATCGATCCAGCCCGGGCGCCTGCGGATCAGGAAAGCTCGTTGAGCCAGTCGGCGCACAGGGCGGCCACGTCCTCCCAGCCCGTCTGCGCCAGCAGCCAGTGATGGTGCTCTGGCAGCTCGTGATAGGCCGCGCCGTAGCGGCGGGCGACCTTGCGAACGGCGAAGGCCGGCGTCGCCCGGTCCCTGCCCCCGGCAACGGTGAGGACGGGACATCTCACGGCGCGCCGGTCGACCCTCGTGGCGTGCTCGAACGGCCACAGGCCGATCTCGAAGATCGCCCGGCCCGACTCGTACACCATCCGCTCCCACATCCCCCGGCGTTCTTCCTCCGGGAACCCCTCGAGGAAGGCGTACTCCGCCGTCTTGAAATCGGGCCGGAACGACGTGCGCCAGAACGCCCACGTGGTCAGCGGTCGCCGGAAGGACTTGATCACCGATGGAGAGAGGGCCATGACGCCCGAAGGCGCTGCCGGAGCCAGCAGAACCGCGGCCCGCCCCGACCCACGGGCTGCCAGCATCTGGGCTAGGAGCCCGCCCATCGAGTGGCCCATGAGGACGGGCGCCTCGTCGAGACCGCGGATCAGCTTCTCGAGGTCCGAGACGTAGTCACGCACGCTGGTCGTCGCCAACTCGCCGGGAGGCGCGCTCCCGGGCTCGATGTCGTGATACCGAAGCGTCGGCGCGATACACCTCCATCCCGCGTCCTCGAAAAAAGGCACATACCGCTCCCACACCCAGGACGCCGAAAACATCCCGTGGATCATGACGATCGTCTTCGCCATCGGTCACCACCCTTCTTAAAATGAACACCCTCGTTCGAGATCATCGTCTTCCAAAGTATAACGCTACGCCGATCCTCTTGACACTCCTGGAGACGAGCCGTAGGATGGCAACGGTTCTTTGGCTTGTAACGCCGACAGGCGTTTCCAGGGGGGTGCCCATCGGGCTGAGAATACACCCCTCGAACCTGATCCGGGTCATACCGGCGGAGGGAACTGGGAACGTAGGACATGCCCACCCGCGGCCCGAAGCGGCTTCATCCTCCCTACCCCCTTCACCGGAATGAGAAAAGAGGTTGTGATGCGTTCGTTTCGTGTTGCGTTGTTCGCCGCCCTGCTGGCACCCGTCGTGGGGATTGCCGGTACACTCACGATTCACGGAGACGTGAAAGCTCCGGATCACACACCGGTTGCGGGGGCTCACGTCGAAGTGGCTGTCGCCACGAAGGCTTACACGGCCACGACCGGTCGCTCCGGCGAGTTCTCGATCGCGATTCCGTCCCCGCCCGCCTGGCCGCTCACCGTTACGGTTCGTGCCCACGCGTTCATGCCGGTATCGATGGTGCTCAACCGGGCGCCCGGCGCGCTCCACATCGTCCTCAAGCCGGTCCGGGTCTTTTCCGAAGCCGTCGAGGTCCGGGCGAACCGCGCCACGCCGGGCGAGACGCCGGTCACGTTCAGCAACGTCACCCGCGCCGAGATCGAACGTGGTTCCTGGGGGCAGGACGTGCCGATGTTCCTGTCCCAGGTCCCGGGGTTCTACGCGTACAACGACAACGGCAACGGGATCGGGTACTCGTACTTCACGCTGCGCGGCTTCGACATGCGCCGGACCGCGGTGAGCCTCAACGGCGTTCCGCTGAACGACGCCGAGGAACACGGCGTCTACTTTATCGATCTGGCCGATTTCCTCTCGACGACGGGTAGCATCCAGGTCCAGCGCGGCGTCGGCACGAACCTGTACGGGGGCAGCGCGATCGGCGGATCGGTCGACCTGCGAACCATGGCGCCCTCTCCGCACGAGCGGGTCCAGGTCTCCGTTCTCCGCGGCTCGTGGAACACGCTGAGACGGTTCTTTCAATACGACACCGGCATGTCCAAGAACGGCTGGGCCGCAACGCTGCGATGGTCCAAGATCGATACGAACGGGTACCGGGACCAGTCATGGGTCCACATGTGGAACTACTTCGCCACGATCGAGCACTACGGCCGGCGAAGCACGCTGCGCCTGGTGCTCTTCGGTGGACCCGAGGACACGCACCTCGCCTACGACGGCATTTCCAAGGCGTACCTTGACGGGAAGATCACGGGAAACAGGCGGCATGACCGGAGGTTCAATCCACTGACCTATCCGGGCGAGGTCGATCACTATCTCCAGCCCCAGGAACAGCTGATCTCCACGGTGCAGCTGAGCGACACGCTGACCCTCCAGAACACGCTGTACTACTTCCAGGGACGGGGCTACTACAAGCAGTACAAGACCAACCGCTGGATGCCCGCCTACGGTCTTCCCCCCGTCACCGGCCCGGACGGGGGCACGATCGACACGACCGACCTCATCCGCAGGCGCAACGAGCAGATGTGGGACGGGGGGTGGATCGGACAGCTCCAGTGGCGCCACGATCACGGGCGTGCAACCCTGCAGGGAGGCATCGCCACTCGCCTGCATCG
Source organism: Acidobacteriota bacterium (assembly GCA_013152895.1). Classification (GTDB taxonomy): domain Bacteria; phylum Acidobacteriota; class Thermoanaerobaculia; order Thermoanaerobaculales; family Sulfomarinibacteraceae; genus JAADFN01. The sequence goes on along the minus strand of JAADFN010000052.1, from coordinate 4,970 downwards.
CGGACGCCACTACGGAGAGGTCCTCTGGGCCGAGCACTACCCCGCCGGCATGGCTCCCAATCACCGGTACTACGATTACGAGGTCGGCAAACACACGGTCCAGCCGTTCGTCCAGGAAACCTGGCGTGTCGCAAAGAAGTGGACGATCTTTGGCGGGGCGACCTGGACGTCGCACCGGTACCAGATGGACCACGACCGGCGCAAGGGCGTCACGTTCAGCGAAACGTACACGTACTTCCTCCCGAGGTTCGGGGTGAGCTGGCGGCCAGCCAAGGGATGGAGCCTGTTCGCCAACGTGTCGCGAGGCGCCCGGGAGCCGGCGTTCCGCGACATCTACGATCCCCAGGACTACTGGGCGGAGAGGACCCACCTGAAGAAAGAGAAGCTGACCGATTACGAGCTGGGCGGCGAGCGCCACTGGAATCATGGCTTTGCCAAGCTCAACCTGTACTGGTTGCACTTCGACAACGAGATCGTGTGGGCGGGTGCGCTTGACGACAGCGGTGTTCCCATCACGGCCAACGGCGCCGTCTCGAACCACAGGGGTATCGAGCTCGAATCCGCATGGAATCCGTGGGAGGGCTGGGGCGCGCACCTGGCGCTGTCCTACTCCTTCAATACCTTCTCGCGTTTCACCGAGTACGATTGGAACGGACATCCGCTCGATCATTCGGGCAACAGCATCGCAGGCGTTCCGGACTGGCTCGGCACACTTCAACTGACGGGCACGGCGGGTCCCGTGGAGGGGCTCCTGACCCTGCGCTACGTTGGCAGGTTCTACCTCGACAACACGGAAAACCTCCGAAAACAGCCGCAGAAACGGCACGAGCCCGGGTTCGTCGACCGACTGAATGAAGACTTCTTCGTGACAAACCTCTCGTTGAGATGCGACCTCGGCCGGAGGATCGCCGACTTCCTGATGGCGAAACGCGCACGGCTCGACCTGCGGATCAACAACCTCACCGACGAGCTGTACACGACGTTTGGATACATGGATGGCGACCAGCCGGCGTGGACGCCCGCCGCGACCCGGAGCTACTACCTCGGTCTGGCCGTCGACTGGTAATCGCCCGCAGGCGGGCCGAGACAGACGCCCCAGCCTGTGGTAAGAACGTAACATGAGCGACGTCCGCCGGCCGTTTCGTCCAGGCTACCTGGAGCTGGCTCGCACCGGGGAGCTGGAAGCCAGGGCGCGGCGCCTGGACGAGATGCTACGCAGGTGCGAGATCTGTCCCCGCGCCTGCGGCATCGATCGCCGGACGCAGCTCGGCGTGTGCGCAACGGGGGATCGCGCGGTCGTGGCGTCGGCGGTCCCCCACCATGGCGAAGAGCCCGTCCTGTCGGGGAACATGGGCTCCGGGACGGTGTTCCTGGCCAACTGCAACCTCCGCTGCGTGTTCTGCCAGAACCACCAGATCTCCCAGCGCCCCAAGCGATTTGTCGGACGCTCAACGTCCGACGAGGAGCTCGCCGGGATCTTCCTGGGCCTCCAGGATCGCGGGTGCCATAACATCAACTGGGTGTCTCCAACGCACCAGGTCCCCCAGCTGGTTCGGACCCTGGTTATCGCCGCCGGACGCGGGCTCGATCTGCCCATCGTTTACAACACCAACGCGTACGATTCGACCGAGGTTCTTCGCATGCTCGATGGGATCGTCGATATCTACCTGCCCGATCTCAAGTACAGCGACCCGGCGATGGCATCCACGTACTCGCGTGTCCCCGACTACCCACGCCACGCCCGTGCGGCCATCGCCGAGATGTACCGCCAGGTCGGGCCGAGCTGGGTGCGTGCCCCGGGCGGACTGCTTCGGCGGGGTCTCCTGATCCGCCTCCTCGTGCTTCCCAACGATATCGCCGGCATTCGCGAGAGCCTCAAGTGGATCGCGGGTGCCCTCTCTCCGCAGGTGAGCGTCTCCCTGATGGCTCAGTACTACCCCGCTCACTTTGCGGCACGGGCGGGACGCTTTCCGCTCCTGTCCCGCCCCATTTCCGCGGGTGAATGGGATCGCGCCCTTGAAGGTCTCCAGGACACGCTCTCGGGCGAGAACTGTTTCATCCAGGATTTCAGATCAGCGCCCGAAAGCTACCACCCCGATTTCAGCAATACCGAAAGGCCGTTCGGGGATGAGAAAGCGGAGTGAACGTCCCGAAGCGTTCCTGCACTGTTCCCGGGAGGGGAAGACACGGGGCAGCAAATGCGTTATGATATCCGGGTCAACCGGTATCTCGAGCCGATCGTGAGGTTGAAAAAGGTGATGAGGAGTATTCTTTCGTATCTTTTGCTGATGTCGATCAAGGTCGTCAGCAAGGTTTTCTACCGCCATACCGTGCGGTGGATCGGAGAGATTCCGTCCGACCTGTGGGAGAAGATCCGCGTGGTTTCCATCCTCAACCACACCAGCCTGTACGAACCTCTCCTCGTCGGCGCCGCGCCCAATCCCCTCTTGTGGAAGATAGCCCGTTGGGGGGTTCTCCCAATTGCTGCCAAGACCATGAGGCGCAAGGTTGGCCTGTTCTTCCGCATGATCGCGCACAACGTCGTCGTCGTGACCCGGAAGAAAGACGATACCTGGAAGGCCGTCATGGACAGGATCGACGAACGCGCGGTCGTGTGCATCCTCCCCGAGGGACGCATGATGCGGCCGAACGGCCTGGACGCGAACGGCCAACCGATGACCGTTCGGGGTGGAATCGCGGACATTCTCGAAGCCGTCGGTGAAGGGTACATGCTCGTGGTCTACAGCGGCGGTCTGCACCATATCCAGGCGCCGGGAGAGCTCCTCCCCAGGCTCTTCAAGTCGATCGACGTCACGCTCGAAGCGGTCGACATCGCCGGATACCGGAGACGCCTGCTCGAGCAGTCTGGTCCGGCCGGCTTCAAGCGCGCCGTCATCAACGATCTGCAACGACGCCGGGATCAGTGCTGCCCAGTCCCGCGCACGCCCCCCTCCGACGCACAACGCGGCGTGGCCTGAGCCTGTCCGTCAACCGCCGGAGGCCGGCGCCCACGTTCGTCACCGGCCGGTGGCTCCGCCGTCCCACGACGAAAGTCAGTGAGATATGGGGGCGGAGAATATGAACGTTCCGGGATTCCAGGTCATTCCTGCCCAGCGGTAAGCTGCCACAGGAAAAGTCCTGCCAGCGTCTTGGCGTCGTGGATCTTTCCCTCGCGGGCCAGGGTGAACACCTCTGATTTCGGCATGATCGACGCCTCGAGGAACTCGTCGTCATCCGGCCCGAGCCCGGCCTGGGGTTGCAGATCGGTCGCCAGGAAGACGTGGAGCACCTCGTCGCTGAACCCGGGCGTGGTGTACAAGGTACCCAGCGGCGTCCAGCGCCGGGCCGACATTCCGATCTCCTCGCCAAGCTCACGGCGGGCGCAGATCGACGGCTCCTCGCCCGGATCCAGTTTCCCCGCCGGGAGCTCGAGGAGAACCTTCCCAACGGGATACCGGTACTGCCGTACGAGGACCAACCGGTCCCCGGAGAGCACGGGCACAACCACGACGGCGCCCGGATGCCGCACGACCTCCCGGATCGTCACATGCCCGTTGGGAAGCTTGACCCGGTCGACCTCGAGGTCGAGAATCTTCCCGGAGTAGATACGCTCACCGTCGATCCGTTGCTCCAGTAATGTGACAGACACGAGTCCCTCCCCTCCAAAGGCGATCGTACCAGCTTCATGACGAGGCACGATCCCGGTTGTGTTCATCCCAACCCGGCTTTGCTCAAACCGGCCCCCGCCCGGTAATGGCCATGACGCCTGCGTTGGCCAAGATCCCCGTCATGGCTTCGGGATCGAACGCGCGATATGCCGCTCTCGAACCATCACGAGATCGCGCCGGGAGGAATCACATGAACGTCCTGCTCAAGTGGGTACGCTTCACGCACAGGCGCCACAATTGCGCCGGGTCCCAGCGGAACGCCCCGCCGCCGGTCACCATGATCACTGGAAAGCTCCGGTCAAGCTCGTCGACGCTGTGCTCCAAGAACCTGTGGATGTGCATCGTACGACTATCTTACGATTGAATCGTAAGATAGTCCATCGACCCCGTTGCCGCGTCACCGGGAGCGCGGTGCCGACCAGGGTTCACCCGTCAATTCCTCTGCCTGTCCGCGAACTAGCTCAGGACATCAGCTTCGTCCCCTTTTCTACTCGTCTCTCGTCCCGGCCCTTGAGGCGTGCGGGTTCAGTTATCCCGCCCGCCAGAAACGGGTGGGCGCCACGGGCTCCGGGCTCTTTCTCTGCGCGCCCACCAGGCTGTACACTTCCCCCGCATGAAGACCTGGATTGCAGCTGTCTCGCTCGTTGGCGTCACTGCGGTGTGGGGATGGACGTTCGTCGTTGTCAAGAACGCCATCGCGGTAGACGGTGTTGTGCCATTCCTGGCCGCACGATTCCTCCTGGCAGCCCTGATCGTCGTAGCGCTCTGGGGAAGAAAGCTGACTGCATCTGCTCTGCGCGCCGGTGCGCTTCTCGGGCTCGTTCTTGCAGCGGGGTACCTGTTCCAGACATGGGGCCTCGGATTAACGACGGCCACCAACTCCGGCTTGATCACCGGCCTGTTCGTGATCGCGGCGCCGTTGGCCGACAGGCTGCTCTACCGGACGCGCCTGAGCCGCGTCAACATCGCCGCGACCGTCCTGAGCCTCGTGGGGATGGCTCTGCTGACCGGCTGGTCGCCGGACCGCCTCGCCACCGGTGATCTGCTCACCCTCCTGGGCGCGGTCGCGTTCGGCGTCCACATCGCCCTGCTCTCGCACTACTCGCCGCGCCACGACTCGAGCGGCCTGACGGCGGCGCAACTGGTCTGGGTTTCCGTGATCTTCCTGTTCGCCTGGCCGGTTGCCAAACGCCCAGCCATTCCTCCCCGCGCCGTGTGGGGTGCCCTGCTGATCACGGGGATCCTGGCGTCCGCGCTCGCCTACTTCATCCAGACGGCTGCCCAGCGTCATCTTTCGACGGC